>JBAQHW010000181.1:0-17419 GCA_049288525.1 Xanthobacteraceae bacterium
TTTTATTGACTCGCTTGCCGATTGCGCCTTCACTTTGCGAGGGTCGGGACGGGTCGCTTGGTAGATCTGTGGCGGAGGGTTCGATGCGCGTCGTTGTTATCGCCTTTGCGGCGTTGCTCACGGTAGCTCTTGCGGCCTTCGGCGTCGTCGCCGCACACAAGACGCCGGCCTCGCTTGTCGCGCTTGTCCACCACATCATGTCGCCAGCACGGGCGACAACGGCACAGGTGGCCACCGCAACCGATGCGCCATCTGCCACTCAAGTCCCCGTCATCAAAGTGTCGGAGACTTCCGCCCCGGCCGGGCGCCCCGCGCCGACAGCAACGCCCGCACCGCTTGTCGTCGCACAAGGTTCAGCGGCCGCTGCGCAGAGTCTGCCGCCACCGACGCCTGCTCCAACGCCGGCTGCCGCAAGCTCGCCGTGGCCAACCACGCTTCCGGAGTGCCACAATCCCGATGCGCTCGGCATGTCGCGCATCGTCCAAATCGACACCACCGGCGGACCGGCCTTCGGCACCGAGCATTTCAAGCAATATGACTTTCTGCGCGAGAAGGAAGTCGTGCTGACCTTCGACGACGGCCCGTGGCCGCAGAACACCGAGATGGTGCTCAAGGCGCTACAGGATAATTGCGTGCGCGCGACCTTCTTCGAAATCGGCGAGCACGCCACTTGGAATCCGCAACTCACCAAGGAATTGGTCGACGCCGGAATGACGGTCGGGACGCACACCTGGTCGCACAAGGACTTGGCGAGAAATCCCTACGCCAAGGACCCCGAGCAGGCGAAGCAGGAAATCGAAATGGGCATAAGCGCCGTGCATATGGCGGCGGCCGGCGGCCCGATCGCGCCATTCTTCCGTTTCCCCGATCTGCAAATGCCGGCCGACATGATCGCCTATCTCGGCACGCGCAACATCGCCATCTTCTCCACCGACATCGACACCTTCGATTTCAAGATTCACAAGCCGGAGGACGTGGTCAAATCGGTCATGACCAAGCTCGCCAAGAACGGCAAAGGCATTCTGCTGATGCATGATTTCCAGCACGGCACCGCCGAAGCGATGCCCGAAATCCTGCATCAGCTGCATTTGGCGGGCTACAAGGTCGTCGGCATGGTGCCCAAATTCCCGGTGACGACGATCGCGAAATACGACGACATGGTGCGGGCGAACGATAGATATTCGTCCAGCAACAATACGCGACCCGAGAACAGCGTCATCAAGACGATCAGTAACTAGACAAAGGGCGAGTAGCGAATAGTGAGTAGCGAGCAGAGGTTCTCGCTATTCGCTCCTTCACTTCAGGAACCGCGCCGCCGCGTAAGGCGCCGGATCGCAGAATGGCGTGGCGCCCGTCATCAGTTCGGCGATAAGCCGGCCGGTCGCCGGTCCAAGCGTCAAACCCCAATGTGCGTGTCCGCAAGCGAGCCATAGTCCGGGCAGCTTCGGCGCGCGGCCGATCACTGGACGCGAATCGGCAAAGCACGGCCTGGCGCCGACCCAAGTCTTCTCCCCAAACGTCTTCCCGCCGAAAGGCTGAGCCTCGACGGCCTCGCCAAGCGGAAACAGTTGGCGCGCGGCGGGTAACAGACGTTCGAATTGCACCGGGGTCGCCGGCGCATCGCGGGGGGCGAACTCGATACCGGTGGTGAGCCGGATACCCTGCTCCATCGGCGTTATAACGTAGCCGTTCTCGGCATCGAGCACCGGTCGAATGATCCCGGCATTGCCTTGCGGGCGATAGTGCCGGTGGTAGCCGCGCTTGGCGGCGAGCGGGAGTTTCAGGCCGAGCGGGTCGAGCAGGTCGGAGAGCCACGGCCCGAGTGCGATCACGACCTCGGCGGCGTCGAGCGCTCCGGAGGCCGTTTCGACACGCCACCGCGCTCCGTTACGATGCAGCGTGCGCGCGTCACCGGCAAACGACAAGCCGCCGAGCGCCTTGAAGCGCGCCGCATAAGCGCGCGTCACCGCGAGCGGATTGCTCACGCTCACGGCGCCGGTCCAGTGCACCGCGTGGCGGAAGACCGGATTAAGCGACGGCTCGAGCGCCCGTGCCGCACCGGCGTCCATCGTCACATTGGCGATGCCAAAGCCCGCGGCAACATCGAGTTCGCGCTTTGCGCCCGCGAACGCGCGGTCGCTGCGATAGAGCTTCAGCCAGCCGGTGCGGCGAAAATATTTCTCGGCCGCGGCCTCGGCGGCCAGCGCCTCGTGCTCGGCGACCGCGCGGGCAAACAACGGCCGCATCGCCCGCGCCGTAGCGATGAGCCGCTCCGGCCGCGACGCGGCGCGGAAGGCGGCAAGCCACGGGGCGATTTTAGGCAGAAACGTCAGATGATAATTGGCGATCGGCGAGCGCTTGCACGCAATGGCAAGAAGCGTCGCCCAGTCCGACGGGAAGGTCGCCGGAAAAACGGTGTTGCCCTCGATAATGCCGGCATTGCCGTAGGAGGTCGCCTCGCCGGCGCCGCCACGGTCGACCAGCGCGACCGACAGCCCCCGCTTGGCCAAATGCAGCGCGACCGAGGTGCCGACAATACCAGCCCCGAGAACGATGATATCGGTGCGCGCCACGAGACCTCCGCTGCGGTGCCAGGGATTTGGCGAGCCGTGCCGCCACCGGCAAGCGGGCCCTATAAGGCGCCTTGCCGGACGGCGGGCTTTGCGTTGCCCGCCTCGGATCAGCGTGTTAGCAGAACCGGTAAGCCCGGAGAAAGCCGTGCCCTGCCCGCTCATCATTGCCCCCTCGATCCTTGCCGCCGATTTCGCAAAATTGGGCGAGGAAGTGCACGCGGTCGATGCCGCCGGCGCCGATTGGATCCATGTCGACGTGATGGACGGCCATTTCGTGCCGAACATTTCCATCTGGCCTGATATCTTCAAGGCGATCCGGCCGCACACCAAAAAACCGCTCGACGTGCACTTGATGATCGCGCCGTGCGATCCCTATCTCGAAGCCTTCGCCAAGGCCGGTGCCGACCACATCACCGTGCATGTCGAAGCCGGCCCGCATATCCACCGTTCGCTGCAAGCGATCCGCGCGCTCGGCAAGAAGGCCGGCGTCACGCTCAATCCCGGCACCTCCGAGACCACGATCGAGCACGTGATCGATCTGGTCGATCTCATCCTCGTGATGTCGGTCAATCCGGGATTCGGCGGCCAGAAATTCATCCCCGACGCGCTCGGCAAAGTCCGCAACCTGCGCGCCATGGCTGGCGGACGACCGATCGACATCGAGATCGACGGCGGCGTTACGCCGGAAGTCGCGCCCGAAGCGGCACGCGCCGGCGCCAATGCCTTCGTCGCCGGCTCGGCGGTGTTCAAGGGCAAGACGGCGGACAGCTATCGCGCCAATATCGCCGCGATCCGCAATGCAGCGGCGCTGGCGCGCGGAGAAGCGGCGTGACGATCCCCCGCTATAGCCGTCCGCAGATGGCGTCGATCTGGACGCCGGAAACACGCTTTCGCATCTGGTTCGAGATCGAGGCGCACGCCGCCAGCGCCATGGCCGAACTTGGCATGATCCCGAAGTCCGCGGCCAAGACGATCTGGGAAAAAGGCAACGCCGCGAAATTCGACCCCGCGCGCATCGACGAGATCGAGCGCGTCACCAAGCACGACGTCATCGCGTTCCTCACTCATCTTGCCGAAATTGTCGGTCCGGATGCGCGCTTCGTCCATATGGGCATGACCTCGTCGGACGTTTTGGATACTTGCCTGAACGTTCAGCTTGTTCGCGCGGCCCATATTCTCATCGCCGACGTCGATGCGCTCAATGCCGCACTGGAACGGCGTGCCCGCGAATATAAATTCACCCCGACGATCGGCCGTTCGCACGGCATCCATGCCGAGCCGACGACGTTCGGGCTGAAGCTCGCTGTTGCCTTCGCCGAATTTTCCCGCGCCAGGCTGCGCCTGGAACAGGCCCGCAAGGAGGTCGCCACCTGCGCTATTTCGGGTGCGGTCGGCACCTTTGCGCAGATCGATCCGCGCATCGAAGCCTATGTCGCCGAAAAGATGGGACTCGCGGTCGAGCCGGTATCGACCCAGGTCATTCCACGCGACCGCCATGCCATGTACTTCGCCACCCTCGGCGTCGTTGCCGCCTCGATCGAGCGGCTGGCGACCGAGATCCGCCATCTGCAGCGCACCGAAGTTCTGGAGGTGGAGGAATTCTTCTCCGAGGGCCAGAAGGGCTCCTCGGCGATGCCACATAAGCGCAATCCCGTATTGTCGGAAAACCTGGTCGGGCTCGCTCGCATGGTGCGCGCCTATGTTACGCCGGCGCTGGAGGACGTCGCGCTCTGGCACGAGCGCGATATTTCGCATTCCTCGGTCGAGCGCATGATCGGGCCGGATGCGACGGTCACGCTCGACTTCGCGCTCTACCGCCTTGCCGGGATCGTCGACAAGCTCCTGGTCTATCCCGACACGATGCGCAGGAACCTCGACCGGCTCGGCGGGCTGGTGCATTCGCAGCGCGTATTGCTGGCGCTGGCGCAGAAAGGCGCGGCGCGTGAGGACGCCTATCGGCTGGTGCAACGCAACGCCATGAAGGTCTGGGCCGGGAGCGGCGATTTCCTCACGCTGCTGAAGGCCGACCCCGACATCCGCAAATATTTGAGCGAGGCGGAAATCGCCGCCAATTTCGATCTCGATTTCCATATGACGCAGGTCGACACCATCTTCGCCCGCGTTTTCGGCAAGCCGTGACAAAGCCCTGAGAAGCCCTGAGCGGCGCTAACCATGTTTATTCCGTCTCTCTGGACTGCCGGCGGGGCTTTGGTCGCCTTGCCCGACTCGCCCGTGTGACGTAGGTTCGTGCAACCATTCGGGGAGAGGATCATGAGCCGTCTGGTACGCAAACCGAAATTGCCTCAGCTGCAGGCGCAGCCAGCGCAAGCATCCGACTTCGGCGGCATGTTCCAACCGCGCGCCCAAGCCGTCACGACTGCGGGCGAACCGGGCGACGATTATCTGACGCGGATGGTGAAATATATTCCGGCCGAGATCATCGGCTGCTCGATGCTGGTCAATTCCATCCTGGCGCAGGCCGTAGCCTCCGGTAACGGGACAGCGACCATGGCGGGGCTCTCCGTCACCACCATCGCGGCCGGCGCATTGCTGGTCGGATTGATCCTGACGCCCTTGTTTTGCTGGTACGTGCGCGAGGACGGCGACGCCTGGCTCGTCAACGCGATCGTTTCGACGATCGCCTTCCCATTCTGGGCTTATCTGATGGGCGCGGTCGCCTTCGCCAAATTCCATGACGGCAACCTCGCGGCCATCTTGATCCTGACCTTTACCGCGGTGAGCGGCCTGGTCGCAGCGGTGCCCGAGCGGCCGCTTGCGGCCGAACAGCAAGTCGCGAACCCCAAGGAGGGTCCGCGTCTGGTCGAAGGGCTGAAGGGCTGAAGGGAATTCCCGCTTTTGGCGGGCCTCCCCTAAAAAGGGGTGGTGAGTTCAAGCTATGGCGTCGCGCGAAAAAATCCTGATGTTCGACTCGGGTCTTGGTGGCCTCACCGTCTATCGGGAGGTCGCGGCGATGCGCCCGCAAGCGGATTACGTCTATGTCGCCGACGACGCGGCCTTTCCCTACGGCGCAATCGAAGAAACAGCCCTCGTCGCCCGTGTCGTCGCGTTAATGGGCGAACTGATCGATGCGCACCGGCCCAATCTCGTCGTCATTCCCTGCAACACCGCCTCCACCATCGTGCTGCCGGAGTTGCGCAAGAAATTCTCGCTACCGTTTGTTGGCACGGTGCCGGCCATCAAACCGGCCTGCATTGCTTCGGTGACACGGCGCGTCTCCGTGCTCGGCACCGAGGCGACGGTGCGGCGCGAATACACCAGGGCGCTTATTCGCGACTATGCCGGCGATTGTCGGGTCACGCTGGTCGGTTCGAAGCACCTCGCAAGCTACGCTGAGGACGATCTCGCCGGCTTGCCGATCAGTGACGCCGCGCTGCGCCAGGAGATAGCGCCGGCCTTCGTCGATGACGGCAAGCGGACCGACACCGTGGTACTCGCCTGCACGCACTACCCGCTGCTGCTTGAGCGCCTGCACAAACTCGCACCGTGGCCGGTGAATTTCATCGATCCCGCGCCGGCGATCGCCCGGCGGGTTGGCGACTTGCTCGGTCCCCTGCCCTCGTCCGGCGTACCGGGCAGCACCACTGCGATCTTCACGTCCGGGCGCCCACGCCAAGCCTTGCTAACGCGCTTCGGCATTCGCCCAGACGAACCCGCCGCGGCGGCCGCTACCAGCTAGTTTCTGCCTAATTTCAAATCAAACCCTGCTTTCAATATCGCCTTTTCCTTCGCCAGCGATCCTGCAACGTTATTTGCAGTGGCCGATGTCGGGAAGATTGCGAGCATGGTTCCGCCGTGCGGGACATCTTTTGCTCGAACAGACGGAGATGACCTATGACGATCGCCATTCCGACGCGGCAAGCGGCGGCGCAGCCCAACCGCTGGAATCAGCTCATCCTCGGGATCATCGCCATGATGGCGGTCTCCAGTCCGCAATATGTTTGGACGCTGTTCACCGGCCCCCTCAACCAAAAGCTCGGCACCACGCTCGCCGAGGTGCAATGGACCGTGTCGCTTTTAGTGATCCTGCAAACCTGGTTCTCGCCGTTCCAGGCCTATCTGGTCGACCGCTTCGGCCCACGCTTGCTGATCTCGATTGGAGCATTCCTCAGCGGCGGCAGCTGGGTGCTGGCCGCATACGCCGGCAATGTGTGGACGGTGTACCTCACCTACGGCGTCATCGGCGGTTTCGGCACCGGCATCATTTATGTCGGCATCGTCGGGCTGATGGTCCGCTGGTTTCCGGACCGCCGCGGCCTCGCCGCCGGATTAGCCGCCGCCGGTTATGGCTTCGGCGCGGTTTTCACCAGCTTCCCCATCGACTCCATGATCAAAAGCTCGGGCTACGCCCAAACCCTCGTCGTCTGGGGACTGATCCAAGCCGCCATCGGCATCTTGGCCGCCCAAGGCTTGCGCCTGCCGCCGGAGGATTTCGCGGCACCCGGTGCCACGCCCGTTGCCGCCACCGTGCCACAGGCGCACCGCAGCTACACGCCGGCGGAGATGCTCAAAAGCCCGGTTTTCTACCTGCTATTCGTGATGATGAGCATGATGTCGACCTCCGGCCTCATGGTTGTGTTCAATGTCGGGCCCTTCGCCAAGGATTTCGGCGTTGCCAACCTGCCGGTGCTCGGCATGGCCGCGCTGCCGCTGTCGCTGACGCTGTCGCGTTTCACCAACGGGTTGACCCGGCCGTTCTTCGGCTGGGTTTCCGACCGGATCGGCCGTGAGCCCACCATGGCGCTCGCCTTCGCGCTGGAGTGCGCCGCCATTCTGGTCCTGTTCGCTTATATCCATCAGCCGGCGCTGTTTGTCGTGCTCAGCGGGTTGGTGTTTTTCGGCTGGGGGGAGATCTTTTCGCTGTTTCCCTCGACGCTCACCGACACCTTCGGGCCGAAATACGCCGCCACCAATTATGGCTTTCTCTATATCGCCCAGGGGGTCGGTTCGATCCTCGCCGGCCCCGCGGCGGCGTTCCTAAAGCAGCAAACCGGAAGCTGGACGGCGGTCTTCATCGTGGTGGCGGTGCTCGACGCGGTCACAGCACTCCTTGCGATTACGGCATTGCGCAGCTTGCGCCGCAAACACCTTGCCGCCAGCTAGCCGGCCTGCCCGGCCAGGAGGTTTGACACACAGGGACTTTCGCCCTAAACACCGCGCACTTCGCGGGCCGTAATGGCCCGCGCAGTGTTTCGCGACCCGTGGTTTTGCGCCGGCGCTTCGGTTCAAAACCTGTCGGTTCCGTGCCAAAGGCCGGAACAGGAGGAGGGCGCGATCCTCAGCAATACGGCATGATTCCGAAAAGTGGTCTTCCGGTTTTCGGAAAAGATCATGCCGAGACAAACCAGCGAGGACGCGAATGACCAAGCGCCACGAGGCGAAGTACAAGATCGATCGGCGGATGGGCCAGAATATCTGGGGCCGTCCGAAGTCTCCCATCAACAAGCGCGAATACGGCCCCGGCCAGCATGGCCAGCGCCGCAAGGGCAAGCTGTCGGATTACGGCGTGCAGCTGCGCGCAAAGCAGAAGCTCAAGGGCTATTACGCCAATATGTCGGAGCGCCACTTCCACGGCATTTACGACGAAGCCCGCCGCCTCAAAGGCGATACCGGCGCCCATATGATCGGGTTGCTCGAGCGCCGGCTCGATACCATGATCTATCGGGCCAAATTCGTCCCCACCGTTTTCGCCGCACGGCAATTCATCAGCCATGGCCATATCAAGGTAAATGGCAAGCGCGTGACGGTCTCCAGCTACCGGGTCAAGGTCGGCGAGCTTATCGAGGTCAAGGAAAAGTCGAAGCAGCTTGCGCTGGTGCTGGAAGCCAACGCGCTCGGCGAGCGTGACGTGCCGGATTACATCGAGGTCGACCACTCTCAGCAGACGGCCAAAATGAGCCGCGTCCCGATCCCCTCCGACGTGCCCTATCCGGTGCAGATGGAGCCGCATCTGGTCGTCGAATATTACTCGCGCTGAACTCGGGCGCGGCGGCGATCGGCTGGCGCGCTATTTGTAAACACCAGGATCGGGTGGACCGGGCGGGGCCGGCCTGCGCTCGCAGGCCGGGACGTATGTCCCATCAGGACATATCGGAGGCGGTAAGCTTATTCCGCAGCTGACAACACCGACGGCCGCACCCCGCTTATGAGGCGGCGGCGCTTTCCTTCACCGCAACGCCGCGGTCCTTCAAGAGCGACTGCAGTTCGCCGGCCTGGAACATCTCGCGCACGATATCGCAGCCGCCGACAAATTCGCCTTTGACGTAGAGCTGCGGAATGGTCGGCCAGTTCGAATAGGATTTGATGCCGTTGCGCAGATCGTCGTTCTCCAGAACGTTGAGCCCTTTATAGGCCACGCCCAGATAATCGAGGATCTGCACTAACTGCCCGGAAAACCCGCACATCGGGAATTGCGGCGTGCCTTTCATGAACAGCACGACTTCGTTGGCCTTCACCTCGTTGTCGATGAATTGCTCGATGGACATGGAAGATCACCCTTGGCCTTTGCGGCGCTCGCGTCCGCGCCGAATCTCGCTTTTTCGCCACTCCAATATATGTACCGCAAAATCCCGGCAAAGCCCAGATCGGCGCATGCCACGCCTGCATGACGGTCCGGCGTGCGAAAGCAAGCGTGGTTCCGAGGCTACCGCGCGGGAGAATGGTTGAACCAGGCGCCGCCGTTACGGGGTTCCGGTCTGTAAGGCGAGCGCGTGCAGCTTGCCGCCCATCTCGGCTTTGAGCGCCTCATAGACGATCTGGTGCTGCTGGACCCGCGATTTGCCGCGGAACGACTCGGCGATGACCGTTGCCTTGTAATGATCGCCGTCGCCGGCGAGGTCCTGGATCGTCACCGTGGCGTCCGGAATGCACGTTTTGATCAAACGTTCGATGTCGCCTGCCGCCATGGCCATAAGGTCCGCCTCCATGCGCTTCGCCCGACAGTTTGCGGCTTATCAGATCGGCGGATAAGAGCAAACCCGCTTACGGCGGCGGCAACTTGGCGGCCGGCGGAAACGGTGCGGCCATTGCATTCTCGCCGCACTATTGGCGCAGATGAGGGGCGCTCATGACATTCGCCGGTGACCGCACGACTCTCGCTGAAAACGCCAGTTCGCAGGCAAAATAGCCGGGCGCGCGGCGCTTGCGGCGGGGTTTGTTCTGATAACCGGCGTGGCTTCGGGAGAGGTGCAGCAGCCGACCGTGGCCCAGACCAGCGCCATTCGCGCCAATTGCCGCTTCGACTTCATGGCGAATTGCTCGGCCGTCCAGCCGGGTGGAACGGACGCGTTCGATGTCTCAAGCGTAATCTGGGCAAGCTTTCCGACCGGTGCCAAGCGACGGTAATCTCGCAATTTCACCGCCAGCGGCTACACCGCCCCGCCAGTTGCCACCCGCCAGTTGCCATCCCCCAGTTGCCATCGTGCCTGCGGCACCCGCGGTGCCCCCCTTGGTATTGCGACCCATGCCGCCGCAGCGGCGCATCCTCATCATGGCAATCTGTCGGCGCGATGCAGAGAGATTGTGCTCCGGCCTGCCGCCGATCGGCCCCGCCATACGCGACTGCCTCGCGGTCAAGGCCGCGAGCCTGTCGCCAACTTGTTACGAGACGCTGGCGCGGGTCAGCCGGCCGCAGCCGACCCCGCCATATAGGTGGGCAACCAGGATTCGAACCGATGCTTTAGGTCGTGGACTGGCAACGGCCGCTCGCCGTCGACCGCGAGGACGGCGCCGCCGGTGGCGCCGATCCGTAACAGCGGCACATCGGCGGATTTGGCGCGCTGCATGATGGCGTTACCGTCTTTTGCCGTCACGACGTAACGCGCCTGATCTTCGCCGAACCAGAAGGCGTGCGCAGGAAGCCCTGCGTTGCCTTCCAGCACGGCGCCGATCCCAGATGCCATCGCCATTTCGGCAAGCGCGACGAGCAGTCCGCCGTCGGACACGTCGTGCACCGCGGTCACCGAGCCATCGTGGATCAGCTGCCGCACGAAATCGCCGTGGCGGCGTTCGGCGGCAAGGTCGACCGGCGGTGGCGCACCCTCCTCGCGGCCGCACAGGTCACGCAGATAGATCGATTGGCCGAGCCAGCCGCGGCTTTCGCCAATCAAGAGAATGGCTTCGCCTTCGGCCTTGAAGGGCAGCGTCATCGATTTGGTGAAGTCGTCGATGAGTCCGACGCCGCCGATGGTCGGCGTCGGCAGGATCGCCCGGCCATTTGTTTCGTTGTAGAGCGAGACATTGCCAGACACGACCGGAAAATCCAGCGCGCGGCAGGCTTCGCCGATGCCGCGCACGCAGCCAACCAACTGGCCCATGATCTCCGGCCGCTGCGGATTGCCGAAATTAAGATTGTCGGTCAGCGCCAAGGGGCGCGCGCCGACCGCCGTGAGATTGCGCCATGCTTCGGCCACGGCCTGGGCGCCGCCGACAAACGAGTCCGCCTCGCAATAGCGCGGCGTTACGTCGGCGGTGAGCGCCAGCGCTTTGGGACCCTCATTGATGCGCACGACGGCGGCATCGCCGCCCGGCCGCTGCACGGTATTGCCGAGAATGACGTGATCGTACTGCTCCCATACCCAGCGCCGGGAGCACAGATCCGGCAAACCGATCAACTTTTCGAGAGCGTCGGCGTTGCGCATCGGCGGCCTCACCGATGCCGGATCGATAATCGGCCGCCGCTTGGGCTCGATGAAATGCCGGCGATAGACCGGCGCTTCGTCGCCCAATTCCTTGATCGGCAAATCAGCCATCGGCGCGCCGCCGTGGCGGACGACGAAACGTTTCGTCGGCGTGGTCTCACCGATGACCGCGAAATCGAGCCCCCATTTGCGGAAAATCGCCTCGGCTTCTTTTTCCTTGTCAGGCTTGAGCACCATGAGCATGCGCTCCTGGCTCTCCGACAACATCATCTCGTAGGCGCTCATGCCGGTCTCCCGGCACGGCACGTGATCGAGATCAAGCGTGACGCCGAGATCGCCCTTGGCGCCCATCTCGACCGCGGAACAGGTCAGCCCGGCGGCGCCCATGTCCTGAATGGCGATGACGCAGCCCTTGGCCATGATCTCGAGACAGGCTTCGAGCAATAGCTTTTCCGAGAACGGATCGCCGACCTGCACGGTCGGGCGCTTTTCCTCGGCATCGGCGCCAAACTCCGCCGAGGCCATGCTGGCGCCGTGAATGCCGTCGCGACCGGTCTTCGATCCGAGATAGACGATCGGCATCCCGACGCCGGACGCCGCGGAATAGAAAATCTTGTCCTTGTCGGCGATACCGACCGCCATGGCATTGACCAGGATGTTGCCGTCATAACGCCGGTCGAACCGGATTTCGCCGCCGACGGTGGGGACGCCGAACGAATTGCCATAGCCGCCGATACCGGCGACGACGCCGGCAACGAGCGAACGGGTCCGCGGATGCTTCGGATCGCCGAACGACAGTGCATTGAGGCAAGCGATCGGCCGCGCGCCCATCGTAAAAACGTCACGCAAAATGCCGCCGACACCGGTCGTCGCGCCCTGATAGGGCTCGATGAAGCTCGGGTGGTTGTGGCTCTCCATCTTGAACACGATCGCCTGCCCGTCGCCGATGTCGATGACACCGGCGTTCTCGCCCGGACCCTGGATCACGCAATGGCCCGTGGTCGGCAGCGTGCGAAGGTGGATTTTGGACGATTTGTACGAGCAATGCTCGTTCCACATCGCCGAGAAAATGCCGAGCTCGGTGAAGCTCGGCGCCCGGCCGATCAGCTTGACGAGGCGCTCGTACTCCTCCGGCGTCAGGCCGTGTTCGGCGATTAGGTCGGGGGTGATGGGGGGGTCGTTGGAGGTCATTGAGTCTTGGAGCTGTCTTGCATCCATTCGGAATAGCATGCAGTCGATACTGTGATCGTATTGAATGGATTGCGTGCAAGGAGTCGATAGCCCCGCGGCAATTCCTCTACATCCCACCCCAGCTCCCTGTAGTCGGCCGCAGACCATATTTCGTTGTCGAGGGCTATCGCTGTGAGTGAGCAAATCACGGCATCAAGATCATCGTGGCTCTTTATTTCTGTGCGGGGACTGATATTTAGAGCATTACAAATCGTTCCAATGTGGCTAGTATCTTTCTTATCCTTGTATCTCCTTACATTCGCCCAATCGTCGCCGAGCAATTTCTTAAGACTCGGTTTTGGATAAGTCTCAAAGATTCTTGATCCGATTTCGCGATTTAGTCTGTCTTCACAAAAGATCGACTGAAATCGCGCCGTTACATGTCCAATCGAGGACGCCAACGGCTCCATTCCTTCCACTGCTTTGTCCACACTTCGTTTCGTCTCCTGCCATAGATAAGTTGGCGCACGAACAGTCGGAAGCGCCTGCAAGTCAATCGGAACATCAATTGCAACGCGGCCCATCCCAGCAAAAGTCTGCAATGCAGCTCTTTCATTTGCTAAAATCAGATCTAGTTCTCGGCTCTTTTCAGGTACTTTCGAGAAAGGGCAATTGCGCAGAATCTCTACGCGCGCGACCAATCCGCGGCGCTTAGCAACAGCCAGCACACTTCTACCGTTACAATATCCCGCAGGATCGAGTCCAAAGCCGATCAAGCCGCCCTCGCAACTTCACAAGTGTCAGCGTTAAGATTGCTGCCTAGTGCATGAAAAGACGAAATAAAATGCCAAGGCAAAGCGCCCAAGTGACGCCATTCATCCATTTGAGAATGTTGAGATCGTTCTCGATCTTATTGAAGCGTCCTTCGTAGGCCGCAATTG
Organism: Xanthobacteraceae bacterium; assembly: GCA_049288525.1. Classification (GTDB taxonomy): domain Bacteria; phylum Pseudomonadota; class Alphaproteobacteria; order Rhizobiales; family Xanthobacteraceae; genus BOG-931. Next base: position 13,342 of record JBAQHW010000181.1, read on the forward strand.
CCTCCGCAGCCCTACGCGCTTTGTCTTCTGGAGCCCCGGACGCAATGAAAGCGTCATAAACCTCTGAAATCATCGTCGACATTGCAACACCTCATTCAAAAGATAGTGATGCACCGAACGCTCGTCTATGGCCTCGTCAAGGTATTCACGCCGCCCGCTTGAAGTGATCCACAAGCCCGGCGAACAGGCCACGGCCGTCGGTCCGGCCCATCGCCGCTTCGACGTGGTTTTCCGGATGCGGCATCATGCCAAGCACATTGCCGCGCTCGTTGATGATGCCGGCAATGGCGTTCATGGCGCCATTGTGATTCCAGTTCGGATCGACCATGCCGTCAGGCGACGAATAGCGGAAGGCCACCCTGCCCTCGCCTTCAAGCCTGGCGATGGTCTCGCCGTCGGCGATGTAGTTGCCCTCGCCGTGGGCCACCGGCACGCGGATGACTTGGCCGGCATTGTAGCCGCGGGTGAACGGCGTGTCGGAGCGCTCGACCCGCAGATAGACGTCGCGGCAGATAAAGCGCAGTTGCGCGTTGCGCATCAGTACGCCGGGCAAGAGGCCGGCCTCGCAGGCGATCTGAAAGCCGTTGCACACCGCCAGCACCAGCCCGCCTTGGGCGGCGAAGCTGCGCACCGCATCCATGATCGCCGAGCGCGCGGCAATGGCGCCGCAGCGTAGATAGTCGCCATAGGAAAAGCCGCCGGGAATGACGACCAGATCGGTGCCGGCGGGAAGCGCGGTCTCGGCGTGCCAGACCATCGCCGGCTCGTGGCCGGAAACAAACCGCAAGGCGCGCGCCATGTCGCGCTCGCGATTGATGCCGGGAAAGACAATGACGGCTGATTTCATCGCGCCTATCCCGTCACCTCAATCCGATAATTCTCGATCACCGTATTGGCGAGCAGCTTTTCCGCCGCGGCCCTAAGCGCTGCTTCCCCACCACCGCCGTCAGCGCCTTCGATCTCGATGTCGAAGACCTTGCCCTGGCGGACGCTGACAACCCCGCCGACTCCGAGCGACTTCAGCGCACCCTCGATGGCCTTGCCCTGCGGGTCGAGGATGCCGGATTTCAGCGTGACGGTGACGCGGGCTTTCATGGTCACCTCATATGTAGGAATCGCCGGGCTCGCAACCAAGCAAAGCGTTATTGCGCGGCCGCACGCGCCTGCTCGAACAGCCGTCCATAGCCGTCGATCCGCCCGCTTTCGCCGACAAGCCGCATCGCGGCCCAGAATGCCGCGGTCGCTGACGACACCACCGGAATGTCGTGGCGCGCCTCGAGCGGCGCGGCAACGCCGAGCGTGCGCAGGCCGCCACAGGAAATGAGAATGGCTTCGGCGGGGCGTGCCTTGCCGGCATTGGCTTTGGCTACCGCGGTGTCGCTGAGCGAAATGATTTCCGCCTCGGTGATCTTATGCGGCGCGTTGAATTCGAGCAGATTGAAGCATTCCAGCGACAAGACCTCGACGCCCGCCGCCTCCAACAGCTCCTTGAGCCGGCGGTTGACGACGTCGGTATAAGCGGTCGTGACCGCGACCCGATCGGCGCCGACTTCGCGCAGTCCGTCGATCAGCGCCTGGCTCATGGTGCTCACCGGCAGCCCGGTGCGTGCGCGAAGCTGTTCGAGCAGGCGGTTATGCGCCTCGGCGCCGCGGTAGAAGGTCAGCGACGTGCCAATGACCATGATCGCGTCGACGCCCTGCTGGGCCAGGTATTCGGCGGCGGGGAGGATGCCGTTAAAGGCCGATTCATAACCTTCGGGAGTAAGCGCGCGCACGCCCACGCCGCGCGGAATAAAGCGCACGCCCGGATACATGATCGGGCCCTCGAACGGCACTTCGTCGGTCGCAAACGGCACGACGAGGCCGATGGTGACGTCGCGCACGGTCACGTCAGCTCTTGACCAGGACCGGACCGGTGCCCTGCGGCCGCTCGCCCTCGCTCATGATGCCGAGCCGCTTGGCGACTTCGGTATAGGCTTCGAGCAGCCCGCCGAGATCGCGGCGGAAGCGGTCCTTGTCGAGTTTCTCGTTGGACTTGATATCCCACAGCCGGCAGGAATCCGGGGAAATCTCGTCGGCCACGACGATCCGCATCAGATCGTTCTCCCACAGCCGGCCGGTCTCCATCTTGAAATCGACAAGACGGATGCCGACGCCGAGAAACAGGCCGGAGAGGAAATCGTTGACGCGAATCGCGAGCGACATGATGTCGTCGATTTCCTGCGGTGTTGCCCACCCGAACGCGGTGATGTGCTCTTCCGACACCATCGGGTCGTTGAGCTGGTCGTTCTTGTAATAGAATTCGATGATCGAGCGCGGCAACTGCGTGCCTTCCTCGATGCCGAGCCGTTGCGACAACTCGCCGGCGGCGACGTTGCGCACCACGACTTCGAGGGGAATGATCTCGACTTCGCGAATCAACTGCTCGCGCATGTTCAGCCGGCGAATGAAGTGGGTTGGAACTCCGATGTCGTTCAAATGCTGGAAAAGGTATTCGGAGATCCGGTTATTCAGCACCCCTTTGCCTTCGATCACCTGATGCTTTTTCGCATTGAACGCGGTGGCGTCGTCCTTGAAATGCTGAATCAGCGTTCCGGGCTCGGGTCCTTCGTAAAGGACCTTCGCCTTGCCTTCGTAAATGCGGCGGCGGCGGCTCATCGGAGTGTACCGGGGTTTTGTGAAGTCCATGGAATGCCGTGGCTCCATATTTAATGTCGAGGTCCGCGGCGGCGGCAGAAGGCGCGCTCGGAACCAGGCAAACGCGACTCAACTTAAGCGGCCCTCCGCGTCACGAAAGCTAACCGAAGGTGAGGCGGAGTACAATCGGCATAGACCTGCGCGAAGCTTCCCGCAACGCCGAATAATTCCGCCAAATGCGGTTGCCTTGACGCGCCACCCCCGATATGCAAGGCGGCGAGCGATCCGTCGTCTTCCACACGTTAAAGCAAAGCTCGCGGCCGGTCGACAGCACGTCCACGCTTAAGTCCGGAGCACTCCGAGGCATCTGCATGACCACATTCGACAAGCGCGAAGAGGCCTTCGAGAAGCAGTTTGCACATGATGAGGAATTGAAATTCAAGGCCATCGCGCGGCGCAACAAAATGCTCGGCTTGTGGGCTGCGGAAAAACTCGGACTGACCGGTGCGGAGGCCGACAGTTATGCGCTGTCGGTGGTCATGACCGAATTCGAGCAGACCGGCGACCGCGACGTTGCCCACAAGCTCCGTAAGGATTTCGACGCCAAGAGCATCGCGCAGTCGGATCACCAGATCGCCCGCACCATGAACGAACTCATGGCCAAGGCGGTGACCGACATCCAGGCCGGACGCTAGATAGTCGCACCGCGCATCGGTCACACCTCAGCGAACGGAAAAACGATCATGGCCATCCCTGCATTCACGCTCGCCAGGCGCTTTCAGGCCGGAGAAACAGTGTTCACCGGCTGGTGCGGCCTGCCCTATCCGCTCCTCGCCGAGACGCTGGCGCGCGAAGGGTTTCCGGCCGTGGCGGTCGAAAGTCAGCACGGCCTGTGGGACGTCGCCGGTATCCTCCACGCCGTGGCGGCGATCCGTCAGGGCGGCGCGGCGCCCATGGTGCGGGTGCCGCTAAACGATTTCGCGCTGGTGAGCCGCGCACTGGATTTCGGCGCCGAAGGCATCATCGCGCCGATGATCAATACCGCGGCCGACGCTCGCGCCTTTGCGGCCGCGGCCAAATACCCGCCACTCGGCGAGCGCAGCTGGGGCCCCCACCGAGCCATGGCGCTCGGCGGGGTGTCCGACATGGCGACCTATCTGCGCGAAGCCAACGACCACATTGTCACCTTCGCGATGATCGAGACCCGCGCGGCGCTACAAAATTTCGAGGCAATCATCAATACGCCGGGGATCGATGGCTTCTTCCTCGGTCCATCGGACCTGTCCATCGCGCTGTCGGACGGCAAGACCGTGGACCCGTTGTCGAAGGAGGTCGACGGCCACCTCGATACGATGATCGCCGGCGCGCAAAAGGCGAAGAAAATTCCCGGCGCCTATTCGACGTCCGCCGAGCGCGCCGTGGGTTTCGCCAAGCGCGGCGT
>JBAQHW010000182.1:0-17536 GCA_049288525.1 Xanthobacteraceae bacterium
AGCTGACTCTTAATCAGCGGGTCCAAGGTTCGAGTCCTTGTGCGCCCACCATCACTTCAAATAATTAGCCGGGCTGATAGTTTCCATTTCGCTGTGGCGGTCACCACGAGCCGCGATGCTCGGGCACGCGGCTGATCAACGGGAGCGCCACGACGAGCAGCGCGGCGGCTGCCGCGAAGAGCCAGGCTTGGATGCGGCCCGGATCATGCGAACTGGCGAGAATCGCAGCGTCTATGGAGACTGTGATGATTGTCCCAATTTGCATGCACATGGTCCGGAGTGCAGCAAGGGTCGCGGAGTGTTCAGGTGCCAGTTGCAGTCCGGCGTTGCGGCTGGCCGGGTTGTTCGCCCCGCGGCCCACTCCAACAAGGAAGGCGGAGCCGGCGAGCCATGCATACGGTGGGATACTAGCGATTGGGCTCAGCGCAAGCAGCAGAATGCCGGTTGCGATGACGACACCGCCGAAATACATCGGCGGCCGGTAGCCGGTGCGCCGTAACGCCAGTGCGCCGGCGATCGACAACATGATTGCCGCAGCCCCTTGGGCGATCAGCAATGTGCCGGAGTCGAGTGCGTCGAGACCGTAGCGGTTGGTTGCGTAGAGCGGGACGAGCGCTATCACGCCCGAGGTGATGCCGCCGTAGACCGCGTTGATGAGATTGATGGCGCCGAAGCCTGGGCCATAAATCAGGCGCGGCGCGATGAACGGGTACGCCGAACGGTTGATGTGACGAAAGAACATCCATAGCCCGACAACCGCGAGGGCCAACGGGACCACGAAGACGGGCGACCATCCGTGCGCATGCCTTTCTCCCAGATAACTGACAGCGAGCATGCCGGCGAGGAGACCGCCGCCGAGCAGCGCCATACCGGAGGCATCCATTCTCGGCAGGGTTACTCCCCTCCGTGATCGATCCCGCGGCACGTAGCGCAGTGCCAGCGCGAAAACCGCCATGCCGATCGGGACGTTGACCAAAAACACGCCCCGCCACGTCCAGTATGACACGAAGAGCCCACCGAATATGGGCCCGATCATCGCACCGATCGAGAAGATACTGCCAAACAAGCTGACCGCACGATCGCGCGCGTCGCCGAAGTGATCCACAATGATCCCCGTCGCCGAGGGCGTGAAGCCCGCTCCGCCGGCCGCCTGCACCGCGCGCAACGCAATGAGCACGTAGATGTTGTCGGCCAGCCCGCAGCACAGCGAGGCTAGGGTGAAGGCGACGACCGAACCGAGGAACACCTTGCGGCGGCCATACTGTTCGCTGAGTTTCCCACTGACGGGCAGGATCAGCAAAAATCCGAAGGCGTAGGCCGTGATGGTCCATCCGGCCCAATTGATGGACGTGTGCAATCCAGTTCGTAAGGCATTCAACGCCGTCGCGACTATTGTCGAGTCGATCGACATCATCAGCAATGCGAGGGCGACAATCGTAAACACCAAACCGCGGTGAACGGGTTGTCGCTCACCGCGAGGGGTCAAAAAGCCGTCGGCGGTGCGCGCTTCATGCTGGACACTCATGGCGCGTCTAATATCAGTCGGCTCGATTCGAGTCCCTCCAGTCCTGCGAGGCCAGCCATGCCGGCACCGCCAGTGGACTCGGCCGGGCGGCCCAAAACCCTGGCAACTCTCTCCTGGTGTTCGATTTTCATTTTTCGATCCGGCGGATGCGATCGGCGTCGATCCGTCGCAACCCGGTCGCGACCTGGCGAAAACTTGGCTTCGGGGACGAATTCGCTCCCATGTCCAACTGATCTACCAAGAGGCGGCCTATGGCACCATCCCGACAGGCGGGATGAGCCTCGTCGCAAAAGCGATTCCTCACGCCTCTTATTCGGCGGGTCCAAGGATCGAGTCCTTATGTGCCCACCAATTCCCGCAGCTGAGAGAAACGCGCCGCATACTGGCAATCAATCAGCCCGCAGCGAAATGGAGAACGGCGCGCCGTGCCTAGGACACGTCGCGCCGCCCCCGGAGCATCGCCGAGCATACGCGCGTTACAAAAATATGCTCGCCCGGCGTGACCCTCCCCCGACGGAGGTGGCGCTATCGGAACCCGTCGCCAAGGCAAAACTGTGCAGATTCGCGGGCGAGTTTTCGGCGCCCCGATGATCTTTTAGGAAGCGATCTCTTTGCAGGCGCGACAGACGCACCGAGGGGCGGCCCAAGCTCCAAATCGGAATTTTCCGGATCAATGCGCGGCTCAACCGCTCGCCGTGGCCGAGCGCGCCGGCGAGGACGGCGCTTTGAGCGATTGCTGGATAACCCGGCCGAGCGCCGAAATCTGATACGGCTTGCGCAGCACCGGAAACTCCGGGTCGGCGTCGAACACCTTGGTGTAGCCGGTCGTCAGCACCACCGGAATGTTCGGATAGCGATCGTTGACGATCCGTGCCAGCGCCAGTCCGTCGGTCTGGCCGGGCAGCACGACGTCGCTGAAAACGAGCGCAATGTCTCCGCCGGCGAGTTGATCGAGCGCGGCGGCGGCGCTGTCGACCTCCACCGAGCGGTAGCCGAGCTGGTCCAGCAGTGACACCGCGACATCCCTCACGTCGGGATTATCCTCGACGACGAGGATGGTCTGGCGGTCGAGCGCGACATAGCGCTTGTCGTCGCGTGGCAACGGCGGGGCGACCGGCGCGTGACTGCGCGGCAGATACAGCGTCACCGTGGTGCCGCGGCCGATTTCACTGTCGATCGTTACGCTGCCGCCCGAGCGCCGGGCAAAGCCGTAGACCTGCGACAGGCCCAGGCCGGTACCCTTATCCGGGCCTTTGGTGGTGAAGAACGGCTCGACCACCCGCGGCAGCAGATCGGCCGGGATGCCGCTGCCGCTATCGGCAACGCCGAGCGCGACGAAGTCGCCGTGCAAGCCTTCCGGGCCGGTGCCGGCGGCGAGATGAAGGTTCTCGGCCGCGATCACGACGCGGCCCGAGCCCGGGGTCGCATCGCGCGCATTGACGACGAGATTGACCAAGGCGAGCTCGAGCTCGGACTTGTCGACATTCACCGCCCAGCTCGTGTCGGGAACGTCGATGCGAAATTCGATATTGACGTGCATCGAGCCGGCAAGCACGTCGCGAATGGCCCCCACCGTCTCCGCCGGATCGAGCACCGTCGGATTGAGCGGCAGCGTGCGGGAGAACGACAACAATTGCCGCGTCAGATTCTCGCCGCGTCCCGCCGCCATTTCGATGGCCGCCAGCGCGCGCACGTCGCGCGGTTCTGTCAGGCGATTTTTCAGACTCTGGGCGTGGCCGCTCACGATCATCAGAAGATTGTTGAAGTCGTGGGCGATGCCGCCAGTAAGCTGGCCGATGGCGTCCATCTTCTGCAGATGCGCGGCTTGCCGCTGCGCCCGTTCCAACGCGACGGCGGCCTCCTTCTCGGCGCTGACGTGGCGGCCGGCGACATAGATCAGACCGCGGTTCTCGGTCATGGTCCATTGCAGCCAGCGCCACGAGCCGTCCTTGTGGCGGAAACGGTTCTCCATGCGCACGGTCGGCACGCCTCGCGCAAGCTGCGCGCGGCCCGCGATGGCGTTGGGCGCATCGTCCGGATGACGCAATTCGCCGACATACATGGACTTGATCTCGTCCTCGCTCCAGCCGAGCAGCCGGGTCCACGCCGGATTGATGCTGAGGAAATAGCCCTCGAAATTGGAGACGGCGAGCAGGTCCTCGGAGACGTTCCAGATGCGGTCGCGCTCCAGCGTGCGCTTCTCGACTTCTGCCTCGAGCTTCTCGCTGGCGGCGCGCAATTCCGCTTCCATGGCGGCGCGCGCTTGCTCCGCACGCATGCGTTCGACGGCGAAGCCGAGTTGGCGCGCCAGCGTCAGCGCCAGAGCGGTGTCTTCGCCGGCGAATTCGCGCGGCGCGTCGTAGTAGCTCATGAACTTGCCGATCAGCCTGCCCTCGGCCATCACCGGAATGAAGGCGAGCGCGCCGATGCCTTCGCATTTGACAGCGGCGTCGACCGGGGGTTCAAGCTCGGCGCCGGCGGTATCGGCTATGCACACCGGCTCGGGGTTGGCTTCGCCGGGCGGCCACGGCGAATGGCCCTCGACGGCTGCGCGATAGCGATCGGACAGGCCGCGCCACGCCGCAAACTGCATGACGCCATCGGCATCGCACCGCAAAATCGCGGCCCGGCTGCAATGCAGCGCCGCCATGATGGCGTCGAGCGCGGCGTCGTAGATGTCTTCCAAAGACTGCGCGCGAAACAGCCGGTCGGTGAAACGATAGAGCGCCGCTTGCTCCTCCGCCCGCCGCCCCAGAACCGCCTCGGCGCGTTTGCGGGCGGTGACGTCGCGCGCGATTTTCGAAGCGCCGAGGACCTTGCCGCGTTCGTTCCGCATCGGCGACACGGTCAGAGAAATGTCGACAAGGCGGCCGTCCTTGCAGCGGCGAATTGTTTCGAAATGTTCTATGGACTCGCCGCGCCGAATACGCGCCAGTATCCTCGGCTCTTCGTCCGGCAGGTCGGCAGGGATAATGATCGTGATCGACTTACCGACGACGTCCGCGGCCGCATAGCCGAACAGACGTTCGGCCCCCGGATTCCAGCTGGTGATGACGCCGTTGAGGTCCTTGCTGATGATCGCGTCGTCGGATGATTCAACAATGCTCGCGAGCTGCCGGCGCGCGGCGTCGCCCCGCCGCTGTTCGGTGATATCGAGCAGCGAGGCGATCCAGCCGGCGACGGCTGCGCCATCGCGCTCGGGCCGATAGGCAATGTAAAGGCAGCGGGTACCGATCGCCGCGACTTCCAGCTCGCATTCGAACTCCACCTCCTCGCCGCGCAAGACTTTTTCGATATAAGGGCGGAGCCGGTTGAATCCCTCTTCGCCAAGCACTTGCGCGATTGTCTGGCCGATGACCTCGTCGCGATTGCGTCCGATGAATTTCGCGTAAGCCTCGCTGATGAAGCGGTAGCGCAGATCGCGCGTGCAGCGCACCAGCATGAACGGCGTGCGATTAATGAGCGATTGCAGCTCGGCTTCGCTGGCGCGCAACGCCTCCTCGGCGCGCTTGCGTTCGGTGAGCTCCTGAAAGCTGCAAACCGCGCCCTCAATGCGGCCGGCGCGGTCCATCAGCGGGGCCGCGTTCATCAGCACCGGGATGCGCGAGCCGTCGGGCCGCCCGATCGCAAGTTCGGCGCCAGTCACCGTTTGGCCGGTCCGCAGCGCTGTGGCCACCGGGGTGGCATGGAAGGGAAGCGGTTCGCCCGCCGCGCTGAAGCGCCTGAACGCGGGACCGAATTGATCGCTCGGATTGTCGAGCGGCGGCGTTCGGCCCCAAAGCTCGGCGGCCCGCCGATTGTAACGAACCAGGCTGCTGTCGGCGCGGCACACACAAAAGCCCGTCGGAATGGCATCCAGCGCGCTTTGCTCAATATTGCCGAAAGTGTCCAAGCCGTGCCGCGGCGAGGCGTGATCAGGGCCCTGCTTACTCATGTAACATCTACCCCCGACGCCGAAACGCCGCGGAACGTGTAAGGTTCCACGCGAATTCAGGCTCTTATCGACGGGCCGTCATAATAGCTCAGATCAAGGCCAATAGCGGGTTAAGGGCCGCCCGCGGCCAATAAGTGTGTGGGCAAGAGTTCTGCAGGCGGGCATAATCTTGCCACGGACCTCGCCTCGAAGCGCCGATGACGGCGGCCCGGAAATTGCATGGAACCTGGTGTGCTTAATGCAAGCTTTTTGCGGCAAATCCGGGTGTAGCGCGTAGCAGCATGTCCATCCTCGTCGGGCTTCACCACGCCACTCGCTACACTTACGATCGGGCGACCGGCCTTGGTCCGCAGATCGTACGGCTGCGGCCGGCGCCGCACTGCCGAACGCGGATTCCGAGCTACTCGCTGACGGTGACGCCGGCGCAGCATTTCGTGAACTGGCAGCAGGACCCGCACGGCAATTGGCTGGCGCGCTTCGTGTTTCCGGAAAAGACCACGGAATTCACGATCGCCGTGGATCTCCTCGCCGACATGGAGGTCATCAATCCATTCGATTTCTTTGTCGAACCGTACGCCGAGAAGTGGCCGTTCACATTTCCACCCGAACTGCTGCATGAGGATCTTGCGGCATTCATCGAGCCCGAGGCGGCCGGACCGCGGCTTCTGGAATTGGTCCGCAGCATTTCGCGCGAGCCGCGCGGCACGGTCGATTTTCTGGTCGAAGTCAATCAGCGCCTGCAGCGGCTGATCCGCTATCTGGTCCGCATGGAGCCGGGCGTGCAGACGCCCGAAGAGACGCTCGTCTCCGGCGCCGGATCGTGCCGCGACACGGCGTGGCTTCTGGTGCAGATTTTTCGCCGGCTCGGCCTGCCGGCGCGTTTCGTTTCCGGCTACCTCATCCAGCTGCGCCCGGACGTGAAGCCGCTCGACGGCCCGGCCGGCACCGCGACCGATTTCACCGATCTGCACGCCTGGACCGAAGTCTATTTGCCGGGCGCCGGGTGGGTCGGGCTCGATCCGACATCGGGGCTGTTGTGCGGCGAGGGACATATTCCGCTCGCCGCCACGCCGCACTTCCGCTCGGCGGCGCCGATCAGCGGCATGGTCGAGCCAGGCCAAGTCACGTTCGGCTACGAGATGACCGTGCAGCGTATCGGCGAACGGCCGCGCGTCACCGCGCCGTTCTCCGATGCGGCCTGGACCGCGCTCGATGCGCTGGGCGAACAAGTCGACGCCGATCTCGTCGAGCACGACGTCCGGCTGACCATGGGCGGCGAGCCGACCTTCGTTTCGGTCGACGATTACCAATCGGCGGAATGGAACACCGCGGCGCTCGGGCCGGTAAAACGCGAGCGCGCCGACGATCTGATCCGGCGGCTGCGCGACCGCTTCGCGCCGGGCGGGTTCCTGCATTACGGTCAGGGAAAATGGTATCCCGGCGAGCCGCTGCCGCGCTGGGCGTTCGCACTGTATTGGCGCCGTGACGGTGTGCCGATCTGGCGCGACGATGGATTGATTGCGCGCGAAGCCGTAAGCCGCACCGTCTCGATCGACGACGCCCAGCAATTTGCCGAAGGCATTGCCGCGCGCACCGGACTGATGACGGAATACGTCCAGCCCATCTACGAGGATCCGCTCGAGCGGATGCTCAGGCAGGGTCTCATTCCGGAAAATTTCGACCCCAGCGATCCGAAAATCGACGATCCGCACGAACGCGCCCGCCTGCTCCAGTTGTTCGACAGCGAGCTCGGCGCGCCGAATGGTTTTGTGCTGCCACTGCAGCGCTGGACGGCGCAGGCCAAACCAGGCTGGCTCAGCGAAATCTGGCGGACACGGCGCGGCCGGCTGTTTCTCATCCCTGGCGATTCGGCGCTTGGCTTCCGCCTGCCGCTGCAATCGCTGCCCACGCTTGCCGCGGCCTCTTATCCGCACCTGGCGCCGGCCGATCCGTTCGCGCCGCGCCAGCCGCTCGACGATCCGCGGCTCACCCATCCGATCGAACCGCAGCTGGCTCACGCGAACGCATCGCGTTACGGCACGGCCTCTCCGCCGCTCGCTCCCGACACCTTGGTCAAGCGACGTAGGCCGGCCGCGGCGGATTTTGGCCACGCCGATCTTCCGGTGCGCACCGCGCTAAGCGTCGAAGTGCGCGACGGACGCCTGTGCGTCTTCCTGCCGCCGGTCGAAACGCTCAATGATTATCTCGATCTCGTCGCCGCCATCGAATCGACCGCAGCCGAGCTCGACCTGCCGATTCACCTCGAAGGCTATGCGCCGCCGCACGATCCGCGGCTCAACGTGCTGAAAGTGACGCCGGACCCCGGCGTCATCGAAGTCAATATCCAGCCGGCGACGTCGTGGCGCGAGGCCGTCGACATCACCAATGCCGTCTATGAGGACGCCCATCACGCCCGGCTCGGCACCGACAAATTCATGATCGACGGCAAGCATACCGGCACCGGCGGCGGCAACCACGTCGTGCTCGGCGGTTTGAACGCCGCCGACAGTCCATTCCTGCGCCGGCCCGATCTGCTCAAGAGCCTGTTGCTGTACGCCTTGCGCCACCCTTCGTTGTCTTATTTGTTCTCTGGCTTGTTCGTCGGGCCGACCAGTCAAGCGCCGCGCATCGACGAGGCGCGCCAAGACCTGCTCTATGAGCTCGAAATCGCGGTGAGCAAAGTGCCGAAACCGTCGGAGCCGGGATGGCGCCCGCCGTGGCTGGTCGACCGGCTGTTCCGCAACATTCTGGTCGACGTCACCGGCAACACCCACCGCACCGAAATCTGCATCGACAAATTATATTCGCCGGACGGCCCGACCGGCCGGCTCGGTCTGGTCGAATTCCGCTCGTTCGAAATGCCGCCGGATGCGCGCATGAGTCTCGCCCAGCAATTGCTGTTGCGGGCGCTGATCGCCTGGTTCTGGCGCACGCCGCTCGACGGCAAGCCGGTGCGCTGGGGCACGGCGCTGCACGACCGCTTCATGCTCGAACATTTCGTCTGGAACGATTTCCTCGACGTCTTGGACGATCTGAAAAACGCCGGCTACGATTTCGATCCAGGCTGGTTCGAGGCGCAACGGCAGTTCCGATTTTCGCTATGCGGCACGGTCCAGCATAGCGGCGTCGGGCTCGAGCTGCGCCAAGCGATCGAGCCGTGGTACGTGCTCGGCGAAGAAGGCCAGCCCGGTGGCACCGCGCGCTTCGTCGATTCCTCGGTCGAGCGGCTGCAGGTCAAGGTCTCCGGCCTCGACGCCGACCGCCACGCCGTGACCTGCAACGGCCGTCGCGTGCCGCTGACCTCGACCGGACGATCGGGCGAATACGTTGCCGGCGTGCGGTTCAAGGCCTGGGACTTGGCAGCGTCATTGCAACCGACCATCGGCGTGCAAGCGCCGCTCACTTTCGATATCGTCGACCGCTGGAATCGGCGCTCGCTGGGGGGCTGCGTCTATCATGTGGCGCATCCGGGCGGACGCAATTACGAGACATTCCCGGTCAATTCCTACGAGGCGGAAGCGCGCCGGCGCGCCCGCTTCCAGGATCACGGCCATACCGGGGGCCTGATCGACGTGCCGCCCATCGAACTATCGCTCGAATATCCTACGACGCTCGACCTGCGACGCCCGAACTGACAACCGTTCCGCGCCAAATTCTCAGATCGCATCATGGCATTGCAATCACCCAGCGCCGTCGCCGCACCGGAGGCAGGCCTCCAATCCCTGATCGCCGGCTATCGCCCGCTTCCCGGCGTGTACGACGAGATGATGGACGGCGGCGGGCGCGTACGCGCGCATTGGCAGCCGTTCCTCGGCATGCTTGCCGCCCTGGGCGGCGACGAGATCAACCGACGCTTCGCGGCGGCCGATCGCTATTTGCGCGACTCCGGCGTGTTCTATCGGGTCTATGAGGATGCCGCCGGCATCGAACGGCCCTGGCCGCTCAGTCACATCCCGCTGATCATCGAGCCGGACGAATGGCGCCAATTGGCAGCCGGCCTGATCCAGCGCGCCGAATTGCTCGAAGCAGTGCTGGCGGATTCCTATGGGCCGGGCACGCTGACGCGCGACGGCCGGCTGCCCGCCGCGCTGATCGCGGGCAATCCGGAATTCTTAAGGCCGCTGGTCGGCATCGCGCCGCCCGGCGGCGCGCATTTGCGCTTTTACGCGGTCGACGTCGGGCGCGGCTCCGACAGCCGCTGGTGGGTGCTCAACGATCGGGCGCAGGCGCCGTCCGGCGCCGGCTATGCCATCGAGAACCGCTTGGCTTTGTCGCGCGCCGTTCCCGACATTTATCGAAAAGCCCGCGTCGAACGCGTCGCCCCGTTTTTCCAGGCGCTGCAGGCCGAACTGTTCGCGCTCAACAAGCGCGACAATGCCCGCATCGGCCTGCTCACGCCCGGCCCCATGAACGAGACCTATTTCGAGCACGCTTATCTGGCGCGCTATCTCGGCCTTCTCCTGGTGGAAGGCGAGGACCTGAGCGTGCAGGACGACGGCGTCTTCATCCGCACGGTATCCGGACTGCGCCGCACCGAAGTCCTGCTGCGCCGCATCGATGCCGATTTTGCCGATCCGCTCGAGCTCAACGCCGCCTCGCGGCTCGGCGTCGCCGGACTCCTGCAGGCGGTCCGCGACGGCAAAATCGTCATCATCAACGCGCTCGGCGCCGGTCTGGTCGAGGCGCGCGCGATGCTGGCGTTCCTGCCGGCGCTGGCCCCGGTCGTGCTCGGCGCCGACTTGAAAGTGCCGAACGTTGCGACTTGGTGGCTCGGCCACGCCGGCATGCGCGAGGACATGCTCGATAAGCTCGACAGCATGGTGGTCGCGGCGGCATTCACCGAGCAGCTTCCCGGCGCCGGCCTCGGCAGCGAAATCCTGGGCGCGCGATTAGACGAGGCGCAACGCCGCTCGCTGATGCAATCGATCCGCGACCGCGGCATCGATTACGTGCTTCAGGAGGCCGTGACCTTATCCAGCATGCCGGTATGGCGCGACGGCAGCTTGCAGCCGCGGCCGTTCACCCTGCGGCTGTTCGTTGCCCGCCTCGGCGAGCGCTGGCAGGTGCTGCCCGCCGGCTTTGTGCGCATCGCCGACGACCTCGATGCACGTGCCGTCAGCTTGCAGCGTGGTGCCGCGACCGCCGATGCCTGGGTCTTGGCTCACGGGCCGGTGGCGGAAACGACGCTGCTGCCGAGCCCCGAACGCATGCCGGTGCAGCGCGCCAGCGGGCTGTTGCCGAGCCGCGCCGCCGATAATCTGTTCTGGGTGGGACGCTATATCGAACGCGTCGAGGCAACGCTGCGGATCGTGCGCGCCGTCATCAATCGCGTAGCCGAGGCCGAGGATGCGGCGGCGCCGGTCATCGTCACACTCGACGCCATGCTCGCCGCGTGGGACGCTATTCCAGCCGGCGGCAGTGAAACGCCGGCGACATTTATCGCGCGCACCGTGCTCACCCATCCGGATCTGGACGGCGCGTTGCCGCGGCTGGTCGGCGCCGCGCGCTCGGCTTCCTCCGCCATCCGCGACCGCTTTTCGCCGGATGCCTGGCGCGCCATCAACGACCTCGCCAAACTGATTGCGGCGCCGCTGACGGCGGTGCCCACCGAGAGCGCGATCACCGAGCGCGTCGAAGCGGCGCTCCGCATCATTTCCTCCCTGTCCGGGCTGGCGCAGGAAAATATGACACAGCTCGCCGGCTGGCGCTTTCTCGAGCTCGGCCGCCGCATCGAGCGCGCTTTATTGACCTGCCGGCTGACGCGGGCTTTGGCGGAGCCCGGGGCGATCGACGGCGAACTCGACGTGCTCTTGGAGCTCGCCGACAGTCAGATCACTTACCGGCAGCGTTATGTGATGATCGCCGCGCGACCGCCGGTGATCGATCTGGTCATGCTCGATCCCAACAATCCGCGTTCGGTGATGTTTCAGCTCGACCGTATCGAGGCGCATTTGCGCGCTTTGCCGAGGCGCAGCACCAGTGGCCGCCTTTCACCGGTCGAGCAGATTGCCGCGGCGACCGCCACGCGGCTGCGCACGGCCGACGCCACCGCCGTGAACGAGGCGGTGATCGTCGATGTCGAGCGGGCGCTGATGAATTTGTCGGACGCCATAAGCGCGGCCTATCTGATCAATACCGAGCGGTCCGAACCGGTATGGGAGGCGCTGGCGTGAATTACGACGTGAGGCAGACGACGACATGCAGCTACGCGACACCGGTAGCGCATGCCCGGCACGTGCTCCGCCTCACGCCGGTCTCCCGCGACGGCGAACGCGTGCACGTCGCGGCATTGCAAATCGTACCCGGACCGGCGCACCGGCGCGAAGGTGCGGATTTCTTCGGCAATCGCCTGACCTGGATCGAGATAAACGAGCCGCATGAGACGCTGACCATCAAATTGTCGGCGCGCGTTGCCGTTGATGCCCCACCGAAGCCGGCGCCGACGCCGGCCTGGGAGACGGTGCGCGAGGACGCGTTTGCCACCGGCGATATCGGCCCGCTGTCACCGGCGCATTTTCTGTTTCCGAGCCGCATGGTCTCGCTCGACCCCGAGATTCGCGACTACGTTCGCCAAAGCTTTGCACCGGGACGCCCGGTACTCGCCGCCGCGATCGAGCTGATCGGCCGCCTGAAGGCCGACATTGCCTACGAGATCGGCGCCACCACCGTCACCACTATGCCGCCGATGTCGTTCGCGCTGCGCCGCGGCGTCTGTCAGGATTTCGCGCATATCATGATCTCGGGACTGCGCGGCATCGGCCTGCCGGCCGCTTATGTCAGCGGTTATCTGCGCAGCGCGCAACGCGCCGACGCCAATCGCCTGCAAGGCAGCGAAGCGATGCATGCGTGGGTGCTGTTGTGGTGCGGCCCGGCGACGGGCTGGATCGGGCTCGATCCCACCAACGCGATCCTGGCGTCCGACGAGCACGTCACGCTGGCGGTCGGCCGCGATTACACCGACGTCGCGCCAATGGACGGCGTGATCCTGGGCTCGGGCGGCCAGCGCATCGCCGTTGCCGTGGCCGTTACGCCGGTCGCTTGAAGCGACGAACCGCGGTTACGCTCGTGTCGCCGCTTTTGCCAGCGCCGACATCGCCGCCGCCAGCCGGGCCGTCACCGCGCTGACGGGTGCCGCGTCGCCATGGCGCTGCGCGATCCAGGCCGGATCGTTGTACGACAGCCAGCATTTGCCGTCCGCGTCCTGCCAGGCGAGAGCTTTCAGCGGCAGGTCGATCCCGGCCGTTTGCAGCGCTTGCATCAGCGGCGTGCCGCCTGCGGCGTTGCCAAAGATCAACAGTTCGGTCGGCCGCAGAGCCAGGCCCACCTCCTTGGCGCCGGCAGCATGGTCGATGCGGGCAAAGACTGTCAGCCCCTTGGCCGTGACTTCAGCAGCGAGGCGGTCCACGGTGTCCTTGACGCCGTGCGCGCTCGGCAGCGTTATCAAGCCATTTGCGGTCATGGTCGAATGTCCGTCGTATTGCCGGTGGCGCGGGAATAGCGCGGCGATACCGGTATTGACCGCGCCGCGCCATCGCTGGAATAAGTCGCACTGCCGCCCGGGAAATCCAAAGCGCGAACCCTAGACCAAGCACGAATTCTAACCGTGAATTCTAAACATGGCCGATAACGACAGCAAGAAGCCGGACCATACGCTCGCCGATCATCGCTATGGGCGAGACACCGTCCACGTTCACGGCGACGATGCCGATCATGACCACGATCACGACTTTGACAACGACGATGGGCCGCTCGAAGACAATCCACTGTGGCGGCAGGATAATGTCACGCTGACGACAGTCGGCATCGACATCGGCTCGGCCGGTACGCAAGTGATCTTTTCCCGCGTCCACCTGCGACGCCTCGCCGAAGATCTGACCAGCCGGTATTACGTGGTCTCGCGCGAGACCTTATTTCAGTCGCCGGTGGCGCTCACCCCTTATCAGAGCGAAGAGCGCATCGACGATCAAAAACTCGGCGCCATCATCGACGATGCCTATGCCACGGCCGGCATTTCGCCCGACCGGATCGACACCGGCGTCGTCATCCTGACCGGCGAAGCGCTCCGCCGCGAGAATGCCCAGGGCATTGCCGGCGTTCTTTCCGAGCAGGGCGGCGATTTCGTCACTGCCACCGCCGGCCACCACATGGAAGCAATGCTGGCCGCCTACGGTTCCGGCGCCGCACGCGTGTCGAGCGACGAGCACAAGCGCATCCTCAACATCGACATCGGCGGCGGTACGACCAAGCTCGGCGTGGTCGAGAACGGCAAGGTGATTGCGACCGCCGCCGTGCATGTCGGCGGCCGCCTGCAAGTGGTCGAGGACGGCACCATCGTCCGGCTCGATCCGGCCGGCAAGCATCACGCCGGGCGCGCCGGGTTTTCCTGGGATCGCGGCGGCGCGGCGAGCGCGGCCGAACTACAGACGGTCGCCGACGGCATGGCGGAAACGCTCATAGCCGCCATCACGGCGCGGCCACTGCCGCACGACATCGCGCAGCTTTATCTGACCGATCCGATCGCCGAAGTGGGCCGCATCGACGGCGTGATGTTTTCCGGCGGCGTCGGCGAATATGTCTATGAACGCGAAAGCCGCGACTTCGGCGACCTCGGCGCCAAGCTCGGCGGCGCATTGCGCGCGCGCATCGCGCAAGGCGCTCTGCCGTGGCCGCTCTTGCCCGCCGGCGAATGCATCCGCGCCACCGCGCTTGGCGCCTCGGAATACTCGGTCCAGCTTTCCGGCAATACCAGCTACATTTCCGCGCCAGGCAAGCTGTTGCCGCGCCGCAATCTCCAAGTGGTGCAGCCGGCCTTCGATCTCGCCGAGACCATCGATCCGGACCGGCTTGGCGCGGCCATCCGCGATCACATCGCCGCCTTCGATCTCGTCGACGCCGACCACGATATCGCGCTCGCTTTGCGCTGGACCGGACTGCCGCTTTATCAGCGGCTCGCCGCCTTTGCCGAAGGCATCAAGCGCGGCTTTGCCGGGCGCATTGCCAGGAAACAGCCCCTCTACATCATGCTCGACGGCGACGTGGCGCAAACGCTGGGCCATATCCTGCGCGACGAGTTCGATATCGAGAGCGAGCTGTTGGTGATCGACGGCGTGGTGTTGTGGGACTTCGATTACATCGATCTCGGCCGCATCCGCATGCCGTCTTTTACCGTCCCGGTGACCATCAAGTCGCTGGTGTTCAACGAAGACCCGCGCGGGCCTCGTCCGCGCCAGCGCCTGCACCATCACGAGCACGACCACGAGCACGGCCACGATCATGCGCACGGCCACGACCATGACCACGATCATGACCATCGCTAGTTTCCGCGTTACCCGGTAAAATCGGCAGCGAGGATGAAATAAGGGTGAACCATGGCCGAGAACGCCAAAAAGAACGCCGTCGTTTCTGAGGAACTCGCAAGCAAGTTCAAGTCCGAGAAGGAAACGCCCTATACCCGCTGGGTGAAGGCGGAAGGCCTCGACATCATCCCGTCCTTCTATGTGAAAAACCTCAACACGGTTGCGCTCAAGCCCTGGGCGCGGCGCGGCGGCAGCGCCGTGTTCCTCAATCACGACGCCTCGCGCACCTCGAACG
Organism: Xanthobacteraceae bacterium; assembly: GCA_049288525.1. Taxonomy (GTDB): domain Bacteria; phylum Pseudomonadota; class Alphaproteobacteria; order Rhizobiales; family Xanthobacteraceae; genus BOG-931. Next base: position 15,051 of record JBAQHW010000182.1, read on the forward strand.
ACTGCTATGTGATGGAGATTCCCTCGGGCAAGAGCCTGGCGCCGCACCGGCAGCTCTACGAAGAAATGATCATGATCTTGAGCGGCCGCGGCTCGACCACGGTGTGGAACGACGCCGGCGCCCGTATCACCTTCGAGTGGAAGGACGGCGCGCTGTTCGCCATTCCGCTCAACTGCCATCACCAGCACTTCAACGGGTCGGGTAAGGAGCCGGCGCGCTATGTCGCGGTCACCAACGCGCCGCCGATCATCAATCTGTATGAGGACATCGATTTCATCTTCAATACCACTTACGACTTCAAGGACCGTTTCGCCGGCGAGCCCGATTATTTTTCGTCCAAGGGCGAGCAAAAGGGATTTCTGCTGACGACAAATTTCGTGCCCGATGCGGTCAATATTCCTTTGATCATGGCGGCCGAGCGCGGCGCCGGCGGCGGCCATCTCCGCTTCAACATGGCCAAGGGCTCGATGAACAGCCACATCTCGCAGTTTCCGATCGGCACCTACAAGAAAGCGCACGCCCACGGCCCCGGCGCCCACGTCATTGTGCTGTCGGGCGAAGGCTTTTCGCTGATGTGGCCGGAAGGCGAGGAGCCGCAGCGCTTCGACTGGGAGGTCGGCACCTGTATCGTGCCGCCGAACATGTGGTTCCACCAGCACTTCAACACCGGAACCACGCCATCGCGCTATCTCGCCTTCAAGCATGAGGGCGTCGCCATTCGCAATGCGCAAGGCGTGCCGAAAGCCTGGATCTCAAAGCGCGCCGGCGGCGATCAGATCGACTATATCGACGAGACGCCGGAAATCCGCCGCATCTTCGCCGCCGCGCTTGCCAAGCACGATCTGGCCTCGCGGATGGATCAGGCTTATGCCAAGGAGCAGGCGGAGCTTGGCGTGAAGACGGCCTGAGCTCGCGGGCGCCCAATGAAGCCAGCGCCGTTCGACTACCACGCGCCGCGGCAGCTCAAGGAAGCCGCCGAGATGCTGGCGAGCCTGCCCAACGCCAAGATACTGGCCGGCGGGCAATCGCTCGTGCCGATGATGAATTTCCGTTATCTGATCGTCGATCATCTGATCGATCTGGGCCGCGTCGAGGATCTGCGGGGCGTCGCCGCGATCGACGGGCAACTGCGCATGGGCGCCATGACGCGGCAGCGCGACCTCGAATCGTCGCCGGAAATCGCCCGGCATTGTCCGCTTTTAACCGAGGCGTTGCGCCATGTCGGCCACCGTCAGACGCGCAATCGCGGCACCATCGGCGGCAGTCTCGCCCATGCCGATCCGGCCGCCGAATTGCCGGCGGTATGCGCGGCTTATGATGCGGTTCTGCATCTCGCCAGCATCCGCGGACTGCGCGCGGTGCCGTTTCGCGATTTTCCCGTGGGCTATATGGCGACGGCGCTCGAGCCCGACGAGATGATCGCCGCCATCGAATTGCCAATCTGGCGGCGCGGGCACGGCCATGGTTTCCACGAATTCGCCCGCCGCCACGGCGATTTTGCGCTTGCCGGCGCGGCCGCGCTGCTCGATATCGGCGCCGGCGGCGTGGTGCGCCGCGCCGCCCTGTCATTGTTCGGGGTTGCCGAGCGGCCGATACGCGCCGATGCCGCCGAAGCGGTGCTGCTTGGCCAGGCGATCGATGGGGACTTGATCAGAAACGCCGCCGCGGCGGCGTGGCTGATCGAGCCGATTTCCGATATTCATGCCAGCGGCGATTACCGGCGTCACCTCGCCATGGTCATGAGCGCGCGCGCGCTCGCCGACGCGGCGCGGCGCGCGGGTGTTGAAGTTTAGAGTAGCACATGGCGAAACAGGCAACGCGGATCACGGTCAACGGCAAATCGCACGCGCGCGTCGTCGAATCGCGGTTGACGCTGGCCGATTTTCTGCGCCACGACCTTGGCCTGACCGGCACGCATCTCGGCTGCGAACATGGCGTGTGCGGCGCCTGCACGGTGCTGGTTGACGGCCGTTCCGCCCGCTCCTGCCTGATGTTCGCGGTGCAAGCCAATGGCTGCGACATCACCACGGTCGAGGGTCTCGCGCCGGACGGCCAGCTGTCGCCGCTGCAGCAGGCATTCATGGATCATCATGGCCTGCAATGCGGCTTTTGCACGCCGGGAATGCTGATCACGCTGACCGAACTGCTGCGCGACAACGCCGAGCCAACCGAGCAGGACGTGCGCGAAGCGCTGACCGGCAATCTATGTCGTTGCACCGGTTATGCCGGCATCGTCAAAGCCGCGCTCGATGCCGCGCGGCGCCTGCGCGACGGATCGGAGGCTTAAGATGGGCGCAAAGCATTTCGGCGCCCGCGTGAAGCGGCTCGAAGATCCGGCGCTGCTCGCCGGCCGCGGCCACTTCGTCGACGACATCAGGCTGCCCGGCACTCTTCACGCCTGCTTCGTCCGCTCGCCGCACGCCCACGCGCTCATTCGCGCCATCGACGGCGGACCAGCGATCGCGATGCCCGGCGTGCATGCCGTC
>JBAQHW010000183.1:0-15725 GCA_049288525.1 Xanthobacteraceae bacterium
GGGGCCGAAGCAGCCGGACCTCGAGGAATTCCTGCGGCGGAGCCAGGACCGGCTGCGCGGGCTTCTCCCTGGCAATCTCGGCGGCCGCGGCATCGCGGTGATCGCGCTGATCCTGGTCGCGCTATGGGGCGCGTCTGGCTTCTACAAGGTCGAGCCGGATGAGATCGGCGTGGTGCTGCGCTTCGGCAAATTCGTTGGCGAAGCGCAGCCCGGCCTGAACTATCACCTGCCCTATCCGATCGAGACCGCGCTGACGCCGCCGGCTTTGCGTGTCAACCGGATCAATATTGGTTTCGACCTGCGCGGCGGCGCCACCATGCGCGACGTGCCGGAAGAAAGCCTGATGCTCACCGGCGACGAGAATATCGTCGACGTCGATTTCTCGGTGTTCTGGAAGATCAAGCCCAGCGCCATCAGCGATTATCTGTTCAACATCCAGAATCCGGAAGCCACCGTGAAAGCGGTGGCCGAAAGCGCCATGCGCCAAGTGATCGGCCATTCCAACATTCAGGCGATCCTGACCGGCGCACGGCAGACCATCGAGACCGCGGTGCAGCAATCGATGCAGAAAACGCTCGACGACTACGGCGCCGGCGTCGTCGTGCAGCAGGTGCAATTGCAGAAGGTCGATCCGCCGATGCAGGTCCTCGACGCCTTCCGCGACGTGCAGGCGGCGCGCTCCGACCTGGAGCGGCTACAGAACGAGGCGCAGACTTACGCCAATAAGGTGGTGCCGGAGGCGCGCGGCCGCGCCGCCAAAATCGTCCAGGAAGCGGAAGCCTATCGCGCCCAAGTCGTCGCCAACGCCAAGGGCCAGGCGTCGCGCTTCACGCAGATCTACGCGCAATACAAGAACGCGCCAGACGTGACCCGTCAGCGCATTTACCTGGAGACGATGGAGCATATTTTCGCCGATACCAACAAGACGATCATCGACACCGGCACGCAAGGGAGTTCCGGCGTGGTGCCTTATCTGCCGCTGAACAACCTGCCGCCGGCAAAACCGGCGGCGGCGGCCGCAGCGCCATCCGAACCGTCCGGAGGCAATCAGTGAAACCGAACCTCCTTGGCGGTGTCGTCGCCATCGTTCTGCTGATCGCGGCGATCGTCGCCTACAGTACCTTCTTCACCGTGTATCAGACCAAGCAGGCACTGGTGGTGCGGCTTGGGAAGCCCGTGGCGGTCATTACCGAGCCCGGCCTTCACGTCAAATGGCCGTTCGTCGACAGCGTCATCTATATCGACAAGCGCATCCTCAACATCGAGCAGCCGGCGCAGGAGGTGATCGCCTCGAGCCAGGACAATGGCGACGCTGCCGCCGCGCAAGCCGGCGAACGGCTCGTGGTCGACGCCTTCGCACGCTATCGCATCACCGATCCGCTGAAATATTATCAGACCGTCGGGCCGGACGGCGCCACCGCCCAGCTTGCGATACTGCTGAATTCAGCGCTGCGCCGCGTGCTCGGCGCCGCGACGCTTGCCGACGCCGTGCGCAACCGGCGCGATGAACTGATGGCGGAAATGCGCGATCAGCTCGACCGCGACGCGCAGCCGTTCGGCATCCACATCGTCGACGTGCGCATCCGCCGCGTCGACCTGCCGGAGCAGAACAGCCTGGCGGTCTATAAGCGCATGCAGACCGAGCGGCAGCGCGAGGCTGCCGGATTCCGCGCCGAGGGTGCTCAGAAAGCCACCGAAATCCGCGCCAAGGCCGACCGCGACGTGACGGTGCTGGTGGCGGATGCCAATTCTCAAGGACAAATCATCCGCGGCCAAGGCGATGCCCAGGCCAACAAGATTTTTGCCGATGCCTACAGCAAGGATCCGGGCTTTTTCGCCTTTTACCGGTCGATGCAGGCCTATCAAAACAGCATGCAGCAGAACAACACGCGCCTGGTGCTGCGGCCGGACACCGATTTCTTCCGGTTTTTCGGCGATCCATCGGGCAAGGTGCTGCCAGACGGCACGCCGGTTGCGGCGCCGTCGGCCGCGGCGGGACCGGGAGCGAGTGCTGCGGCACGGCCGAATGGCGCCGCGAAATAGCGTGGCGTGAGCAAAGGCGCGATGTCGGATTTTTTCGCCGCGCTTGGCTTGTTCTTTGCGTTCGAGGGCATTTTCCTGGCCGCGTTTCCCGGCCGCGCCAAACGCACCATGGCGACCGTGCTCGAAATGCCCGATGGCCCGTTGCGTATCGCCGGCATCGTCTCCGCGGTGGTAGGCGTACTCATCGTCTGGCTGGTGCGCGGATAGATCACGATCCGGAAAAAGCCTGCCCGCGGATTTGATCCGAGGGTAGGAAACCGTTTTTCCGAGAAGATCATGGCCAGGCAATATCTCCGGCGTGATCCGGAAGGATCATGCGCCAGTGAATATTTTTGAGGCATTCCAGGAGCCGCTATTCCGCCCCAATCCGTCCGCTAATGGCAAACGGCTCCGGCTTTGGCCTTGCGTCCCGGATGTGGCCGGAGCAACCTTTTCCGCCGAGTCTCAGCCTTGAGCCTCATTATCTTTGTCACAGATGCCAGGAGCGCCGACGTGGTGCCGACGTCCAAGTCCTTCGCCAGCTCCCTCGCCGATTCACCGGCCAAACCGCTGAGGCTCGTTGCGATCGTAACGGCCTTGGCTGGCCGACTAACGCCCGCCCCGCTGTCCCGGCGGCTGGCAACGGGGACGGCAATCGCCGCGCTCGCGGCGGCCATCATGCTTGTTCCGGCGCAGCCGGCGGCAGCGCGGGGACCGGACGCCATTGCCGACGTCGCCGAACAAGTCATCGACGCCGTGGTCAATATCTCCACGTCGCAGACGATCGATCCGCACGCCGAAGAGCTGCCCAATCTGCCGCCCGGCTCGCCGATGGAGAAGTTTTTCGATCAATTCTTCAAGAACCACCATGGCCAAGGCGGCGACAATTCCGATGATGCGCCGCGCCGCATCAATTCGCTTGGCTCCGGCTTCATCATCGATCCGTCCGGCCTCGTCGTCACCAACAATCACGTGATCGCCGACGCCGACGAGATCAGCGTCATCCTCAACGACGGCACCAAGCTCAAGGCCGATCTGGTCGGCAAGGACGCCAAAGCGGACTTGGCGCTGCTGCGGGTTCATGCCGACAAGCCGCTCAAGGCGGTCAAATTCGGCGATTCCGACAAGCTGCGGCTCGGCGAATGGGTGATCGCCATCGGCAATCCGTTCAGCCTCGGCGGCACGGTCACCGCCGGCATCGTCTCGGCACGCAATCGCGACATCAATTCCGGGCCCTACGACAACTACATCCAGACCGACGCCGCTATCAATCGCGGCAATTCCGGCGGCCCGCTGTTCAATCTCGACGGCGAAGTGATCGGCATCAACACCGCCATCATCTCGCCGTCCGGCGGCTCGATCGGCATCGGCTTTGCCGTGCCGTCCGACACCGCGGTCGATGTCATCAATCAATTGCGTCAATACGGCAAGGTACGGCGCGGCTGGCTCGGCGTGCGCATTCAGCAGGTGACCGACGACATCGCCGAGAGCCTGAACGTCAGCCCGCCGCACGGCGCGCTGGTCGCCGGCGTCGACGACAAAGGACCGGCCAAGCCCGCCGGCATCCAGCCCGGCGACGTCATCGTCAGCTTCGACGGTCACGACATCAAGGAAATGCATGACCTGCCGCGTATCGTCGCCGATACGCCGGTCGGCAAGACCGTTGACGTCGTGATCATCCGCAAGGGCAAGACCGAAACCCACAAGGTCACGGTCGGGCGGCTGCAGGACAACACCAAGGTCGCCGAAGCCGAAGCCAACAAGGACAACCCGCCCGCCGACAAATCCGTGGTGCAGAAGACGCTCGGCCTCGAACTATCCAGCATGTCGGACGATCTGCGCAAGAAGTTCAAGATCAGGGACGGCATCAAAGGCGTTGTCGTCACCGGCGTCGACCAGAGCGTGGCGACCGCCGACCCGGACAAGCGCATGGCGCCCGGCGATGTCATCGTCGAACTGCAATATCAGAGCATCGCTACGCCGGCCGACATGCAAAAGCGGATCGACCAGCTCAAGTCGCAGGGCAAAAAGATGGCCGTGCTGCTGGTGTCGAACGCCAATGGCGAGACGCGCTTCGTCGCGCTGAGTTTGCAGTAGCGCGCCGGAATCTAGCCTAGCGAACAACTTCCGAGAATGGACACTATCGGAAGTAATAGTCTTTTGTTGAGATATTAAACATAAAGCACCGGCTACAAATGCCGCGACCGCCGTTCGAAGTAAGACGTGCAGCTGCCGGGCGCAAATTGGGTGTGCTTCTCAGCCTTTCGAACGACGGCTATACTTGGGCCAGCGAAGAGTGGAGGTCACGGCTGGAGGTAAACCTGTGCCCCGACGTAGCGAGCTGACGCGCCCCGCGCCAAGCGATGCACACCGTCACGCGATCCTGAGCAACATCCCTGACCAGGCATGGCTCAAGGACTCTGAGTGCCGGTACCTAGCCGTGAACGAAGCCTATAGGAATGCGTGTGGCCTGCCGGAGAGAAACATTCTTGGCCGGCGGCCGACGGATATTTGGCCGATCCCAATCGCTCTCCAGTTCCTGGCAACGGACAATCAAGTTCTCGAAACCGGCGTTCAACAGCGATACGAAGAAAAAAGGCCCGATCGGCGCGGCCGGACTAGGTCATATGAAACTATCAAGACACCTGTGCGCAACAGCAGGGGTCGGATTATCGGAACTGCCGGCATCTCTCGCGATATCACTCATCGCAAGAAGCTAGAACGAGACTTGCGCAAGTCTCGCACCCAATTGCGCGAGCTTTCCAATCATCTACATTCGGTACGCGAAGAAGAACGTGCCCGCATGGCGCGCGAACTTCATGACGAGCTGGGTCAAAATCTGACGGCGCTTCGCCTCGGTCTCGACTGGGCGGAAGCGCAGCTTCTACCAAGCCAGGAACGGCTCGCGGAAAAGCTGACAAGTCTCCGTGATCTCGCCGCTGGGACGGTGGCCTCCATGGCGCGGATTGCGACCGACTTAAGGCCAATCATTCTTGATGATCTCGGCCTTTCATCCGCATTCGAATGGCTTGTCGAGGGCGTAGCGAGTCAGAGCGGCATTGAAATCGAGTTATCCAATAGACTGAGCCGCGATCCAAGTTCGCATGAAATCACAATCATGCTCTTTCGTATCCTGCAGGAGGCGCTCACCAATGTGGTTCGTCATGCCGGCGCATCTCGCGTCAACATCTCGCTCGGCCAAGACGAACGGGCGATCTTACTAACGGTGTCTGATAATGGACACGGCTTTACGCCGTCCGCGATGGGGCGCAGTAATCCGGCGCTCGGGCTTCTCGGTATGCGGGAGCGCGCGGCGGCGGTCGGAGGCGAGTTGACGATTGAGAGCCGCATCGATCAGGGGACATGTATCGTTCTGCGGGTCCCTTGGCGGCCGCGTCGACGAATTGGAGCGGCGTCGTGATCAGGTTATTGATTGCAGACGATCACGAGATTTTTCGCGAAGGATTGCGTCAAATCCTCGCTGAACAAAGGGATATGCAAATTTGCGGCGAGGCGGCAGATGGAGAAGCCGTCCTAGAGCGACTGCGAGAGAGCTCGTATGACGTGCTCGTCCTCGACATGTCGATGCCAAAGCGTAGCGGCGTTGCTTTGATTGGCCACGTTCATGCACGGTGTCCTGATTTGGCGATTTTAGTACTGAGTATGCACCACGAACCTCAGTATGCAGTGCAGGCAATCCGCGCCGGAGCCGCTGGCTACGTCACCAAGGCTAATCCCGCGGCCGATCTTATGGCCGGCATCCGCCACGTGGCACGCGGAGGCATTTTCATTAGCGATGATGTTGCCGAAAGGCTTGCGCGCGACCAGCAAAAGTCGGGATATCGACCGCCCCATAACGATTTCACAAGACGCGAATTCGAGATTTTTCATATGCTGGTTGCGGGACAACGCGTTTCGGAAATCGCGCGGGCGCTGAATTTGAGCGAAAAGACCGTCAGTACCCACAAGACCCGTATCCAGCGGAAGATCGATGCATATTCCTCTGCGGCTATCGTTCGCTACGCGATAAAGCATCGACTGATCGAGACAGAAGTGAATCTCGCAGACGCCGACATCGCGGGCTAACACCCTCAAAGTTCCCGTAGGAAAAATCCTACCGCAAAATCGGACATATCCGATTTGCACTGTCGATCCGCTTCGCCAAAGTTGGACTGGGAGGGTGATCGAGCATGCGGGTAATACCCGAAAGCCTGACGCGGCCCGTGTCTTACGGCGAGCGCGGCATGGTAGCAACGCCACATTATCTCGCCTCTGCCGCAGCCCTCGATGTTCTGAAAGAAGGCGGCACTGCGGTTGATGCCGCCTTGTGTGCGGCCGCAACTCTAAGCGCCGTACTTCCGCATATGACGGGAATCGGTGGGGATGCCTTCTGGCTGATCTACGACAGCCGCTCGTCCGCGCCTGCCGGCATCAACGGCAGCGGTACCGCGGGAAGCTGCGTCGATCGGGCGGCCTTTGCCGATCTTACAGCCATTCCAGATCGAGGGCCCCGCGCTGCCATTACGGTGCCGGGCGCGGTCGACAGCTGGCGGCTCGCCCACGGCCGGTTTGGCAAACTGCCTTTGCCACGGTTGCTCGCGCCGGCAGTCTATTACGCCAAGATCGGATCGCCGGTCAGCGCCGGATTGGCGCATTGGATTGCGACAAGCGCATCATCTCTGCGCGACGATCCCGGCGCGGCCGCGATCTTTCTCCCGTCCGGCAAGGCGTTGCGCGACGGTGACCGACTGCTACAGCCAGCGCTGGCGCGCAGTCTTTCACAGATCGCCCAATCGGGGCCGCGGGGATTCTACGATGAGATTGGCAGTTCAATCGCACGCTACCTGGCAAGCCGAGATGGACTACTTCGTGCCGAGGATTTCGCCCACTACCAAGCACAGTGGGTAGAGCCGATCTCAGTCGGTTATCGAGACTGCACTGCGGTACAGTTGCCGCCGCCGTCACAGGGCCTAGCCGGACTGTTGATCCTGAATTTCCTCAGTGGGATCGATCTCGCTGCTCTTGGTGACGGCACTGCAGCCTATTTCAACGCGCTTATCCAGGGCATCAAATGGGCGTTCCGTAAGAGAGATCTTTGGCTCACCGATCCGCGCTTTCTTGCCATTCCAGTTGACGACCTTCTCGATCGCGCGATGGCTGATGGTGAGCGGCCAGCCGCCTTAGTAGACATTGCAGGTTCCACGCGCAGTAGAAGGACCGGCAGCGACACGGTGTTCATTGCGACCGCCGACGGTGAGGGAAACGCGGTCGGCTTGATTCAAAGCCTCTACTATGATTTCGGCGCTGCGGTGCTTGATCCCGAATCCGGAGTGCTGTTGCAGAATCGCGGCTCGTTCTTTTCGCTTGATCCCGCACACCCTAACGTATTGGCACCCGGAAAGCAGACGGCTTCCACGTTGATGAGTGGAATGCTGTTTCGCGGCGGCAAGCCGTTTCTTGTGCACGGCAGCCAAGGTGGTGAAGTCCAGCCACAGACGAACGCATCGCTCGTCACCCGAGTCGTGGATTTCGGACTCGACGTTCAGCACGCAATTGAGGCTCCGCGGCTGCTCTATGGCCGATCGTGGGGGGACGGTGCCAACAAATTGTTGGTCGAAGGCTGGGGCGGCAATGCGGTCGCCGGTCTTGTCGCAATGGGCCACCCGGCGGAGGCCGTGACTTGGCCGCATGTGCGGACGGGAACCGCGCAGGCGATTCGACTGAAGCACGGGAAATCGCAATTCTTCGAAGGCGGGTCCGATCCACGGGGGGAGGGACTGGCGCTCGGTTACTGAGCGTAGGTAAGGGAGGAAAGCCAATGCAGCTTTTAATTCGACAGGTCCGAACTAAAGACCACCCCGAACCGGTGGACATTGCAGTCGACAACGGTCGCATCACCGCAATAGAGCCGGTAATTGCCACTACGGCAGAGCGTGTCATCGAGGCCGGTGGTCGCGCTGCAATTCCGGGCCTTCTCGAACCGCATCTGCACCTGGACAAGGCCTTCCTCCATCGCCGCATGCCGGCGCGCAGCGGCACTCTTGAGGAAGCGATCCGCCTGACTGGTATCCTAAAGGCACGGCAAGAACGGGAGGATGTACTGGCCCGATCGCGCCGTGTGCTCGACATGGCGCTCAAGGCAGGTACGCTTGCGATCCGCGCTCAGCCGGATGTCGATGTTATCCAGGGTTTGATCGGCGTCGAAACCGCGCTCACGCTTAAGGAGGAGTATCGCAACCTTCTCGACCTCCAAATCGTCGCCTTTCCGCAGGAGGGCATCCTAAAATCGCCGGGCACGCTGGAACTCATGGAGCAGGCGTTACGTCTCGGCGCGGACGTGGTGGGAGGCTGTCCGTACAACGAACTCAACACGGCGGACACGGAAGAACACATCAACATTGTGTTCGATCTCGCCGAGAAATACAGCGTACCGGTCGATATGCATGCGGACTTTGCCGACGACACTTCGGATCGGCGTTTCGCTGCCGCCAGTTATATTGCGCGCAAGACGATTGAAAAAGGCTTTCACGGGCGAGTTTCGCTCGGACATGTGACTAGCCTCGGATCGCTTACCGCCGAAGAAGCCAAGCCGACAATTGCTCTATTACAAGAAGCCAACGTTCACATTGTCACCTTGCCCGCTACCGATGTCTACCTTGGCGGCCGCAAAGACGAGCGAAGTCCGCGGCGTGGTTTGACGCCGGTCAGGCAGTTGCGCGACGGCGGCGTGAACGTCACATTTTCTTCTAACAATATACGCAACGCGTTCACGCCTTTCGGCAAGGCCGACCCGTTGCTGATTGGGAATTTCTTGGCCCATCTTGCGCAATTCGGAACGCCGCAAAATCAAGCCTATGTGCTGGAAATGGGCACGTACGGCGCCGCCCGCGCGATGGGCCTCGAAAAAGACTACGGGATCAGCGTCGGCCGCCAAGCGGATATTGTCATCCTCGACACCTACGATGTGGCCGATGCTCTTCTCGATATTCCAGTCAGGTCTTGGGTCATAAAACGCGGACGTGTCGTCGTCGAGACGCATCACACCTGCGAAATTCACCGACAGTGATGGGGAGAGTGAAAATGACGATGAAGAATTCACCTGCTGCAATCGACGGCAAATCGACTATCTGGAAGCCGCCGGTAGAGATCGTCGCGTCTCTGCTGGCTGTAACGACGATCTTTATCTCCATGCCGCCCTATAATTTGCCGCCATGGGCAATATTCATCGGCTGGGCCGGTACTTTTGCCGCGGGCGGACCGACTCCCGAAGTCTTGCGCAAGATCTGGCCGGTGATGCCAGTCGGCTCGATCACCGCCTTCCTGATCGTATTGGGGTTCACTTGGGCGTCACAGCATTTCGTTGGCTCAGAATTTTTGGTGGCTCAGTGCGTGATTCTGTTCTGCCTGAACGCAGCGCAGATGCTGTTGGCGCGAATCCCAGGTCTCGGCCTTGGATTCGTCCCTGGAATGTTCTTCGGCTTCGCATCCTACTTTGCGACCTTCTACGGTGGCTTCGGGCCGACACCGCATAATCCAGTGGCAGCGCTCATTGCCGTTGTGATCATGAACGCTCTTGGACCACTCTACGCTTGGCTAACCGTGAAGCTTTCGGCACCCCACGGGCATTAGACTAGCCGCGTTCGACGAATTCTTCGCGCCGATAGCCTTGCGCGAACAAGAGCGCCGTCAGGTCGCCATGGTCGATGCAGGCGGCGGCAGCCTGGCGAAGCACCGGCTTGCCGTAGAAGGCGACGCCGAGGCCGGCGATCTGCAGCATCGGCAGATCGTTGGCGCCGTCGCCGACGGCGAGCGTATCCTCCGGGGCAAGCCTAAAACGCGCGCGTAATTCGAGCAGCGTGTCGCGCTTGGCGTCGCGGCCCAGGATCGGCTCGGCAACCTCGCCGGTCAGCAGGCCCTTGGCATCGGTCAACAGCGTGTTGGCGCGTTGCTCGTCGAAGCCTATCGCCGCGGCCAGGTCTGCAGTGAAAGCCGTGAAGCCGCCCGACACCACACACGTATAGGCGCCGTTGGCGCGCATGGTCGCGACCAGGGCCGGGCCGCCGGGCGTCAGCCGGATGCGCTCGGCCAGCACTTGCCCGATGACCGCGGCAGGCAGGCCCTTGAGCAGCGTCACGCGCTCGCGCAGCGCCGGGGCAAAGTCGAGCTCGCCGCGCATGGCGCGCGCGGTGATGTCCGCGACCTGGTCTTTGACGCCGGCATAATCGGCAAGCTCGTCGATGCATTCCTGGCCGATCATGGTGGAGTCCATGTCGGCCACCAGAAGCTTTTTGCGGCGATTGTCCTGCGGCTGGATCACCACATCGATCGGCTCGGTGCCGATAATATCGCGCAGATCGGCAGCGAAATCCTTCAACAGAGCCGCTACCTCACCGGGCTCGACGCCTTCGAGCAGAAACGCGATGTCGAGCGCGGTTCCCGGATCGAGCCAATCGACCGGCCGGCCGTGCGGCAAATAACGCGCCGCGTGGCGCGCCAAAACATCGGTGACCGCCGGACAGCCGGGAGCGGAGATTAGCGTTGCCACATAGAACATGCCGTGCAATCCGGGGGTGGAAAAGGGACAGTTGCGACGTGCCGAGCATCATCCTCATTGCAGGCCCGACGGCGAGCGGCAAGTCGGCATTGGCGCTGACGCTGGCGGAACGGCACCGCGGCACGATCATCAATGCCGATTCCATGCAGGTCTATCGCGATCTGCGCATCATCACCGCGCGGCCGGCGCCTGAGGAAGAGCAGCGCGTGCCGCACCGGCTCTATGGCCACGTCGATGCGGCCGAGACCTACTCCGTCGGCCGCTGGTGCGACGAAGCGGCGGCGGTCCTGGCACAGATCGGCGGCGCCGGCCCGGCGATTATCGTCGGCGGCACCGGGCTGTATTTCAATGCAATCACGCGCGGCCTTGCCAAAATGCCGCCGATCCCCGCCGACATTCGCGACGCCGTGCGCGGACGGCTTTCGCGCGACGGCGTCACCGCGCTCTATGCCGACCTCATGATCCGCGATGCCAAGGCGGCGGCGCGGCTGCAACCGAACGATCGCGCCCGCATCAGTCGCGCGCTCGAAGTCGTACTGGCAACCGGACGCTCCATCCTCGACTGGCAGAGAAACAACAAGCCTGCGCCGGTCGCACTGGCCGATGCGGCGAAAATTTTTCTAATGCCGAGAGGCGACGAGATCGCCCGCCGCATCGATAGCCGGTTCGACGCCATGATGGCGGCCGGCGCGCTGGATGAGGTCCGCGCGCTCGCCGCGCGCAAGCTTGGTCCCAGCCTGCCGGCGATGAAGGCGCACGGCGTGCCGTGGCTCATTCGCCATCTCGCCGGCGACGTCACGCTTGCCGAGGCGGCCGAGCACGCCAAACTGGAAACACGGCAATACACCAAGCGCCAGGCGACCTGGTTTCGCAATCAGTTGCCGGAATTCGAATGGGTCGCACCGCATGACGCACCGGCCGCGATCGAGGCGCAGATGAAAATGCCATCGCGCCGGAGCGACACCCGCTTGCCTGACAGTTTCGAATAGCCGCTCGATCACTTCGCTCGGCGTTTGGTCGGCCGGCTGCGCAGTCCGTCGACGAAAATGTCGAGGAGCCGAAGGACGCTCTTCTGCCAACCGGGCTGGTCGTGGGCGTAGCATAGGCCGACGATCGCCCGCAGCAGGTCTTCGGCGCTGACATCACTGCGAAGTTCACCGGCGGCGACGGCTTGCTCCAGCAGCAAACCAATCGCCCGCGTCAACCGGTCGGCTGAATAAGATGCAAGGTCGGAGTCCTTTGAGAGAGCAAACGCGAGCGCCGCAGACATGCCCTTTTTTGTCGCGACGAATTTGACCACCGCGCGTATCCACTGACGCAGCGCCTCGGTCGGGCGGGATTGTTTCTCCAGTCGATCGGCGAGATCCGCCAATTGCTGAACCTCGCGGCGATACACGGCTTCGAATAGAGCTTCACGCGTCGGAAAATGCCGGTACAATGTGCCGATGCCGACGCCGGCCGTATCGGCAACCGCTTCCAGGCTCGCCTCCGGTCCGCCGGCGCTGAACACGGTTCGCGCGGCTGCGAGCAGACGGTCGCGGTTGCGCAGCGCGTCGGCGCGCGGCTTGCGCAAGACCGTTTTGCCCAGCGTTTTCTTTTCCAAAGCCTTCTTATCCAACGGCTTTTTCCAACTTCCGGGTGACTGAAGTTTTTTCCGGCGGCCGCTTGAAAAGCGGAGGACTCCTCCGTATCTGCATTCGGCGACGCTGACCCATAGCACTTTCGAGCCCGCTGCGGCCACAGCCTGTCGGGGGTAAGACCTGACGGCGGGTGTTTCGGGATCGTCCGTGGTCGCCGAATTCCGTCGGCGGACGGAAATCGTTTTCGAGCGCTCATATGGAGCATTGCATGGCCCTGTCGACTACGCTGACGATCAACGGCGTCACGCGAACCATCGAACTCGACGATCCGCGCGTCACGCTTCTCGACCTGCTTCGCGAACGGCTCCATTTGACCGGAACCAAAAAGGGCTGCGACCGCGGCCAATGTGGCGCCTGCACGGTGATCGTCGACGGCCGGCGGATCAATTCCTGTCTCGCGCTCGCCGTCAGCCACGACGGCGCCGACATTCTGACAATCGAAGGTGTAGCGCTAGGCGACCGGCTCCATCCGGTACAGGCGGCGTTTATCGCCCATGACGGCCTGCAATGCGGGTTCTGCACCCCGGGGCAGATCATGAGCGCCATCGGCCTGATCCAGGAGGGAGAGGCGGGTGACGATCCGGAGCGCGTGCGCGAGGCGATGAGCGGCAACCTCTGCCGTTGCGGCGCTTATCGCGGAATCACCGAAGCGGTACTCGAGGCGCAAAAAGCCCTGGACGCGGCGAGCCGCAAGGAGGTCGCATGAAAACCTTCGATTACATCCGGCCGGCGACGGTCGGCGAGGTGGTGGCGGCGGCAGCCCAACCCGGCGCCGCATATCTTGCTGCCGGCACCAATCTGCTCGATCTGATGAAGGGCGGCGTCACCAGGCCCGAGCGGCTGGTGGACATCACGCATCTTTCCGGCCTCGACCGGATCGAACAGCTTGCCGACGGCGGCGTGCGCATCGGCTCGCTGGTCCGCAATGCCGATCTGGCCCACGACCGCAATTTCGCTCAAGCCTTTCCGGCGGTGGCCGAAGCGCTATTGTCCGGCGCCTCGGCGCAGCTGCGCAATGCGGCGACCGTCGGCGGTAACCTCCTGCAGCGCACGCGCTGCGCCTATTTTTACGATCCGGCGAGCGCCTGCAACAAACGCACGCCTGGTGCCGGCTGCGACGCCCGCGGCGGCGACAACCGGCTGCACGCTATATTAGGATGGAGCGAAAGCTGCATCGCCACGCACCCATCGGATTTCTGTGTGGCTCTGGTCGCGCTCGATGCCGTCGTCGAAATCGAGGGCAAAACCGGCCGGCGTGAAATGCCGCTCGACGGGTTGCACCGCCTGCCCGGCGATCGGCCGGACCGCGAGACCGGGCTTGAGCCCGGCGAGATGATCGTCGCGGTGCGCCTGCCGGCCGAGGCCGCTCAATTCGCCGGCCATGCCCGCTACCTGAAAGTGCGTGACCGGACGTCCTATGCCTTCGCCATCGTCTCGGCGGCGGCTGCCTTGCAGATCGACAAGGACGTTATTGCGCAGGCGCGTATCGCCATGGGCGGCGTGGCCTCGAAGCCGTGGCGGGCGCATGCAGCGGAACAGATTTTAACCGGCGCGCGGCCCGATACGGCGCTGTTTGCGCGCGCGGCCGCAGCTGCCCTCGCCGATGCCAAGCCGTCCGGCGACAACGCCTTCAAGATCGAGCTCGCTCGCCGGGTCGTGGCGCGTGCGCTTGCGCTTGCCGCGACCGGCACGCCCGAGCGAATGCCCGCGCTGCCCGGCTCACCCTTTGCCGCCATTTCCGGAGTTCTCGACCATGCCTGAAATCGCGCCGACGCAAACGCCCATTCACATCCGCCATGGCTCGAATATCGGCCAGCCGCTGACGCGCCGCGACGGCGTGCTCAAGGTGACCGGCGCCGCCAAATATGCCGCCGACAATCATCCGCCCGGCATGCTGTATGCCGTGCTCGCGACCGCGAGCATTGCACGCGGCCGCGTCGCCTTTCTCGATATTGCCGCGGCCAAGGCCCATCCGGGCGTAGTCGAAGTGATCACGCCGGCAAACCGGCCGGCGCTGGCGCAGGACCCGGACGAAAAATCAAACCCCTTCATGTTTCGGCTCGACCTGCTGCAAAACGATCGAGTCCGCTATGCCGGCCAGCCGATCGCGGTCGTCATTGCCGAAACGCTCGAAGCCGCGACCGAAGGCGCAAGCCTGCTGGCGCCGCGCTACGAAGTCGAACCGGCGCGGGTCGGTTTAGATGCCGGCGAAAGCTCCGTGCTGGAGGCCGTCGGCCCCGGCTTTCCGGCGCAAGCCCATCGCGGCGACATCGAAGCCGAGCTTACGGCGGCGAAACGGACGCTTACGCAAACCTACGAGACCGCGGCGCAGTATCACAATCCGATGGAGCCGCATGCGATCGTTGCCGCATGGGAAGGCGACACGCTCTCGATCGATACGCCAAGCCAGGGCCTGGCGATGGCGCAAGGGCGTCTGGCCGGAATATTCGGCATCGCTCCCGACAAGATTCATATTCGCAGTCCGTTTCTGGGCGGCGGTTTCGGCAGCAAAGGTCTGCTGTCGGGGCCGCAGGTTCTCGGCGTTATCGCCGCTCGCGCCGTGGGCCGGCCGGTCAAGCTCGTGCTGCGGCGCGAGCAGATGTTCGGCCCGGTGGGTCACCGCGCGCCGACGCGGCAGACCTTGCGTCTCGGCACCGACAGCGACGGCGGATTGGTTGCGCTCGATCATCGCACCAAGACCATGTCGAGCACCTACGACGATTTCTTCGAACCTGCCTCCACGCCTTCGCAGACGCTTTATGCGAGCGCCGCCGTTGCCACCTCGCATGAGGGGGTGCGGGCCGATATCGGTACGCCGCTGTTCATGCGCGCGCCCGGCGAAGCGCCGGGCTCGATCGCGCTCGAAAGCGCAATCGACGAAATGGCGCAAGCCTGCGGCATGGATCCTCTGGCCTTTCGGCTCAAGAATTATGCCGAGGTCGAGCCGATCTCCGGCAAGCCGTTCTCGTCGAAAGCGTTGCGCGAATGCTACCGGCAAGGCGCCGAGCGGTTCGGCTGGCAGCAGCGGCCGCTCGCGCCGCGGCAGATGCGCGATCGTGACGGCTTCCTCGTCGGCTGGGGCATCGGCACGGCAACATTCCCGGCGCATATGTTCGCGGCACAGGCCAAAGCGTTCCTGCGCCGCGACGGCAGTGGCGTCATGGAGATCGGCGCGCATGACATGGGTCAGGGCGCCTGGACGGCGCTGGCGCAGATCGCCGCCGATGGGCTCGGGCTCGATCTCGATCGACTCGACTTCCGTTCGGGCACGTCCGATCTGCCCGATGCCGGCATCGCCGGCGGCTCCGCGCATACCGCGACCGCCGGCGTGGCAATCCATAATGCCGGCGCCGGTGCGATCGCAAAACTTGCCGATCTCGCCACCAATGATGAGCACTCGCCGCTGTTCGGTGCCGGCAATGCCGGCGTCATCGCGCGCGGCGGCCGCCTGTTGCGCCGCGACGACGAAAGCCGCAGCGAGGGCTATGCCGATATTCTCGGTCGCGCCG
>JBAQHW010000184.1:0-9401 GCA_049288525.1 Xanthobacteraceae bacterium
TCGGGTCATGTCGCCGAAAGCATACTGGCCGACGAGATAGTTGCACTGCGTTTCGGCAAGCTGCGCGGCGAGAAATTCCGTCACCGTCGATGGCGAGCCCGCGATACCCTGACCACGCTGCATAAGCACGTCGAAATCCGCCGGGCGCGGATGATTTTGCGGCCGGCCCATCAGGCGGAACAGATGCGTAAAGCTTTGGTGCCAGACCGGATATGCGCGCCGCGCCAGTGCCAGGGCCTCGGCGTCGGTCTCGCCGACGACGATGAAGCGGCCGAGCCCGAGCTTGGGCATCGCGGCGCCGGGATGCGGTGGCCGCCATACGGCGCGATAGCGTTCGATCGACGCGCGCGTCATGTCCGGAGGATCGAGGCTGACGACGTTAAGATTGCGCCTGGCCGCGCGTTCGGCGCTGTCGGGCATATGCGCGCCATACCAGATCGGCGGATGCGGCTTTTGCAGCGGTTCGAGCTCCATCGGCACGTCGTCGAACGTGAAATGCCGGCCGCGATAATCGAGACGTTTTCGGGTCAGACCTTGGAGTATCAACTCGACGCCCTCGGTATAAATCTCCTGCGCCGCATCGGGATCAGCGCCGTAAAGCTCAAGTTCGATCATTGAGGCGCCGCGGCCGAATCCGATTTCAAGCCGACCGCCGCTCATCTGGTCGAGCATGCAGATTTCCTCGATCAGCCGCAGCGGATGATAGAGCGGCACCACGAAGACCATCGGACCGAAACGCAGCCGCCGGGTGCGCTGCGCGAGCGCGGCGAGAAAAATGTTCGGCGACGGCGCCATGCCGAGCGGCGTGCCGTGGTGCTCCGCCAGATGGTAGGCGTAGAACCCGGCGCGATCGTAGGCTTCGGCGATGGTGAGGCGGTCCTCGTAATAGTCTGGCAGCGCAGGGCCGGCACGGTCGAGGTGATCGAAGACGCCGAATTCCATTTCGAGGCTCAGGTTACGTGCGCAGTTGCAGCAGTTCTGTAAGCGTACGGCTATCCGCGAGCTTGTCCAGTCCGAGCACTGCGTCGATGAGCGAATCCTGCTGCGCTTCCGTCATCACGTCGCGGCTGAGCTTGCGGAATTTGCCGACGATATCCTCAGGCTTGGCGAAAGAATGCTCGCTGCCGCGCGCTGCTTCGCGGGTCTCGCGCTCGACTGAGCCGTCACGGAAACGGACTTCGACCGCGACCTTGTGCCGGTGCGCCGCGCCGAGCGCCGTGATCGACGGGTCGTGAACCACCTTGACGCGCTCCGCCAAGGCGATCCGCGCCGGATCGGCGACGCAGTCCGGCGTGAATTCGTCGACGAAGACGTCACCTTCGATAAGGAGCGTGGCAACGCAGAACGCGAGATTGAGCTGCGCCGCGGTCAGACCTTCGGGTTTGTAAGGCCACCCGGCATGATCGACGGTGACCTGTGACGCATGCACGACGATGCTGCCGATGTCTTCTGGCGTGAACGGCCGGCGTTTGCGGATGTCGGCAATGGCATCGAGCGTGGTGTGGTTGGAGCCGACGCAGGAATAGAATTTCAGCGCGATCCGCATGGTCTCGAAGCGCTCGCCGAGTCCGGCGCTCAGTTGGGTCAGATCGAAGCGGTCCTGCGAGCGGGAAAACGTCGTGCAGAAGCCGCCATAAGGCGCCTCGAACACATCGACGATCCCGGTAAAGCCGTGGCTCGCCAACAGCGCCGCATAGAGACCGCTTTGCGCGGCGCGGCCGGCATGCATGCGCTTGACCATGGCGCCGTATTGCGCCGCCATCAGGCCGCTCGATTGCGTACCGGCGATGCCGAGCGCATGCACGGTGGCGTCGGCGTTTAGCTTGAGCCCCCGCGCGGCGCCGGCAGCGGCCGAGAACACGCCGACCGTCGCGCCGGAATGCCAGCCCTGGCCGATATGGTCCTGGCCCATGCACAAGCCCACGCGCGGCCCGATTTCATAGCCGGCAACGGCTGCGGTCAGAAATTCGCGCCCGGAGATTTGAGCGTGGCTTTCGGCGACCGCGATCAGCGGCGGCAGCGTGACCGCCCCGACATGCAGCACTGCCGTACGATGCACGTCATCGAGCTCGAAGCTTTGCACCTGGGTGCCATTGACCAATGCGGCATGCGGCGACGATAGCTTTTTGCCGGTGCCCCAGATCGCGGTGGTCCGCGACGCATCGAGCGCTTCGAGCGTGTCGCGCAGGATGTGGCACCATTCGAGATTAGCGCCGTAGATGGCGCAGCCGAGCGAATCGAGGATAAGAAGCTTGATCCGCTCGCGGACTTCGCCGGGAATCTGCTCGTAGGTCAGCCCCGAGACGAATTCGGCGATCGCCCGGGTGTGAATGTTGTTCGCGCGCGCGTCCATTCGCAAATCATTGCCCGACCGACCGCGCCTTGACGCTGTCCCACCACGGACAGACGCCGGACATCGTTTCATAATTGCCGTCCATCACCTGCACCGGGCGGCGATAGCCGTCCTCAGCATTTTTCAGGCGTAGCGCGCGCGCTTTGGCTTGATCCTCGGGCGAGAGCCAGGCGCGGTCATGGCCCCACAGGCTCGGGCCCTCCTTGCGCTCATAGGCGTGCCACCTATCGACGTCGATCGAGCGGGCGCCCCAGCCATATTCGACCATGAAGGCCGAAGGCGTCCAGGAATAGAACGAGGTAATGAAATCGGATGTGTGCCGCCCGAGCGTCGTGGCGACGCGGCCCGGCTCGCCAAGCGCGATGTCGTAGCCTTGGCCGACGTCGTCGAAACTATACAGCTCCATCATCAGGTGATGGACGGTGTTCTTGCCGGTCTGAATAAAGGCAAGGCTATGATGACGCGGATTGAGATGAAGAAAGCGGGCGACAAACGGCTGCGAATAATAATCGGTCAGCCGGAAGCCGAGGATGTCGCGATAGAATGCCATCAGCCGGTCGATGGTCGCCGCCGTGTCGACATTGAGGACGGCGTGACCGAGGCCGAGCGGGCCGGTTCGAAAACCTGAGATCGAACGGCCCGGCTTGAACGCCTCGGTCGCCACTTCGGCGCCGTGGAATATTTCCAGCCGATTACCGAGTGGATCGTTCAGCACGATCAGATCCCGCACGTGGCGTTCGTCGGCAAGCGCGCGGGCGCCGCGCGTGATCTTGACGCCGCGGGCGTCGAGATTCGCTGCGAGCGCATCAAGGGACGCTGCGTCGGCCACTTCCCAACCGAAAAAGCTCAAGCCTTCGCCGCCGTCGGCATCGACAATGATGCGCTGCTTGCGGTCGTCCATGCGAAAGGCGAGCGTCGAACGCGACTTGTCGATGCGTTGCAGGCCGAGCAAACCGGAGCCATAGCTCGACCAATCCGCCAAATCTTTGGCGCGGACGCCGACATAGCCCAAAGCCTGGGGAGCGGACGCTTGCAGTGCCATTGGGTGCCTCGTTGCCGGCATTTTACGCCGATGACAACGGACGCGCTACGTCGGGAATCTCGGTCGGATCAGGATTGCGCTGGCGGATGCGGCGCGGCGAGTTCCAGCTCGTCTTCGGCTTCGATGGCGGCGTCGTGCAAGAGCCTTTCCAGGCTCGCCAGCGTCGATCGCTGCTCGCGCGTTCGCGCGCCACTGGCCCAGCGGCGGCACTGATCGGCCCACTGGCTGATCTCTTCTGCAGCGGACTTGAACATGACCTTTAGCCTCTCACGCCGTCTGCGGCGACGCGAAAGCCGGCCCGAGCAGATACCTGCCGCGCACCAAGGTCGCGCGCGCGGCGCGAGCGTCGAGTGCGGTCTGAAACAGCGCCGGAAGGTCGCGCGGCCGGTGCAGCACCGAGCGTAGCATGGCGCCGATATTGGTGGTTCCGTTCGGGCGCATGGCCGCAACCGCGGACACCGGCAAAGCGCGTTTGGCGGGGTCGGTAATGACGCGGATGGCGGCGACCGGCAGTTCGTGCGCCAGGCCGACGGACGCAACAATATGGGATTCCATGTCCACCGCGATGGCGCCGGTTTTCAAATACAGCGCGCGTTTTTCGTCAGGGTGCGCGATCGGCATCGGGACGCCAAGCAACGCGCCCGAGACCGAGTCCGGTATGGTTCGCAGCAGTTTCTGCGACCACTCCTGGCTGATCGGCATACGTTGCGCGCCGGAGATCACCGCCGAGCCGACAACGCAGGTTCCCGGGTACAAATGCGGCGCCAAGCCGCCAGCGACACCGAAGCTGATGATCCCCGGACAGCCCTGCACCAGCGTGCGGGCTTCCGCTATCGCGGCAGTCAGCTTGGCAGCCAGGTTGCGTCCGTCGCCGCTGCAAATGACGTGGACCCCCGGCCCCGCAGCGATCTTGGCTTCAAAAGCCAGTCCAACGACGATGATCACCTTGTCACCATTCGCACATTCATAAAGCTGCAAAAGGCGAGCCAAAGCCCAACCGGGCCTAGTCCGTCATTCGTAGCCAGGGCGACGACCGAGGCCGACACTTGGTCGGGATCAGCCTTTGGTTACGACGGGCGGTGGCGCCTTGCCCTTGCCGGTCTGCGCGCAGCCGGCAATGCTGAGAAGTGCGAGGATAATGGCTGTTCCGAGCGTGATCTTCTTCATGAGAGCCCCCGTTCAAATTGGTAGCGAAATACAGGATAGGAACCAAGCGCGGCCTCCACTAGTGCATAAAAGCCACACTCCACAGTCGATTCATTCCCTTCAACAGGAACAGCAATACAATGCCGGAAACTGCCTATATGGCCGGCAAATGAAACTCTTGGCTCCCCTTGCCGCCATTTCCGGCCTGGCACTGTTGACCGCACTCATCGGCTATTTCGGCTTTGCCGCGGTGCTGGCGGCGTTGATCAGTTCGCGATGGGGCACCGTCCTTGTCGTTATCACTCGGGCTT
Source organism: Xanthobacteraceae bacterium (assembly GCA_049288525.1). Lineage (GTDB taxonomy): Bacteria > Pseudomonadota > Alphaproteobacteria > Rhizobiales > Xanthobacteraceae > BOG-931. Next base: position 4,853 of record JBAQHW010000184.1, read on the forward strand.
TGGCCTTGGCCGGCGCCGGAATTGGCTGGTGGCTGGTGCTGACGCCGGAACGTCCCCGGACATCGGTTTTTATCGGGCTTCGCTATATCCGCGATGCCATAAATACGCTGATCCCCTTTGCCGTGGTTGGTGGCGACGTCGTCGGCGCACGGCTGTTGTCGCATTTCGGCGTCGCCGCGAGTTCGGCGGTCGCCAGTGTTCTGGTCGACATTTTTCTTCAGGTCGTCTGCCTGATAATATTGTTACTGGCCGGCCTCGGTATCGTCGCCGACTTGGTCGGTGCGGAGCGGATTACTGGCGCGGCCTTGGCCATCATGGTCATTGCCGTGCCCGCCGTGACGGGTTTTTTTCTCACCTTGAATTTCGGCGCCTTCGAACCGGTAGTGCGGCGTCTCGTCGCCTTCGGCGAAAAACATCAATGGGCGGTGTTCGATCACGTCGCCGATCTGGGCGACCGGCTGCAGCAAATCTGGCGCAATCACCGCAACCTTCTGGTCTCGCTCGGCGTTCATCTCGTAACGGTATTCTTCGGCGCCACGGAGGTGTGGATTTCGCTCTTCTTCATGGGCCATCCCGTTGCCCCGCTGGCGGCGATCGCCATTGAAGCTTTGGGCCAAGGTAGCCGCGCCGCGGCCTTCGTGCTTCCCGGCGGAGTGGGCGTGCAGGACGGCACCTTGATCGCCGCGAGCGCGCTGTTCGGCGTGCCGCCAGAGGTGGCGCTGGCCATGGCGCTGATCAAGCGGGTGCCCGACCTGGTGCTCGGCATCCCGTCGCTGGTGGCCTGGCAAGCGCTTGAAGGCCGACGCGTTTGGTCGAAGCGCAGGCCATCGGAGCGCAGGCCATAGGTACCAGCGACTTCGGCATCTGCGGCGTGGCGCACTCGCCGCCCGTATGTCGCCCTCTTCGGGGCGTGCGTTTCTTTTAAGTGCAAGGGCCGCGATGAGACAATATAGTTCAATTCTCTGGTCCCGGCGCCGGCAGGAGCGAACGTGAGCGCGATGGTCGCGATTATTACCGCTTGGGCGTCGGTGGCATGTTATGCCGCCGCGGCATTGGGCTCTTGCTACGCTCTGTTCGCTGCCGTGGCCGCATGGCGCTTCGCGGCCACACGCGATGGGCTCCCGGCAGACCTTCCGCCTGTCACAATTCTCAAGCCGCTGCACGGCGCGGAGCCCGATCTTTACGCGCAACTCGCCGGCTTTTGCCGGCAGGACTATCCGCGGCCGGTGCAGATCGTGTTCGGCGTTGCGGATGCAGCCGACCCGGCGATCCCAACCGTGCGTCAGCTGATCGCCGATTTTCCCGATCGCGATCTCGCGCTGGTGGTCAATGCGCGACGGCACTGCGCCAATGCCAAAGTCTCGAATTTGATCAATATGCAAAGCGCGGTGCGGCACGAGCTGTTGATCGTTTCGGACAGCGATATCGTCGTCGCCCCCGATTATCTGCGTCACGTGGTTGGTACTCTCGAGCGGCCGGGCGTCGGGCTCGTCACCTGCCTCTATCGCGGCGCGGGGTCGGGCCTGTGGTCGCAGCTCGCCGCCATGGCGATCGACTATCATTTCCTGCCCAACGTTCTGGTCGGACTGCGGCTCGGCATGGCGACCCCCTGTTTCGGCTCGACCATCGCGCTGCGCCAGACGACGCTCCAGGCGATTGGCGGCTTCGAAGCCGTCGCCGACCAATTGGCCGACGATTACGCGTTGGGTGCATTGGTGCGCCATGCTGGCTTCGCCGTCGCCATCCCGCGCCATACGGTGACCCATGCCTGCGCGGAGTGCACCGCCGGCGAGTTGATCCGGCACGAATTGCGCTGGGCGCGCACGATCCGATCCGTCGATCCGTCCGGCTTTGCCGGTTTGGCGATTACGCATGCCGTGCCGCTTGCCCTCCTCGGCCTGCTGTTCGGAGGTATTTCGCCTGCCGCGCTGACGATTGTTGTCGCGCTGGCGTGCCGTTATGTGCTGGCGCTGGAACTCGATAGCGCCTTCGCCTTGCGCGGGCGGCGCCTCTGGCTTCTGCCGTTGCGCGATTTGCTGTCGTTTGGCATTTTCCTTGCCAGCTTTTTCGGCCGTGATATCGAATGGCGCGGCCAACGCTACGATGTGCGGCCCGACAAGACGCTGGCCTATTACGGCGAGGTCGAAACCTAATGCGCGCTCTGTTCCTTCAGGCGCCTTCATTCGACGGTTTCGATGGCGGAGCCGGCGCGCGCTATCAGATGAAGCGCGAAGTAAAGTCATTCTGGTTTCCGACCTGGCTGGCGCAGGCCGCTGCCATGGTGCCGGGCGCAAAGATCATCGACGCGCCGCCGCACGGGCTGAGCTTCGAGGACATCGAGGCCGACGTGAAAGCGCACGACTTCATCGTGATCCACACCTCGACGCCGAGCTTCAAATCCGACGTCCGGACCGCGACAAAAATCCGCGCGCTTAATCCTGCGGCCAAGATCGGCTTTATCGGCGCCAAGGTTGCGGTCGAGCCGCAGCAAAGCCTGGAGGCCGCACCGGCGATCGATTTCGTCTGCCGCAATGAATACGAGTTCACCGTCAAGGAGCTCGCCGAAGGCGCCGACTGGCCGACCATCAAGGGCCTGTCCTATCGCGGGCCGGACGGCAGGATCGTGCACAATCCCGAGCGCGAGATACTGATGGACATGGACCAACTGCCGTCGGTGCTGCCGCTCTACAAGCAGCTCAAGATCGAGAGCTATTTCGGCGGCTACCTCAAGCACCCTTATATGAGCTGGTACACCGGCCGCGGCTGCAAATCGCGCTGCACCTTCTGCCTGTGGCCGCAGACCATCGGCGGTCACAAATACCGCGCCATGTCGATTCCCCGCGTGGTCGAAGACGTTAAATACGTCATGACGGAATTCCCGCAAGTGCGGGAGATCTTCTTCGACGACGATACGCTGACCGACGATCATGACCGCGTCGAGGCGCTCGCCCGCGCGCTCGGCCCGCTCGGCGTCACCTGGTCGTGCAACGCCAAGGCCAATGTGCCGCGCAAGACGCTTGAGGTGCTGAAGGCCAACGGCTTGCGGCTCCTTCTGGTCGGCTACGAATCCGGCAATCAAAAAATTCTGCACAACATCAAAAAAGGCATGCTGGTGGAGGTCGCGCGCCGCTTCGCCAAGGACTGCCACGAGCTCGGCATCATCGTGCACGGCACTTTCATCCTGGGTCTGCCGGGCGAGACGCGCGAGACGATCCAGGAGACGCTTGCCTTCGCCAAGGACGTGAACCCGCGCACGCTGCAGGTTTCGCTGGCCGCGCCTTATCCCGGCACTTTTCTCTACAAGCAGGCCAAGGAGAATGGCTGGTTCGCCTCCGACACCGACCTTCTCACCGACGACGGCACCCAGATCGCGCCGCTCGACTACCCGCATCTCGGCCACACCGAGATCTTCGACTCGGTGGAGGAGTTCTACAAGAAATTCTATTTCCGGCCCTCCAAGATCGCGGAAATTCTCGGCGAGATGCTGACCAGCCGCGACATGCTGGTGCGCCGGCTGCGCGAAGGCGTCGAGTTCTTTCACTTCCTGCGCGGGCGTCGCGAGACGGCGTAATAGTTTTGTTGAAGCATGATGTTTTCGGAAAACCGGTATTTTCCGGATCATGCTTTAGCGCTCACGACTTCAGATAGCCGTGCTGGCGGAACCAGGCGATCGCGTCGGCGACCGCCTCGCGGTACGGCCGCGCGCTATAGCCGAGTTCGCGCGCGGCCTTGGCCGATGAAAAGAACATGTGATCTTTCGCCAGCCGCAGGCCGGTGACGGTGACGAACGGCTCACGGCCGGTAAAATGCGCCGCCGCCTGCGCGGCGTAAGCCACGGGAAAGATGAGCCGGCGCGGCAGCCGCAGTTTCGGCGGCGCGCGGCCGACCTGGCGCGCGATTTCGCGCAGCATGTCGCCGAGCAGCACGTCCTGGCCGCCGAGGATATAGCGCTCGCCGATGCGGCCTTTTTGCCAAGCCGCGATATGGCCGGCGGCGACATCGTCGACATGAACGAGATTAAGCCCGGTATCGACATAGGCCGGCATGCGCCCGGACGCCGCCTCGATGACAATCCGCCCGGTCGGCGTCGGGCGCGCGTCGCCCGGGCCGATCGGTGTCGACGGATTGACGATCACCGCCGGCAGCTTGTGCTCGGCCACCATCGATTCCACCAGGCGCTCGGCGAGCAGCTTGCTGTATTTGTAGGCGCCGACGGCTTTGTCGGCAGGAAGCGGATGGGTTTCGTCGCTCGACGCACGATCCGGCAGCGCCGAAAGCGTGGCGACGCTCGACGTGTAGACGATGCGCGCGACGCCGGCGGCGAGCGCGGCATGCATCACCGCACGCGTGCCTTCGACATTGGTGCGGACGATTTCCTGCGGGTCGCGCGCCCACAGCCGATAATCCGCGGCAACGTGAAAGACGTCGCTGATGCCGGTCATCGCGCGCCCGATCGATGCCGCATCGCGCAGATCGCCCTCGACGATGTCGAGCCGCGGATCGGCGAGATTGGTCCGCGAACTCGAGGACCGTACCAGCACGCGGACCC
>JBAQHW010000185.1:0-3729 GCA_049288525.1 Xanthobacteraceae bacterium
GCGCCATATTGCGGCGTGCCGTATTGCGCGGTTGACGGCGGCGAATACTGAACGGGCGGCGGCGCCGAGTATTGCGTCGCGCTCGGCGGCGGCAAGGACGTCGACACGGTCGCGCGCTGATCTGCCGCCATCGGCGCCACATTGGCCACGGGCGGCGGGGTGCCGGATCGGCCCATAGCGTTCCCGGGCGAAGCCGCGCCGCTTTGCAGCTGCTGCAATTGCTGCTCAAGCTGCTGGTTATGGTACTGCAGCTCCTGAACTTGGCCGGTGAGATCGCGGACGGTTTCCTCGAGCCGGTCGAGGCGGGTAACGACATCGCTCGGCGTATCCTGCGCGCGGGCGGCGCCCGCTCCCAACAGCAGGCACGCCAGAGCCAACACAAATGCGGGTGAGGAACGGCGCATTGCTTTCATCATTTTGCTGATTTGCCCGCGTCTAACATAGCCGTTCCTGCGTCCAAATTGTGACTGCGCGGCAGGCGCCCCGGATCATGCTCAAGCCGCGGTTTCGCCTGCAGCCGGCCTGGCCCGCGAAGCCTTGCGCGAGGCGCGCCACTCCTCGAAGCGCTGAATCATCACGAACATAGACGGCACGAACAGCACGGCAAGGCAGGTCGAGGCGATCATGCCGGAGAACACGGTAATGCCGATTGATTTGCGGGCGCTGGCGCCGGCGCCGCTCGCAACCACCAGTGGGGCCACCCCCAGGATGAAGGCAAACGACGTCATCAGGATGGCCCGGAAGCGGGCGCGGGCGGCGTCGACGGCCGCATCGACGATCGACCTGCCGGCGATGCGATGCTCGCGGGCCACCTCGACGATCAGGATGGCGTTCTTGGCCGACAGCGCGATCAAAAGAATGATGCCGATCTGGGTATACAGATTGTTGTCGATGCGCAGCATTTGCAAAACCAGCACCGGCCCGGTCAAAGCCAGCGGCACCGAGAGGATGACGGCGAGCGGCGCATACCAGCTCTCGTATTGCGCGGCGAGCACCAGATAGACCAGGAGCATCGCCATCGCGAACACGAAATACATTTGATTGCCGACGATCTTCTCCTGATAGGACATGGCAGTCCATTCGCTGCCGGTGCCCGCCGGCAGCGTCGACGCCGCATTCTGATCCATCAGGCGGATCGCCTCGCCGGACGAGAAGCCGGCCGCCGGCAATCCGATGATGCTCGACGACGGATAGAGATTATACAGGCTGATCAATGGCGCCCCGACGATCGGCTCGATCTTGATGATCGTGCCGAGCGGAATCATGGCGCCCTGCTGATTGCGCACCGTGAGATTTTCGATATCACGCGGCCGCAGCCGGAATTTCGCATCGGCTTGCGCATAGACCTGAAACACGCGGCCGAACTTGTTGAACTGCGAGACGAAGGTCGAGCCGGAATAAGTCGCCAAGGTCGAAAACACCTGGTCGACGGGAACGTGCAGGGTTTCGGCTTTCACCCGGTCGACGGTGATGCGCAATTGCGGCGCGATGGCGCGAAACGATGTCGAGACCCGCTGCAAGGCGCTCTGCGACTGCGCGTGCGCGACCATCGCATTGGTGATGCTTTGCAGTTTGGCAAAATCGGTCGAGCCGTCGCGCAGCTCGACCTGCATGGTGAAGCCGCCCGCATTGCCGATGCCCTGGATCGGCGGCGGCGGCAGCACCACGACGCGGGCGTCCACCGCGTCGAGCGCCGGCGTCAGCCGGGCGAAGATGGTGCGCAGATCGGCGCGGGCGCTCCAATCCTTGAGCACGATATAGGCGACGCCGGCATTGGCCAGGGTGGCGCTGTTGTCGAGCACCGAAATGCCGGCGATCGCGATGACGTTTTCGACCGCCGGATCCTTGCGGGCGATGGCCGTGACTTGCCGCATCGCCAGCTGCGTCCGCTCAAGCGACGCGCCATCGGGAAGTTGAACGCTGGCCAGGATATAGCCCTGATCCTCGATCGGCAGAAAGCCGGTCGGCACCCGTCCCAAGCCCCAGACGGCGAAGCCGATAATGACCAGGGCGACGATCATCATCGCCCCGGCATGCGCCACCATATGGCGCATCAGACCGGCATAGCGGGCCTCGATGCGGCCATAGACGGCGTTGAAGCCGCGGTAGAAGAAGTTGCGGCGTTCCGGCGGCACCGGCGGGCGCAGCCACATCGCCGCCTGCGTCGGCTTGAGCGTTATCGCATTGATCGCCGAGAGCAGCGCGGTCGCCGCGATCACCAGCGCGAACTGCGCGTACATGCGCCCGGTCAGGCCGGGCAGGAACGCCGCCGGCAGAAACACCGACATCAAAACCAGCGTGATGCCGATGATCGGGCCAAGCAGCTCGTTCATCGCCTTGATCGCGGCATCGTGCCCGCTCATGCCCTGCTCGACATTGTGCGAGGCACCCTCGACCACGACGATGGCGTCGTCGACCACAATGCCGATCGACAGCACGATGGCGAACAGGGTCGAAAAATTCACGCTGAAGCCGAGCGCCCACATCATGGCGAAGGCGCCGATGATCGTCACCGGCACCGTCGTCATCGGCACCAGCATGGCCCGCCAGTCCTGCAGGAAGACGAGGATGACGACCAGCACCAGCACCGCCGCCTCGATCAAGGTCTTGTAGACCTCCTCGATCGAGGCATGGACGAACACCGTGGTGTCGAACGGCAACGTGTAAACCAGGCCCTGCGGAAATGTCCGCCCCAGTTCGTCCATCTTCGCCTTCACGGCCTTCTCGACTTCAAGCGCATTGGCGCCGGGCAACTGATAGATGCCGATGCCTGCTGCGGGCTTGCCGTTGAGATCGAAATACTGTCCGTAAGTCTGCGCCCCGAGCTCGACGCGGCCGACGTCGCGCAAGCGCGTCACCTGGCCGTTGTTGCCGGTCTTGACGATGACATTGGCGAATTCGTCGGGGTCTGAAAGCTGGCCCTGCAGCTCGATCGTGTATTGGAAATCGACGCCGGGCGGCGTCGGCGGCGCGCCGACCTGCCCCGCCGCCACCTCCTGGCTTTGCCGCTGCAGCGCCGCCACCACGTCCTGCGCGTCGAGGCTGCGCGCTTTCAATTTGTCGGGGTCGAGCCAGATGCGCATCGAGTACTGGCCGGCGCCGAAGATCAGAACGTCGCCGACGCCGGGCAGCCGCGCCAGTTCGTCGCGCAGATTGATGGTGGCGTAGTTCGCCATATAGAGGCTGTCGTAGCGCTGATCCGGCGACGACAGCGTCACGAACAGAAGGATCGCGGTCGAGCGCTTCTTCACCGTGACGCCTTGCGCCTGCACCGCCTGCGGCAGGCTCGACAGCGCGGCAGCGACCCGGTTTTGCACCAGGATCTGCGCCGCATCGAGGTCGGTGCCGATCTTGAACGTCACCGTGAGCGTGTAGGAGCCGTCGCTGGCGCTGGTCGACTGCATGTAGATCATGTTGTCGACGCCGTTGACCTGCTGCTCGATCGGCAGCGCCACGGTGTCGAGCAACGTGCGCGCGCTGGCGCCGGGATAGCGGGTCGATACCTGCACGGTTGGCGGCACGACGTCGGGATATTGCGCGATCGGCAGCCCATAGAGCGCCACCGCGCCGACCACGATCATCAGGATGGCGAGCACATTCGCCAGAACCGGACGCTCGATGAAAAATTTCGAGATCATCGCCCGACTCTTCCCCGCTCATTCCCGCGCATGCGGGAATCCAGATGTAGATCGCGGCTTGACGACAAATAACTTTGCGCCCCCGCTTTCG
>JBAQHW010000186.1:0-1711 GCA_049288525.1 Xanthobacteraceae bacterium
CAGCGCCGATACTGCGTGTCGACGGCTTGTTGAGGCTCGCCGGATCGCGCATCGGGCCCTCAACCAGGAAATTGAGGATTGCCAGCGCGATATAAACGAGCAGCAGACTCGATATCGTTTCGTTGACACCGCGATATTGGCGCAACGCCCCCGACAGCATGATCCACAATCCGCCGCCGATCATGCCGGCGCAGGCCATGCTGATCTGCACGACGAGCGGCGGCGCGGCGGGCATGGCCAGCGCCGCGCCAGTCGCCGTCAGTGCGCCCATCAGTAAGGCACCCTCGCCGCCGATGATCACCATGCCGAGCTGCGCCGGTAGGGCGGTGCATAGCGCGGTGAGGATCAACGGAGCGGCGCGTGTAAGCGTGTTCTGCCACGAGAACCAGGTGCCGAACGCGCCCAGATACATATAATAGTAGACATCGAGCGGGCTCTTGCCGAACAGCGCGGCAAAAATCCCGAACAGAACGAGCGACACGGCGATCGCGAGCGTCGGGATGACGACGTATTCCGCCGCCCCCCCGAATTTTAGCCCGAACGCCTCGCGCAGAGATTGCTTGGCTGCGGTTGGCGCAAGTGGCGCGCCGACGTCAGCCTTCACGAAGTCGCTCCGATTACGCCATCGACCAGATAATCCATTTTCTCGAGTTCGGGATCCTTCTGGCCTTGCGATATGCCACTCGCGATCACCGTCTTGCCTTTGTTGTCGGCGATCGGCCCCTTGAAGATGACGTAGGTGCCGGCCGTGAGCTGCGCCTTGATGTCGTCAGCGTGCTTCCGCGCAGCCTCGCCGACCATCGCGCCATAGGGCGACACTTTGACCAGCTCTTCCTTCAGACCGCCGCGATAGAAATTGGGGATGGTCTGGCCGGACGTGAACATCTTGACGAAGCGCGGATAGAGCGCTTCCCAGTTCCATTCGGCGCCGGTGAGATAGGCCTTCGGCGCCAGCACCGATTGATTGACGTGATAGCCGCATACCATGGCACCGCGGCGCGCGGCGTTCTCGACCACAGTCTTCGGACCGTCGACATGGCAGGTGATGACGTCGGCGCCCTGGTCGACCAGACTGTTGGTGGCTTCCGCCTCCTTTACCGGCATCGACCAGTCGCCGGTGAAAATCACTTGCAGCGTCGCTTTCGGATTGGCGAGCTTGGCGCCCAGCATGAACGCGTTGATGTTGCGCAGCACCTGCGGAATGGGCTTGGCGGCGACAAAGCCGAGCTTGCCCGATTTGGTCTGATGGCCAGCGACAATGCCCGAAACGTGGACCGCTTCATCGATGTAGCCGAAATAGCTGCCGACATTGGTCGGGTCTTTGGGCGTCCATAGGCCGCCGCAATGTTCGAAGCGGATTTTCGGGTATTTCACCGCCGTTTTCAGGACGTGCGGGCTGAAGTAGCCGAATGACGTCGGGAACAGCAACGTCGCACCGTCCAAATTGATCATGGATTCCATGGTCTTCTCGACCGCTTCGGTCTCCGGCACCTTTTCTTCCTCGACCACTTTGATGCCTGGCATCTTCTTCAGTGCCGCCGCGCCTTGCGCGTGAGCTTGGTTGTAACCGTAGTCGTCGCGCGACCCGACGTAGATGAAGCCGACGGTCGTGGTCGCGGCGAGCGCGTGCTCGATCGGCATCGATGCGCCCAAAGCCAGGCCCGCACTCCCCTGCAACAAGCGGCGACGAGAGATATTGTCGATTTTCATG
>JBAQHW010000187.1:0-4541 GCA_049288525.1 Xanthobacteraceae bacterium
GCTTATGCAGCGTGGTCAGGGTATCGCGGGCTCGCCATCGACGGTGACGGAATTTCTCGCCGCGCAGCTTGCCGAAACGCAGTGCAACTATCTCGTCGGCCAGTATGCTTTCGGCGACATGACCCGAGATGAGGCATTAGGCTCGATCGGTCTTTTCGTCGATGAGGTGATGCCGGCGCTGCGCGCGGAAAAGGCGCTCGAAGCGGCGCGGTAAGCATGATCCGGAAAAGTGGAACCCGGTTTTCCGAAAAGATCATGCTTCATAAAAACATTACCTATCGCGCGACTCTTTGAGGTGCAGCAGCACTTTGGTGCGCAGCTCCGCCTGCTCGTCGGCACTCCAGGTGCGAAAGCCTTCGCCGGATTTGAAGCCGAGCTTGCCGTCGGCGACCAGCTTTTGCAGATAGGGCGAGGCCGCCGGGCGGCTGTCGATCGCCGGCAGCACGGTGTTGTGGATCGCCAGCGTCAGGTCGGTGCCGACCATGTCGGCGTTTTCCAGCGGGCCGAGCACGGCAAGCCGCCGGCCGAACGAGGCCTTGATGACGGCATCGACCGTTTCGGCGTCGCAAATGCCGTTTTCCACGAGCGAAATGGCCTCGCGCCACAGCGCATGCTGCAGCCGGTTGCCGATGAAGCCCGGCACATCTTTTTTCACGTGGGCTGGTTTCTTGCCGGCGTTCTTGTGCAGCGCCATGGTCCAGGCCACGACGTCTGGTGACGTCCACTGCGTTTCGATCACTTCAACAAGCGGCACCAGAAACGGCGGGTTCCACCAATGCGTGCCGAGGGCCCGTTCGCGATGCGTCAGACCTTCCATGATCGACGTGATCGGAATGACCGACGTGTTGCTGGCCAAAACGGTGTCCGGGCGCGCGTGGCGTTCGATCTCGGCGAACAGCTTCTGCTTGAGCGGCAGATCTTCCAATATCGCTTCGACGACGTAATCGGCCTCGCGCACCGCCTCGACGAGCTCCAAGCACGGCCGCACCCGCGAAATCGCCAAGGGATCGTCGCCGAGATCGCGCAGATTGGCGGCGATGCGCTTGGTGACGTTGTCGAGGTTCTTCATCACCGTGTCGGTGATGGTCACGTCGTGTCCGGCAAGCGCGAAAACCTGCGCGATACCGTGCCCCATCAGGCCGGCGCCGACGATGGCAATTTTTGCTTTGGTGACGTCGACCATTTTCGAATGCTGCGCTTACGCCCGGAAACGAACTGCTAACCCGCCGTGTAGCCGCCGTCGGCGTAAAGGATGTGACCGGTATAGAAGTCGGACGCCTTGGAGGCGAGGAACAGCAGCGGTCCGGCCAGATCTTCCGGCTCGCCAAGGCGGCCTTTCGGCACGCGGGTCAGAAAGCCCGCGCGCACCGTCTTGCCGCGTTCGTCGTCGGCGAACATCCATTCGGTGAGCGGCGAACGGAAGACGGTCGGTCCGAGCGCATTGACGGTGATCCCGCTCGGGCCGAGCTCGCAGCCGAGCGCCTTGGTGATGCCGTCGACCGCCGATTTCGACGCGCAATAGGCGGTGTAGCCGGCGGGATGACCAAGGAGGCCGCGCGCCGAAGACATCAGGATGATTTTTCCGCCGCGGCCCTGCTTGACCATCTGCCGCGCCGCCGCGCGCGCCATCAGCCATGATTGCGTGACGTTGGCGTCCATCACGTCGAGGAAATCTTCCGGCTTCTGATCGATGATCTTCGACACCTTGTTCTGGCCCGAGGCCACGACGAGAATATCGAGGCCGCCGAACTTATCGACGGCGGTTGCGACGATGGCGTCACAATTGGCTTCCGAACTCGGCCGCTTGGCGAGCACTTCGGCCTTGCCGCCGAACTTGCCGCATTCGGCGGCGATCTTTTTCAATCCCTCGGCGTTGTTCGCGCTCAACACGACGCTGGCGCCGGCCGCCGCCAGCGTTTTCGCCGCGATCGCGCCAAACGCGCCGGTCGCCCCGGTGACGATCGCCGTCTTGCCTTTGACGTCGAACAGCGACAGCGGGTTTTTCAGAAAACTTTCGTCGGACATGGTGTCTCCACGCGTTTTACATTTGTCATGCCCCGCCAACGGGTCCGGCCTTCGGCCGGCCCGATGACAGGCTCCGCCGGGGCATCCAGTAACCGCCAGCGCCATGGCCGATGACTTGACCTCGGCGATTACTGGATCGTCCGCCTGCGCGGACGATGACGGCGTTGCGCTCCGTTATTTCACCGGCGCTACGGCGACCGCAATGGTGCAGACGTCGTGGCCGCGATTGATGATCTCGCGGCTTTCGTTCGGCCCAATATAGACGCTGTCGCCGGCCTTCGCGACCGTCTCCTTGCCGCCGGCGATCACGGTAAGCTCGCCGGCCATCACGTAGTAGATTTTCTCCGGCGGCGAGGCGTCCGGACCGGCGCCGCCGCCCGGCAGGAAATGCGAAATGCCGAACACCAGCGATTGCGAGCCGCCCATCTCCGCGCCGTAAACCCGAAACGACTTATAGTCGCGGTGGTTCGGCGCTTCGTAGGCTTTGGCTTCAGAGAATTTGCGCACGATCATCTAGAATTTCTCCCCTTTCTCGATCCGGTAATTTCCCTTCGGATCGAGGATTGCCACCAAGCGGATGATGCAGCCGTCGCCGCGGTCCCAGTTCCACGGGAAAAACGCGAAGGTGCAGCGTTTGCCGGTGACCTTGTCGAGATCGCCGCCGACGTTCTCGATACCGAGAATGCCGTTTTTGAACAGAATGCGGTGCACCGGTTCCCAATCGGGAAAGTCGTCTTTCCAATCGCGGCCGCCCGACCATTCCTTGTATTCGGCGGCGAGATGCGGGTGCAGCGGCCCGTTGCGCTGCGGGCCGATGGCGGTCGCCAGCGGATGATCGTTGGCCTGGGTGTCGTGGCCGACCACCTTGACCTGCTTCTCGACGAACCACTCGCCGGCCGACGCCACAAAACCCGGCGAATAGCAGAAATAGTCCTCGCTATCCTCGTAGAGGTGATGCCAGCCGGTATTGATCAGGACGACGTCGCGCGGCCGCACGATCTTGCCGGCCGCTTTCTCCAGATCGTCATAGGTGATCTGCTCCCACTTCTTTTTCGGGATCGAGACGACGATGCCCGAGCCGAAGAAGTGCGGCAGCGGAACCTCATCGATGAACGGCGTGCCCTGCACGACATGCGCCGGGGCGTCGATATGGGTGGTGTTGTGCATCGAGGTGGTGATGCGCTGCGACAGCACGCCCGATTTGGCCATGTAGTGAATGCGCTCGATCTTGACGTCTTCGAAATAGGGCCAGTTCGGCGACTGATAGCCGAAGCGATGCGACAGGTTGTAGAACTCAAGCCCCATCGCATTGTTGAGGTTTTCCTCAAACGTCACCCCGCGTATTTTCTGCGTCACGGGCTTTCCTCCACTGAAAGTTTTGAGCCACTGATGTGCGATCGGAGGGTTTGTAGCCAATATCCGAATTAAGGTACAGAGAGCGTCACAGGGTTAAAGCGGTGAGGGGGACGTATGGTCAAGAAAATCGCGCTGGAGGAGCATTTTCTCTCGCCCGGTCTGGTCGATTACTGGCGGCCGACCATGTCCGAGCTCCCGCCCGAACGCGCCGAATACTTCTTTCGCAATCTGACGGATTTCGGCGAGCTGCGGCTCAAGAGCATGGACGAGGCCGGAATCGCGCGCTCGGTACTGTCGATCGCTGGACCCGGCGTGCAAGCCGAGCGCGACGCCGCGACGGCGACGCGCCGCGCGCGCGAGTCGAACGATTTTCTCGCCCGTGAAATCGGTAAGCGGCCCGACCGCTATTCCGGCTTCGCGCATCTGGCGATGCAGGACCCGAAGGCGGCCGCAGACGAACTCGAACGCTGCGTGCGCGAATTGAAGTTCGCCGGCGCCATGATCAACGGCCATACCCACGGCCAATATCTGGACGCCGCCGATCTTTATCCGTTTTGGGAACGCGCCGATGCGCTTGGCGCGGTGATCTATATCCATCCGGCCGATCCGGTGGCGCAGCCGTCCGTTCTGTCCGGCTACAAGGTATTGATGCGGCCGATGTGGGGCTGGGGCTTCGAGACCGGCTCGCATGCCATGCGGCTGATCGTCAGCGGGCATTTCGACCGTTTTCCGAGCAGCCGGTTGATGCTCGGTCACCTCGGCGAGACGCTGCCGTTCCTCTTGTGGCGGTTCGACAGCCGCGCGGCGTTTCAAGGCCTCAAGCTCAAAAAGCCGCCGTCGCAATATATCCGCGAGAATGTCGCCGTCACCACGTCCGGCATGTGCTCGGCGGAGCCGCTCGACTGCACGCTCGCCGCGCTCGGCCGCGGCAGGGTGATGTTTGCCGCGGATCATCCGTTTGAAACGGCGCAGGAAGCCGGTGAGTGGCTCGACCACGTAACGCTTGCCGACGATGTGCGCGCCGACGTCGCCGCCAATAACGCCGCCCGGTATTTCGGGTTGAAAATTTGAGCGATCGACAAGCCGTCATTGCGAGGAGCGAAGCGACGAAGCAATCCAGCCTTCAGCTCCAGACTGGATTGCTTCGCTTCGCTCGCAAT
>JBAQHW010000188.1:0-7950 GCA_049288525.1 Xanthobacteraceae bacterium
ACCGGCTCGACGACCAACAATGCCGCCGCCAGCGGCGGCCCGGGAACGCATCAAGTCGGCGGCCCGAAAACCGGAACGGCCTCCAATATGCAGAAAAACTTGAAAAACCAGAACGGCTATCAAGGCCGCCAGTAACCAGTAAGCTCTTCGACACATCGAAACCCGGATTGGGCGTCGCCCATTCCGGGCTTTTTTTATTTTCAGCCGTTTGCCGGCGGCGTGAGCATCCCGGCAAATCCGGTTATCACTTATTCGTCAGCGCGCCGAGTAGCGCCTCAATCCGCGCAATGCTGCGAAAATGCGCCGGCGTCATGTCGCGGTCCGGGATCTTGACGTCAAACTCGCCTTCGACCGCCAGCATCAGGTTGACGGTGTCGAGCGAAGACAGGCCAATTTCGCTCAAGTCGTCGTCGCGGCCGACCGCCCGGTCGATTCCGCGTTTGGCCAGCATCGTGCGGATCAGCGCGCTGATGCGCTCGGACGGCGAGGAATGCATACGGTCAAGCACGGTGAATTTTCCCCGAATTCGAATCCAAAAAACTGCGGCTTCTTATAACCATCATCTTCGCAACAACTTTGGCGATGGTTATCACATAAGGGGTTTTCGATTGGTAACCTTTATGCAAAAGAACCGCGCTAATTCCCGCATATTGCCACAAGTGTTTGCAAGTTTTGCGCTAGCTGTGGGGGCGGCGATCGCAGAATGCGATAGGCGGCCATTATTGCGGGATCGTTCATGAACCCTCGAAGCGCGGCGGCTCTGGAGAGTGATCAGGACATGCAGGCGGCACGCAATGCCGCGCGCGGCATTCTCGCCACGGCAAACAACCTGCGCAACGCGGGCGCCGCGGCGCTCGTCGAACGCGCCAAGAAAGTGGCCGCGGTCGCGGCCGAGCATGCCGGCGCGGTGGACGGCGATTCGCGATTTCCGCAGGAGGCGATAACGGCCGCGCGCGCGGAGCGTCTCCTCGGCATTGCCGTGCCGCACGAACTCGGCGGCGAAGACGCAAGCATCGCCAATATCGTCGACGTCTGTTACGCGCTGGGCCGCGCCTGCGCCTCGACCGCAATGATCTACGCGATGCACCAAACCAAGGTCGCGTGTCTGGTTCGCCATGGCCGCAGCAGCCTGTGGTATCAGCGTTTGCTGCGCCGGCTCGGCGACGAGCAACTGTTGTTCGCGTCGTCGACCACCGAAGGCCAAAACGGCGGCGATTTGCGCAACAGCACTGCCTCGATCGTGCGCAACGGCTCCGGCATCACGCTCGAACGGCAGGCGACGGTTATCTCCTACGGCGCGGCGGCCGATGCGGTCGTCACCACCGCGCGCCGCTCCGCCGATGCCGCCAGTTCCGATCAGGTTCTGGTCACGTTTCTCAAGCAGGATTACACGCTGGAGCGGCTTGTCGGCTGGGACGCCTTCGGCATGCGCGGTACCTGCAGCGAAGGATTCAAGCTCGTCGCCTCCGGCGCGGCCGAGCAGATCCTGCCCGTGACCTACGATAAGATCCAGGCGCACACCATGATGCCGGTCGCACATCTGTTGTGGAGCGCCGCCTGGACCGGGATCGCGGCTGGCGCCGTCGACCGTGCCCGCGGCTTCGTGCGCAAAGCCGCGCAACGCGCCGGCGGAACGCTGCCACCTGCGGCGGCGCATCTGACCCGGGCCAATGCTTCGCTGCGCATGCTGCGCGGCCTGATCGCTTCTTCGGTGCAGCGGTTCGAGGCGGCCGGGACCGATTCGTCGGCGCTGGAATCGATCGATTTCCAGACCGGCATGAATCTGCTCAAGGTCAATGCATCGGAGCTGGCGGTGGCTGCCGTCATGAGCGCGATGCAGACCTGCGGCCTGGCCGGCTATCGCAACGACGGCGAATTCAGTGTCGGCCGCCATCTGCGCGATATTCTGTCGTCGCCGATCATGATCAACAATGACCGCATCCTCGCCAATGTCGCGAGCGCTTCGCTGTTGAGCGGCGTGCCGGATTCGCTTTGCGGCTAGCACATCGAACTGAAATCGGAAGAGGCGTACAACAATGAACGTTGCGTTCAAGCAACCGGTCCGGACCACCCATTCGCTCGATTCGATCGCCGAGGCGCTGTTGCTGCCGACTGGAATCGACGGCGTGTATGCGCGCACTGCGGCGTTCGAGCGGGTCGTCGATGGCCTCACCGCGCTGATTTCGCGTTACCGCGAGCCGCATGCCGAGGTGCTGCGGTTTCCTCCGGTCATGAGCCGCCGGCAACTGGAGAAATCCGGCTACCTGAAAAGCTTTCCACATTTTCTCGGCTGCGTGAGCTGCCTGAGCGGCGACGAAAGCCATATCCGCAATAGCGTCGAGCGTTACGAAGCCGGCGAGGACTGGACCGAAGGATTGGCCGCCGCGGACCTCGTGCTCAGCCCGGCCGCCTGCTACCCGGTGTACCCGCTGGTGGCGAGCCGCGGCAGGGTGCCCGCCGGCGGGCTCCTCTTCGACGTCGCTTGCGATTGCTTCCGCCGCGAGCCTTCGAAAATGCTCGATCGGCTGCAATCGTTCCGCATGCGCGAATACGTTCAGGTCGGCACGGCGGAAGAGATTCTGGCGTTTCGCGCGCACTGGATGAAGCGCGCCGAGGGCTTTGCCGGCCAACTGGGCCTGCCTTATCACATTGCGCATGCCAGCGATCCGTTCTTCGGCCGCGGCGGCAAGCTGATGGCGGTGAGCCAGGTCGAACAGGAGCTGAAATTCGAATTGCTCGTTCCGGTGCACTCGGAAGACGAGCCGACCGCCTGCATGAGCTTCAATTATCACCGCGACCATTTCGGCACGACGTGGAGTTTGCATACGGCGTCCGGCGGCGTCGCCCATACCGGCTGCGTGGCATTCGGCGTGGATCGGCTGGCCTTGGCGTTGTTCGTGATCCATGGCGTTGACCTGGCGCAATGGCCGACCAGGGTGCGGCAAGCTTTGATGATCTGATCGGTTTGTTCTCTGCGCAACGGGGAGAGAAGAGTCAGACGCCCATGATCGCGTATTCGGTATAGGCCAGATCGCCGAGCCGCGGGCGCTCCGGTCCCTTGAAATATTTCGGCTTGCTGCCGCGGCGGAAAAGCCCCAGCAATCCCGGTATCGCCCCGTTCGCGTCTACGATGACGATGGGGCGGCCGTGCCGCGTCAAATAGCGGCCGATCGGCCCGGCGAAGCGGGCGAAATCGGCGATGTCGCGGCAATAGATCAACTGCGCACAGGGGATGAAGCCCTTCACCAGCCGCTGACGGAAGACGAACGGGTAGGCCTGTCCAGCGGCGACGCACCACAGGCCGATGCAGCCATGCTTGGCATGCTGCAGGACGACTTGCCGCTCGAAGGCATCGGCGGCGACGGCCGGCGGCAAGGCCCCGTCCACCACCTCGGCCGCTTCGGCGCCTTTGGTCCGGCTCAGCCCCGGCAGGCAGACGAACAGGCCGTCGCTGTAGCGGGCAAAGCCCTGCGCTTCGATGATCGGCCAGGTATGCGGCGCGGCCGAGACGTTCAGATAGGTGACGTCCTTGTGCCGTAGCGCGTGCGTCACCAGCAGCGACGCATAGGCTCGGAACGCCGGCTCGACGAACCAGCTCGACAGATTGCAGCGTGGCGCCAGCGTGTCGCCGGCGCGCACGGCCGAGCAGATCATCAGGATGGCGCCGACCAGCTTGCCGCCGCTCTCCAAAAGGTAACCATATTTTGGCAAGCCGGCCGGCGGCTCGCGCTGCGCCAGCTCATTGAGCGCGTGATCCCAGAACCCGTCCGGGCGATTCGGAAAGCCGCGCCGCAACAGCGTGGCAACGGCGGCAAGATCACTCGCTTCGATCTGTCGGCAGTGTATTTCCGGCAAGGCAGCAACCATTCCTGTTGACCACGCCGCGTGCGTGAACTTGATCGTAATCCTTGCTGGATTATATCGGCGCGAAATGAACAAACCGTAGGCCTGGATGCTATGTCGGTAAAATTAACCATAACGCGCCAGATGGAAGAGATCGCGCGCGAGCACGGTAAAATTCTGGCGCCGTTGCGCGATGATCTGGTGCTGCTGGATTCCGGCCTGGACTCGCTCGGCTTTGCCGTGCTGGTCGCCCGGCTCGAAGACAAGCTCGGCGTCGATCCGTTCACGGCGTCGGAGGAAGCGGTGTTCCCCGTGACTTTCGGCGACTTCGTGAAGGTCTACGAAAATGGCGCGCACTGAGCCGCCATCGCTGCGGCAGTGGATAGGTCCGGCGGAGCGTTTCCTCTTCGATCGTCACAGGCACGCACACGTTCCGGGTCTGAGCGGCGGCACCGCACTTGGCGGCCGGCTGGCCGAACTCGCCGATAAATCCGTTCTGGTCGCCACCGGCAGTCAGCTGACGACGGCGCTGGCCTTGATCGAGCTCGACGGCGTTGCGCGCCGGCTCACTATTCTGCCCCCCGATAGCGAGCCCGATCACTTCGCGTCCATCGTCGCCGGAGCGGACATCGATGCGGTCGTGCACGATCACAGCTCACCCGCCAGCACCGCCTTCGAGCTTCCACACCGGGTCATGTGCACCACTGAGGTCGCGCCGGCGCCGCGGCTGCCCGCACCGTCACGCCCGACGGAGTGGGTGATGCTGACCTCCGGTACCACCGGGGTGCCCAAAATGGTGGTCCACAGCGTGGCGGGCCTCACCGCAGCCTTTCGCCAGCGCAAGGTCGATAACGATGTCGTCTGGGCGACGTTCTACGATATCCGGCGCTATGGCGGCTTGCAGATTTTCCTGCGCGCGGTGCTTGGCGGCGCCTCGCTCGTGCTGTCGAGCGGCGGCGAGCCGGTCGCCGAGCATCTCGATCGTCTCGGCCGCCACGGCGTCACCCACGTTTTGGGCACGCCGACGCATTGGCGCCGCGCGCTGATGTCACCGGCAATCGGCAAAATATCGCCGCGCTACGTCAGGCTGTCAGGTGAGATTGCCGACCAGGCGATTCTCGACAACCTGCGCAAAGCGTTTCCCGATGCGATGATCAGCCACGCCTATGCTTCGACTGAAGCCGGCGTTGCCTTCGAAGTGCGCGACGGACGTGCCGGCTTTCCGGCCGAACTCGTCGAACAGACGCGCGACGGTGTCGAGATGAAGGTCCTCGACGGCTCGCTGCGCATCCGTTCGCCGCGCGCCGCCGCCCGCTACGTCGGCACCGACGCGGCGCTCGCGGATCGCGACGGTTTCGTCGACACCGGTGACATGGTCGAATTGCATGGCGATCGTTATCTGTTCGCCGGGCGCCGTGGCGGCATCATCAATATCGGGGGTCTGAAGGTTCACCCTGAGGAGGTCGAGGCGGTGATCAACCGCCATCCGCAGGTCCGCATGTCGCTGGTGCGCGGCAAGAAAAGTCCGATCACCGGGGCGATCGTGATTGCCGATGTTGTTCTCGAGGATACGGCCGCGAATTTACAGCCCTTCAAGGGGGAGGGCGATCTCAACCGGGTCGATCTCAATTGGGTGAAGGGCGATATTCTGCAGTTCTGCCGCGACGCGCTGCCGCACTACAAGGTGCCGGCGGCCATCAGCATCGTGCCGGCGCTCGACGTGGCGGCCACCGGCAAGCTCCTGCGGCGCTATGGCTAAACAGTCGCGCAAATCGGTCCGCACCGTGCTGGTCACCGGCGGCAGCCGCGGCCTTGGGCTGGGTATTGCCAAGACGCTCGCCGCGGCCGGTTATTGCGTCATCGCGCTGGCGCGCAAGCCGACAAAGGAGCTCAACACCGCGATCGCGCAAGCCAAGCGCGGCAAGCAAGGCGCGCTGCATTTCGTCGGCTTCGATCTCGGCAAGATCGACGAGATTGCGGAATTGGTGCGTAGCCTCCGCCACGAGTTCGGGCCACTGTTCGGTCTTGTCAACAATGCAGCGCTCGGCCTCGATGGCGCGCTGTCGCTGATGCACAATTCGCAGATCGAAGCGCTCGTTCGCGTCAATACGCTGTCGCCGATCGTACTGAGCAAATATGTGGTGCGCGGTATGATGTCGGAACGCATCGGCCGCATCGTCAACGTCGCTTCGATCGTCGGCTTCACCGGCTATAGCGGGCTGTCGGTCTATGCGGCGACCAAGGCCTCGATGCTCGGCTTCACCCGCTCGCTCGCCCGTGAAGTCGGCCGTCTCGGCATCACCGTCAACGCGGTGGCGCCGGGTTTTATCGACACCGATATGACGCACGGGCTGGCCGGCGCGCAGCGCGAACAGGTGGTCCGCCGCAGCGCCTTGCGCCGCCTCGCCGGTGTCGACGACGTCGCCAACGCCGTCGCATATCTTCTCAGCGACAAGGCGGCGAGCGTCTCCGGCACGGTGCTGACCGTCGACGCCGGAGCGACGGCTTAAGCTTCCGCCTCCGCCTCCGCCTCCGCACGTC
Organism: Xanthobacteraceae bacterium; assembly: GCA_049288525.1. Lineage (GTDB taxonomy): Bacteria > Pseudomonadota > Alphaproteobacteria > Rhizobiales > Xanthobacteraceae > BOG-931. The sequence goes on from JBAQHW010000188.1 coordinate 6,385, forward strand.
CCCGCCGTCTGACGAGAGCTAACAAGAACGGCGTAACCTCGCGGCGCGATAATCGTTATTGAATTGTCCAACAAGCAATCGAGCTGCGATCTCTTCGCCCGCCTTTGGGAGAGGGTCTTCATGGACACAGGACGCGATCGGCGCGACGTTCGTAGCGCGCGGGCAGGCCGCGAAATTCACGTACAAATACGCCAACAATCTGCCGGATACGCATCCGATGAATATCCGGGCGCGGGAAATGGCGGCCGCGATCGAAAAGGTAACCGACGGCGCCTTCGACCTGCAGATTTTTCCGTCGAGCCAACTCGGCTCCGACACGATACGCTGTCCCAGATCCGCTCCGGCGGCGTCGAATTCTTTACGCTCTCGGGCCTGATCCTGGCGACGCTGGTGCCAGCGGCCTCGATCAACGGCATGGGTTTCGCGTTCCCGAACTACGATAGACGGCGATGGACGGCGATCTTGGCGCCTATGTGCGCGGCCAGATCGCCAAGACCAACCAGATTCTCGCCATGGAGAAGATTTGGGACAACGGCTTCCGCCGGACCACGACCTCGACCAAGCCGATCAAGACGCCGGACGATTTCCGCGGCATGAAGCTGCGGGTGCCGCCGTCGCCGCTATGGACGTCGATGTTCGAGGCCTTCGACGCCGCGTCGGCCTCGATCAATTTTAACGAAGTCTATTCGGCGCTGTTCGCGCTCTTTCGGTTGATCGAAACCGGTTCGCCGCGCACACGGCTCGAAAGCGGCCGACATGGCGGCGATAGCGCCGGTCCTGTTTCCGGAAAATGAAGGCACGCGGGGCCGAGCCCGGCGAACTCGTGGCGCTGCTCGACGCCGCCGGAGCACAGAGCGAGACCTTTCCGCCGAGCCGTGGCTATCGGTCGGATTCTCGCGGTAGCATGTTAGAGCGGCGATCGTGCGCGGATCTCACCCTAGAAAACTGCGCGGCCGTTGCGCCACAACTCTGGACGATGCCTTGTCGAGCCGCCCGATGCGCCGGCCGATGCGGTTTGGCTCAATGCAGGCAATCTTGGCCGGCCGCACTATCGACGGCGTGGATAACCCAGCCCGTTCGAGACTGGCGATCATGATGTCGTTCGTCGCCGCCTTCTCGAGGAGTACGCCGGCTTCGGTCAAGCGATAATGCAACGTGTCGCCGGGCTTGAGCGCGAGGCGCCGGCGGATTTCGCGGGGAATAACGATCTGGCTTTTCACCGAGACCTTGGAAAAGGTGGCGGGCATACGGCTGGACCGATCCATCCAGCCACTATGCCTTACCGTCTTACGTCTTATAAGAACCCTCCACCTCTACGGGCAGGGGTGATATTGCCCGTCGTAGCCCAGAAACAGTCCGGTTGCGGGATTGAATGAGCGGTAGCGCGACTCGCAGTACGCCACCGAGCCGCCGCCGCCCTCGACGACCACCGCTGGGGGCGCCGCATAGGCCGGTCCGTAGGCATAGCCCGGATAGTAGTCGTAATAGCCGGGCGCCCATAAGGGCGAGGTGGCTGCTGCGAGCGCACCGCCGATCACGCCGGCAGCGATCGCGCCGGGCCCGCCC
>JBAQHW010000189.1:0-6251 GCA_049288525.1 Xanthobacteraceae bacterium
GTCGACGGCGCGGCAGCGCCGCCGTTTGGTGCGGCCGTCGAGGCGCTCGCCATGCAGCACCGCGTCCATATCGCTGGCTTTGGGCGGCACCTCCAGTTTTTGCGCCTGGCGCCACGCTTCTGCGAACGCCAGTGCCTCCGCGCGGCGGCACTCGAAACACGGGCGATGGCCGGCGGCGAGCGCGGTCACTTCATCGAGAAAGAACAGCTCGGTATAGAACCGGCCCCAGACGTCGCGCTGGCGGTGCTTGAAATCGAGCATGCAGCAGATCCATTGCCGCGACGCCCAGCGCCGCGTTGTCAGCGTCCTGGCGTCGGTGTGAACCCGCCCGCCGCGATTGCCCATGAACAACCCACGCGAAGGCGTTGCGATCAGGTCGCCGAACGGGTCAACGCGATTTTGCAGCGGCATGCGCCGGCTCCAAGGTCTTTCACGTCCGCATAAGCGGGTCGCGCCAACGGCAGATGGATGCTAAGCTCAGCGCGGCAGAACAAAACCACAAGCGAGGAAACGCATGCCGCGCATAGCGATTATCGAGCGCGCCGATATGAATGCCGAACAGGCGCGCGTCTACGATGAGGCCAAGCAGGGAGCCGGCATCGTCGGCGGACCGTATTACGCCTATATCAGGCTGCCGAAATTGTTTGAAGCCGCGCAGACTATGCGGGAATCGCTCTCGGGCGGCCCGCTGTCGAAGCGCGAGCAGCAAATCGCCAACCTCACCGTGGCCCGGCATTGGAGTGCGCGCTATCCGTGGTTCGCGCAAGTGCGCCGCTCGCTCTCCGTCGGCATCGACCAGGCCGTGATCGACGCCATCAACGCTCAGCGCGACCCCAGTCTTGCCGAGCCGCGCGAGCGCACTTGTTTTGTGGTGGCGCGTGAAATCCTCACCAATAAGGGCCTCAGCGACGCCAGTTACGCGGCGGCGGAAAAGACCATGGGGCTGGAGAGCCTGGTTGCGCTCGTTGGCGTGGTCGGCAGTTTTTCCATGACCTGCATGACCGCCGCAACCTTCGGCATCGAGCCGCCCGCCGACAATCCGACGCCGCTAGCGCCGTAGCCGCTCACGCCGGAGCTGCCTTTCGCACCCGTGCGTTTGCACGGCGCCACGCCCCCACAGCCGGTACCGGCAATCCCAGATTTTCGCGCAGCGTGACGCCGGTAAAATCTTTGCGGAACAGATCGCGGCGCTGCAGCTCCGGGACGACGAAGCGCACGAAATCCTCGTAAGCCCCCGGCACGTGGGTAGCGGAAAGCACAAAACCGTCGCAGGCCGGCGCGGCGAACCATTGCTCGAGCTGATCGGCCACCTCCTTCGGACCGCCGACGATCGCACTCAGCACGCGGCCGCGCCCGCTGATCTGGACGAAATCCCGCGCGGTGGGATTTTTCTTCACGCTCACCACGCGGTCGCGGATGCCTTGCAGCCCGGACATTTCCTCCAATTCCCGATCGGTAAACGGCTCATCCATTCGCTTTCGGGCAAAATCGAAGTTGAGCACCTCCGACAACAGCGACAGCGCCTCGATCTCGAGCGGCAGCTTCTCGATTTCCGCCCATTTATCCTCGGCCTCGGCTTTGGTCGCGGCGACCACGGTGTTGATGAGGTGGGTGACCTTGACCACCGCCGGATCGCGGCCGTAGCGCGCGACCTCCGCTTTGAATTCGGCATAGTCGTGCTTGCCGGTCTCGATATTCGGATAGATCACGAAAATGAGGTCGCCCCAGCGCGCGCCGAACTTTTTCCCTCGTCCGCTCGAACCGGCCTGGATGAGGACCGGATGACCCTGCGCCGAACGCGGCACGGTGAACGGCCCGCGCGAGCGAAAATGGCGGCCCTGGTAATCGAGCCGATGCACCTTCTCAGGCTTGGCGAACAGCCCCGTCGCCTTGTCCTGGACTATGGCATCGTCTTCCCAGGTATCCCAATGGCCGAGCACGACCTCCATGAACTCGTCGGCGCGGTCGTAGCGCAGGTCGTGACCGATCACCTCGTCGCGGCCCATGTTCTGCGCTTCGCCGTCATTGAGCGAGGTGACGACGTTCCAGGCCGCGCGACCGCCGGTCATCAGATCGAGCGTCGCGAACAGGCGCGCGACGTGGAACGGCTCGTAATAGCTGGTCGAATAGGTCGCGCCGAGACCGAGCCGTTCTGTCGCCATGCCCATGACGGTGAGCACGGTGACGGCGTCGAGCTTCACGCAACGAATGCCATGGGCGACAGTATGGCCGTGGTCGCGCCCATACATGTCCGGCATCGACAGCCGGTCGTCAAAGAAGCCCAAGTGAAATTTGCCCTCCTCCAGCACCCGGCCGATGTGCCGGTAAAAATCCGGCGACCAGCTTTCGGTGCGTGAGGCCGGATGGCGCCACGAGCTCGCCAGATTGCTGCAGTTCTGCGCCTGCAGGAAGCCGACCAAAATCATCTGCCGCATCAGCATTTACCGTCATCCAAGGAGCGAGGATCGAATCTCGAATCATGGCGATCCGCCGGCCAACGCTCACGTGTACGTTATACTATAGACATCTATAGGTTGCAGATCTACGGAAGCCCGCTATAGTTGCCCTGGGGCCGTTTGAACGGACGGCAAACGACACGAGGGGCTCAACCATGGCTGCCACCAGCGCGCCGGCAACTATGCCGGCACCGAACGCGGAGCAACTGCGCTTACGCGGGCGCGATCGGATTGCCGGCACGGTCGTGCTAGGCTCATTCTTCACGCTGTTCCTCCTCGTCATTGCCCTGGTCGGGCTGGCACAGAGCAGCAATACCGCCGCCAGCGACGCCGCCAAGAATGCATTCAACACAATCCTGCCCGTGCTCGCCGGCTGGGTCGGCACGGTACTGGCATTCTACTTTTCCTCCGCCTCGCTGGAGCGAACCAGCGCGACGCTCGACAAGGCGATCGCCCAGTCCGGCGGCAACTCGGACCAATCGGCGCTGGCGTCGGAAAAAATGATTCCGCTGTCGGCGATCTCGGCGGTACAGGACCTAGGCACTAACCCCCCGGACAAAATCTCGATCGCGACATTGCAGAGCGCTTTCAATGACAGTGTCACACGTATCCTATTCGTCGAAAACAGCGTGTTCAAATATATCGTGCATATCAGCACTCTGAATGCCTTCCTGGTCGGCAAGGACAGCAATCCGGCCCAATTGACGTTCGCCGACATGCTGCAGGATCCGAACGTTCTCAATCAGATTTCAAAGCTGGTGGTGTTCGTCTCGGCCAACACCACGCTCGCCGACGCCAAGTCGGCGCTCGATAAGGTTTCCGGCGCGCAGGACATCATCGTCACGGCAACCGGCAATGCCACCGCTCCCATGCTCGGCTGGCTCAGCAACGTCGATCTCATCAAGGCGTTGCAAGTGAGCTGACCCATGAGCTTCACCGCAACCGACCTCAGGCGATTGCAGATGGGCTTCACGGGCACGCTGCGGTCGCTCGACTGGAGCCTGATCCTGCTGAGCGCCGCCTTTGTGCTGGCCGCGGCGATTTGCATGGCGCCGGCTATCGTGTCGCCGGCGACGTGGCTGTATCGGCCAAGGGTGCCGCCCGCCTTTAGCGCCTATAACGATTCGATCACCGCCGCCGCCGTCAAGCGGCCGACATACCAAAAACCTCTGGCGGCGCTGGAAGCGTCTTCGGGTGCGCCGGGCACTGTCGATGTCGTCAACTTCGGCGACAGCAGAGATCTACCGGTGCAAAACCGGACCTTTCCGGTGTGGGTTGCGCTGCGAACCGAGCTCCACGACGCCTGCCTCGGCGCGGCCGACCCGGTGCGCAAGCTGGAACAGCTCCTCGGGCTGCCGCCAGGACCGGTGCCGGGCAATGTCATAAAAGAGATCGAAATTCCCCAAGACGGCTTGTTCCGGCCATGCCTCGGCGTCGTCAATGACGGACCGCCGCCGACCTGCACGTTCGATCTTCCGCCCGAACCGGCCGCGGGCGCGGACGCTAAGACGCTCCGCGACGCATATGATCAGATGCGATTTGTGACCAACCAGATGTGGCAGTCCTACCGGCTGGATTTTCATCGCGATACCGCATCGGCCAGGGACTATCCGCTTACCGGCTATCCCTACACCGGGATGGGCTGGACCTATGATTGGAGCTCCGCGTCGAGCGACCACTACGGCGTCAGCGAATTCGTGATCAAAGGCGACGCCCTCATCAAGGTGATCGACAAGAAAACGCCGAGCGAATTCTGCGCCAAGGCAAAATAACCGGCGCCGCGTCGAGGTCGGTGCCACGATATCACTGATTGTCGATCGAGACTTGCTTGAGATTGGTGGTCGGCACCGGCGCGACGAAGCCACCGGCCGCCGCTTCGACGAGACCGTTCCGGTCGAGTTGTTCGTCGTGCTTATAGACGTCATCGCGGAATTCGACGGTGCCGTCGCGCGTCACCCAGCCGGTCAGATAGACCCAGGCCACCGGGATTTTGTGCGGCAGATTGATGATCTTGGTTTGCCCGGCGGCGATGCCGGCGTCGATCGCGGCACGATTCCAGCCCGGCGGTCCGTCCTGGAGGATCCAGGCGGCAAGGTCGCGCACATTGTCGACGCGGGTGCAGCCGTGCGAGTCGAAGCGGTAATCGGCGGCGAACAGCTTGCGGGTGTCGGTGTCGTGCATATAGACGGCGTATGGGTTCGGCATGTCGATCTTGAGATTGCCGAGCGCATTCCAGTTACCGGCGTCCTGGCGCACGACGAAGTTCGGCGAGCGGTCGGACGACCAGTCGACGCTTGCCGGATCGATGTCCTCGTCGTGGGCGCCGATCAGCCGCATATGCATGCGCGCGAGATAGGACGGATCGCGGCGCATACGGGCGAAGATCTCGTTCTTGGTGATCGACAGCGGCACCGTCCAGGTCGGATTGAGATCGATGGCGGTGATATAGACCGACAGCGTCGGCGAGGGCTTGTCGATCTTGCCGACGATGACGCGGTAGCGCCGCTCCACCTTGCCATTGGCGACCGCCTCGACGAAGGCCGCGGGGATGTTCACCACGACGTAGCGCTGGGCGAAGATGAAATCGGTGCCAAGGAGCCGCTCCAGCGAGGCTTCGAGCTGCTTGATGCGGTCGCCGACCGGCACGTTGAGCGCCTTGAGCGTCTGCGCGCCGACCGCGCCGGTGGCATCGAGACCGTGGCGCAATTGAAAGCGCTTGACGCCTTCGATCACGGCGGCGTCATAGATGTCGCCCGTTTCCTCATTCGCCGGCAGATCGCCGCCGATGACAAGATGGCGGCGCAACAGCGTCACGTCGGGGCCGCTCGCGCCCGGTCCGAGCTTGGCGTCGGCCGGCAGCGTCGGCCAGCCGCCACGAACCTGGATGTCCGAATAGCTTAACAGCGTCTGCTTGATGCGCAGATAAGTGCCGTCATCGAAGACCGGATCCGACGACAGCGCCAGCGCCTGGGCCGAGCGCAGTTCCGGCGTCGAGGCGGTGGCTGGCGCGGGCTTAAGGGAAGCGGGATGCGCCGCGCGCTGCGGCTTCGCCGTCTGCGCCAGCGCAGGCCCCGCCACCAGCAAAAGGGCTAGCGCGGCAATGGAAATCGTCCGCATCAAGACCGCCTCCCCCGTCCGTCGTTGGGTGGAGAGTTGTGGTTCAAAGCCCCGCAAGTCAAGCCTGCAGAGCGAGCCCCCGCCATGCCCCGGGCGCGCGCCCGGCCGCAAAAAGATTGTCGAATTTATTTCGAAAAACCCCGAGCGGCTTTTCCGCAGGCCGCAGGTCAGCCCTGCGGCTGCGGCTCCAGCGGACCCGGCTCGGTTCGCGGCCGATTCCTGCCGGAGCCGGCGGTCGGCACCGTCGAGTTGCGGGGTCCGGGCGGCTCGATGACCGACTCGCGGTTCGGCTTCTTGCCAAGGACCAGGTCCTTGATCTCGTCGCCGGTGAGCGTTTCGAATTCGAGCAGGCCCTTGGCCAGCGTCTCGAGATCGGCGCGCTTGTCGGTGAGAATCTGCTGCGCCTCGGCGTAGCCGGCCTCCACCAGACGCCTGATCTCGGAGTCGATTTTCTTCGCGGTCTCCTCGGAAATGTTCTGCTGCCGGGCCACCGAATAGCCGAGAAACACTTCTTCCTGGTTTTCGCCATAGGCCACGGTGCCGAGCGTATCGGACAAGCCCCAGCGCGTGACCATCATGCGTGCGAGCTTGGTCGCCTGCTCGATGTCGGACGCGGCGCCCGCGGTCACCTTTTCTCGGCCAAACACCAATTCCTCGGCGACGCGGCCGCCCATCATG
>JBAQHW010000190.1:0-17160 GCA_049288525.1 Xanthobacteraceae bacterium
GCCCTACCATGCCGGCGACGACCAGCAAGTCGACGCGCGAGCCGCCCGGGCCGCGCGCCGCTTCCGCCATGGTGAGATCGTGTTTGAGACGCGTCAGCATCCTCACCTTCCCGGCAGCCCGCGTGCCTTGGCGGCGCCTTCCAGAAAACCGCGCACGATCGCGAAAAATTCCGGCTCGTCGAGCAGAAACGCGTCGTGGCCCTTGTCGGTCGTGATCTCGGCGAACGACACCCGGGCGCCCGCGGCATTGAGCGCATGAACGATAGCGCGGGACTCCACCGTCGGAAACAGCCAGTCGCTGGTGAACGAGATGACGCAGAACCGGGTCGGGGCGCCGCGGAAGGCTCCCGCCACCACGCCGTCGTAATCGCCGGCAAGATCGAAATAGTCCATCGCGCGGGTCAGATAGAGATACGAATTGGCGTCGAACCGCTCGACGAAAGTGATGCCCTGATGCCGCAGGTAGGATTCGACCTGGAAATCGGCATCGAACGAGAATGTCGGATTGTCGCGATCCTGGAAGCGCCGGCCGAATTTGCGGTGCAGCGCGGCGTCGGACAGATAAGTGATATGCGCGCCCATGCGCGCGACCGCGAGCCCGCGCCGCGGATTGATGCCGTCGGCGAAATAACGCCCGCCGCGCCACTCCGGATCGGCCATCACCGCCTGGCGGCCGACCTCGTGAAAGGCGATATTCTGCGCCGAGTGCCGGGTCGCAGCCGCGATCGGCAAAGCGGCGAAGACGCGATGCGGGTAGCTCGCCGCCCATTGCAGCACCTGCATGCCGCCCATCGAGCCGCCGGCCACCGCGAACAGCGATTCAATGCCGAGATGATCGAGCAGCATCGCCTGCGCGCGCACCATGTCGCGCACGGTGATGACTGGAAAATCCAGACCCCACGGCATGCCCGTCGTCGGATTGGTCGACGCCGGACCCGATGAACCCATGCAGCCGCCGACGACGTTGGGGCAGATAACGAAATAGCGCTCGGTGTCGATGGGCTTGCCCGGCCCCACCATGGTCTCCCACCAGCCCGGCTTGCCGGTGACCGGATGATCGTTGAAGGCGTGCTGATCGCCGGTCAGCGCATGGCAAACCAGGATCGCATTGCTGCGGGCGGAATTGAGTGCGCCATAGGTCTGATAGGCGATTTGCAGCGGCGCAAAATCGAGTCCGGCGTCCAGATGCAGCGGGTTGTTCGCGGCAAAGCGGACGACGGGCGAATGCGGTTCGTCCGCCTCGCGGGTGCGGTCGGCAAGATCAACGGCGGCGCTGGCGTCGGCCATAAATTCAGTCCTTGGTGCCGCGCTTCCCGGCGGGGCTCAGCCGCCAAGTTCCGCGGCGCGGCCAAAGCCGCGTAAATAGGCGGCTTGCGCCGGGAGTCAATGTTTTCTTTGCTTTCAGCCCGAACGGCACCTATCAATCGGGCCTGTTACTGGGTCAGCCAATGCCGAAAACGCCGCGCGACAAGGACTTTTCTCTCACCGATCTTCGCACCGAGATCGACCGCATCGACGAGCAGATGCACGAGCTCCTGATGGCGCGCAGCCAGATCATCGACCGGCTGATCGCGGTGAAGAAAACCGAAGAAACCGGCTCGGCGTTCCGCCCGGCGCGCGAGGCCGACATGATGCGGCGGCTGGTGCGGCGTCACCGCGGCAACCTGCCTCTCGACACGGTCGAGAGCATTTGGCGCGTCATCATTGCGACCTTTACCTACGTGCAATCGCCGTTCGCGGTTCATGCCGACCTGTCGGCGGGCGATGCGCTGATGCGCGATTCAGCGCGCTTCCATTTCGGCTTCACCGTACCGTTCGTGCCGCATATGGGCGCATCGAGCGTCGTCGAGGCGGTGACCGAGTCGAAAGGCGATCTCGGACTCATCCCGGCCTTTGCGGTCGGCAGCTCCGGACCGTGGTGGGCTGCGCTCGAATTCGCTGCCGCGCCAAAGATCATTGCCCGACTGCCATTCGTCGAGCGCGCCGATCATCCGGCGGCGCTGCCGGCGTTCGTGGTGTCGCGCGCCGCCGCCGACACCATGGTGACGGAAACCGAAGTCTGGAGCATGCGGGTCTCCGGCTGGAGCACGGCCGCGGTCACCGCGGCCGCGGCATTTGCCGACGTCATCGCCGTCCCTGACCGCGCCTTCGACGGCGCGGCGCTGCTGGTCTCCACCGAGCGCGGCGGCATCGACGCCGTCACCGCGGCACTTCTGAAGGTCGGCGCCTCGATCCGCTCCTCGGCCCTCGTCGGCAGCCACGCAAGGCGCTATACGGTGCCGGCCAACAAGCCTTCCTCCCCCTGAAGAGGGAGAAAATGGAGAAGGTCCGGAGTAGCTGACAATGACGGCGATGCGTCCGATGCCGCGACCCGGCGTGCTTGAGATCGAGGCCTATGTGCCCGGCAAGAGCACGGCGCCGGGCGTGGCTAAAATATACAAGCTGTCCTCGAACGAGACGCCGCTCGGTCCCAGTCCACGCGCCATCGCGGCCTATAGGGCCTACGCGGATAATCTCGAGGAATATCCGGACGGCGCGGCGAGCGATTTGCGCGAGGCGATCGGCCGAACATTGGGGCTCGATCCCGAGCGGATAATCTGCGGCGCAGGTTCGGACGATCTACTGCATCTGTTGGCGCACGCCTATCTGGTTGACGGCGACGAGGCGATCCACACCACGCATGGATTCCTAATCTATCCGATCGTGACGCTTGGCGCGGGTGCGAAACCGGTCGTCGTGCCGGAGAAGAATTTTACCGCCGACGTCGACGCCATCCTCGCGGCGGTGACCGAGAAGACCAGGATCGTCTTCCTCGCCAATCCGAACAATCCGACCGGCACCTATCTGTCGTTCGATGAGGTCAAGCGGCTGCATCGCAGCCTGCCCGTCAACGTTCTCTTGGTGCTGGACGCAGCTTACGCCGATTATGTGCGACGCAACGACTACGAAGCCGGCATCGAGCTTGTGGCCACGTCCGAAAACGTCGTGATGTGTCGCACGTTCTCCAAGATACATGGCTTGGCGGCGCTTCGCCTGGGATGGATGTTCGGTCCGGCCCACGTCGTCGATGCCGTCAACCGCATTCGCGGCCCGTTCAACGTCACCGGTCCCGCTATCGCCGCCGGTGTGGCGGCGATCGAAGATATGGAACACCAGGAATTCGCCCGCGAGCACAACACGCGCTGGCTCGACTGGCTCATGACCGAAATCGGCAAGCTCGGGCTCGCAGTCACGCCCAGCGTCGCCAATTTCGTGCTGATCCACTTTCCGCAGACCAAAGGACGCACGGCGAGAGACGCCGATGCCTTTCTCACCGCCCGTGGCCTGATCTTACGGCAGACCACCGCCTATAAGCTGCCCAACGCGCTGCGATTGACGGTCGGCACGGAAGAAGCCAATCGGCTCGTGGTGGCCGCGCTCAAGGAATTCTTGGCCAAGCCGGTATGACGCCGTGAGCAAACCCACGCCGCTGTTCAATCGTCTGGCGCTGATTGGCGTCGGCTTGATCGGCTCGTCGATCGCGCGGGCGGCGCGCCTGCAGGGCGCGGTGCGCGAAATCGCCGCCACCGCCCGCTCGGCAGAAACGCGGCGTCGCGTTGCCGAGCTCGGTCTCGCCGATCAGGTGCTGGAGACAAATGCCGCCGCGGTCGCCGATGCCGATCTGGTCATCGTCTGTGCGCCGGTCGGCGCCTGCGGCGACATTGCCAAGGAGATCGCGCCCCACCTCAAGGCGGGAGCGGTGGTCTCCGACGTCGGCTCGGTGAAGGGTGCCATCGTCCGCGACATGGCTCCGCATCTGCCCGCCGCCGTGCACTTCGTGCCGGCGCATCCGGTTGCCGGCACCGAGCGTTCGGGACCGGACGCCGGCTTCGCCGAGCTGTTCGTCGAGCGCTGGTGCATTCTCACGCCGCCGGAAAATACCGATGCGAAGGCCGTCGAGCGGCTTGCCGCCTTCTGGCGCATGCTCGGCGCCAAGGTCGAAACCATGGCCCCCGGGCATCACGACCTGGTGCTGGCGATCACCAGCCATCTGCCGCATCTGATCGCCTACACGATCGTCGGCACCGCCGACGAACTTGGCGAGGTGACGCGATCCGAAGTGCTCAAGTTCTCGGCCGGCGGGTTTCGCGACTTTACCCGCATCGCCGCTTCCGACCCGACCATGTGGCGCGACGTGTTTCTCGCCAACAAGGATGCGGTCTTGGAAATGCTCGGCACCTTCAACGAGGACTTGGCCCAATTGACTCGCGCCATCCGCCGTGGCGACGGCACCGCTTTGTTCGACCATTTCACCCGAACACGCGCCATTCGTCGCGGCATCGTCGAAATCGGACAGGATTCGGCGACGCCGGATTTCGGCCGTTCGCATGCGGAACTGCAGCCGCTGCCGCGACCCTATGCCGTTTCAGATGAGAATTAGAGCGCCGTCGCTGTTATTCTAGCGCGCCTTGACGGTCAGCGCTTCTTCCACCGTCGCCCGAAACTCCGCGAGCGTGAAGGGCTTGGCGATGACGTCGTGAACGAGGGCGTCGAGTCCGTGCGCCCGCTCGCGCTGATCGGCATAGCCGGTCATCATCAAAATAGTCAGGTCGGGATAGTCGCGCGCCACGGCGAGCGCCAGCGCAATACCGTCCATGATCGGCATGCGAATGTCTGTGACCAAAAGATCGAAGCTGCCGCCTTCGCGCTTGAGCAGTTCAAGTGCATCGCTGCCGTCGAAGGCGGTCCTGACCTGGTGGCCGACGCCGGTCAGCGCCCTGGCACACATGGCGCACAGGGCTTCTTCGTCTTCGGCGATCAGAATACGAGCCATGTCAACGCATCCCGGCCAAAATGTCGTAGCGATTGACGAAACGGACCAGCACGTCATGGGAATCCGGCGGCGGCGAAGCGAGCCGAGACTGGAACGCGATCGCTTGACCCGCCGCCACAACACGTTGCGCCGGCAGCGCGGACCACGAATAGACCTCCTGTCGCGCGGCATTGCGCACGGCAAACCGCAGATGCGGCACGTTTTCGGTCTTGTCCGTGATATTGACGATATTGCCACGAACCACGAGGATCGGCACGCCGTCATGTTGCTCGGTGGCGGTGGTGAGACCGCCGAAATCGAGCCCGCGCACGTTCACCGGCAACCCAAGCCAGGCGTAGAACGAAGCGGTCTGCGGCATGGCGCGGACGAAATCGCCGCGCCAGCCAACCACGATCGCGTCAAAAACGATCAGCGCCAATATGGCCGACTGCAACCGCAACAGCGGCCACTGCAAGCGGACGCGCTTATTTGGCCGCTGAAAGCGCCGGGCTGCGACGCTCTCGATATCCTCCGGCGTGTCGTCATTCGGTGCCTCGGGCCCGGCGTCGGTCTCGATGGGCAGAATATCGCCCTCAGGTTCGGTCGGCGCGGTCGGCGGCGATTCCACCTCGGCCGGTCCATCTTCGGCCACGGCGACGTCATCGGCGCTGTCCGGACTGGCGGATGGCGGTTCATCAAGCCCATCGGAGCCGTGCTGTCCCGCTGCGGACGCGGCAGCCGTTTGGGCCAAGTCGGCTGCTAAATTGGCGTCCAATCGGAGTTCCTCTGCATCGGGCGGCGGTGGATCGCCTTGCCCGGCGCCGGCTGCGGCGGAGACTTCGGCTGCGGCCTTCACGGCATGCGGCGCCAGCGCCTCGGCTGCGGCAATAAGCTTCTCCTTGTGCGGCAACTCGGCCTGCCAGATCGTGCGGCAACGCACGCACCGGACCCGGCGGCCCCCCGGCAGCAGGGTTGCCGCGTCAACATCGTAGGAAGTAGCGCAATTTGGGCAGACGATCAGCATGGGGCCATATCGGCGAATCGGAACGCGCAAGACCTTGGATAAGGCTAGCCGACGATCCGTTAACGAATTGGAAACCAAATCGGCCCGGGCGTCCCGGTCGCCGGGGAATGCTAAATTGCCGTGGGAACGGCGAATCAGCGCGCCGACCGGCCGACGCCAGCCGCGACGCGGGGCTTGATTGGAGGATCGCGTGATCCGCTTCGAGAATGTCGGCTTGCGTTACGGGCTCGGCCCGGAGGTTTTGCGCGACCTCAGCTTCCGCATCGACAGCCACTCGTTTCAGTTCCTGACCGGTCCCTCCGGGGCCGGCAAAACGTCGCTTCTTCGCATGCTTTTCCTGTCGCTCAAGCCGACGCGCGGGCTGATTTCCATGTTCGACCTCGACACCGCGGGCTTGACGAAGGACGCCCGCGCAACGCTACGCCGCCGCATCGGCATCGTCTTTCAGGATTTCCGGCTGCTCGAACATATGACCACCTACGAAAACGTGGCGCTGCCCTTGCGCGTCCTCGGCCACGACGAGCTCAGCTACCGCGCCGAGGTTGTCGAATTGCTGCAATGGGTCGGGCTCGGAGAGCGCATGTCTGCATTGCCGCAAGTGCTTTCTGGCGGCGAAAAACAGCGTGCCGCGATCGCCCGCGCCGTCATCGCCCGGCCGGAGCTATTGCTCGCCGACGAGCCGACCGGCAACGTCGATCCGACGCTCGGTCAACGTTTGCTGCGGCTGTTCATCGAGCTTAACAGATCGGGCACCTCAGTCGTGATCGCCACGCACGACATCGCGCTGATGGACGAATACGACGCCCGCCGCCTGGTGCTGCACGAAGGCCGTTTGCATGTCTACGATTGAGCCGGTCAAGGCCATGACGGAACCCTGGGACGCACGGTCCCGGGCGCCGGCGCGCGTTCTGATGCCGCAGAATGCGACGCCCATCGTGCCGGGCGGATCGATTGCCGGCCGTTCATTGACGGCGGTTGTCGCCATCATGACCTTTCTCGCCGCGCTGACGGCCGGAGCCGTGGCGATGGCGGTCGCTTCGGCGAGCGGCTGGCAATCAGCGGTCGGCCGCGAAGTCACGATCCAGATCAAGCCGGTCGCCGGCCGCAACATGGACGCCGACGTGCGCGCGGCCGTCGCGCTCGCCCGCGGCGCTCCGGGGATTGCCGACGTCCGTGCCTACACCAAAGAGCAGTCGGAGCAGCTGGTCGAACCCTGGCTCGGCTCCGGCCTCAGCCTCGATGAATTGCCGATTCCACGGATGATCGTGGTCAAGCTCGGTTCCAGCGCATCCCCCGATTTCAGCGCCTTACGCTCGGCTCTCGCCGCGCAGGTGCCGAGCGCGAGCCTCGACGATCATCGCGGCTGGATCGACCGCATGCGCGACATGGCCGAGACCGCGATCGTGGCTGGGATCGCGATACTCGTCCTGGTCGTCATCGTCACCGTGCTATCGGTCACGTTCGCGACCCGAGGCGCGATGGCCACCAACCGGCCGATCGTCGAGGTGCTGCATTACGTGGGCGCCACCGACGCCTTCGTCGCCAGTCAATTCCAGCGCCATTTCCTTATTCTCGGCCTCAAAGGCGGCGCCATCGGCGGCGGCATCGCCTTGCTACTTTTTGGCATCCTCGGAGCGATCGACGCCTGGCTGTCCGGCACCGCAGGCGGACAGGAAGCGGCCGTGCTGTTCGGCAGCTTTTCCGTCGGCCCGGTCGGCTTTGTGACCATTCTGGTCCTGATCGTGCTCATGGCGGCCGTCACCGCCGTGACCTCACGCCGCATCGTCGATCAGACCCTGAAATCTTTCGAGTGACTTCAAATTGCGGCCGAAATCGCCGTTATAATCGTGCCGCGAGACTTTTGATTCCGGCACTGCAGCCCAGCGGGGAACGCGCGCCAATATGCTCAGCCTTAAGAGCGCGGTCAGGACGCGGCGTATCAGGTCGGCTGTCGTCAAGCTTGGGGCGCTTTGCGCGCTCCTGCTGCTGCTTGGATTTTTCGGCTTTATCTGGCTCTTGCCCAGCCGCCAGATCGTGCTCGACAGCGATGCCGACGGCATTGTGGTTTTGACCGGCGGCACCGAGCGGGTCAGCGATGCGCTCCGCCTGCTGGCCAACGGCCGCGGCAAGAGGCTCCTGATTACCGGGGTCAATCCGGACACCACGACAACCGATATCGCCCGCGAGGTCGTCAGCTACAACCAGCTCTTGGCCTGTTGCGTCGACCTCGACTACTCGGCGCTCAACACCTACGGCAACGCAGTGCAGACACGGCGCTGGGCGACGGCGCACGGTTTCCATTCGCTGATCGTCGTTACGTCGGCCTATCACATGCCGCGCGCGCTCGCCGAGCTTTCGCACCAATTGCCGGACGACAGGCTTATTCCGTTCCCGGTCGTGTCCGACCGGTTGCGCATCGACCCATGGTGGTCGAGCGGCGACACCGCGCGTTTGGTGCTCTCGGAATATCTCAAATACCTTGCCGCCAAGGTGCGCATGCGGCTTTATTTCTTTGATACGACGAGCGAATTGTCGACACGCGCCATTCGCCGAGCCTGAACACTCTTTCGCTCACAGGATTGCCGTGGTCCCTTCATTCGCGACTTACGCCAGATCGGCCGTCTTCAACGCGCTGTTCTATGTGAACCTGAGCGTTCACATGATCGTGGCGCTGCCCACGTTCGTTCTGCCCTATCCGTGCCTGCGCGCCTTCATCCGCTCCTACGCTCGAACGAGCCTTTGGCTCCTTCGAGTCGTCAGCGGAACCAAAGTGGAATGGCGCGGCACCGAGCACATCCCGCGCGGAGCGGCCATCGTCGCCTGCAAACACCAATCGTTGTGGGAGACGTTTTCGCTTTACGCGATGCTTGCCGATCCGACCTACGTGCTCAAGCGCGAATTGATGTGGCTGCCGCTGTTCGGCTGGTACCTGCGCAAGGCCGGGCTTATCCCGATCGATCGGAATGCCGGAATGGCGGCGCTTGCTCGCATGACGGCACGATCGCTTAAAGCGCTGTCCGGCGTTTATCACCGCCAGATCGTTATTTTTCCCGAAGGGACGCGGCGATCGCCGGGCGCCGAACCGAGCTATCGGCCGGGTATCGTTCACCTCTACAGCAAGGCCGGCGTTGCGGTCGTGCCGCTGGCACTCAATTCCGGAGTGTTCTGGCCGCGCCGATCGTGGCTGCGCCTGCCCGGTACCATCGTCGCGGAATTTTTGGCGCCGATTCCGCCCGGGCTCGACAAGAGCGCGTTCTTCGCGCGGCTGCAGAGCGACATCGAGACGGCAAGCCGGCGGCTTCTCGACGAGGCGGCAAGCGGCCGCCGATAGTCACCCTTTGCCGTTGTCGGCTTGATGCACGCCCTGCAATTGCGCGGCGATGAGATGCAAATCGGTCTCGCGATAGCCGAGCGCCTCAAGCGCGGTAACCGTCTCCAGCACGTAATCGCGGTTCGGCCCCGATTTGCCATGGCCCTGCCGGACATGATGCACGCTTTCGGCGAGCGACAGCCGTCCGGCATATTGAACATGACTGCGGTCAACGATGTAGCACAACGCCCGCAGCCGGGTTCGCGCGTGATCTTCCAGCTCGATCTGCCGCATGGTTTCCAGATAGACCGTGGTCACCTGCTCGCGCCCGCGCAAATACGCGATGGTCGCCGCGCGCGCCGCGGCGGCGACGCGATAAGCGATCCCGCGGCACATTCCGCCGCGATCGAGGCCGAGCACCAGGCCCGGCCGTTCCGGCGTGCCGCGATGCACGAAGGAGTACACGCAGAGCGCCCGGTGCAAACCGATCAGCCGCGCCGGAACCCGATCGAGATAGGCAAAGCCGGGACGCCACATCAGCGAGCCATAGCCGAAGACCCAGAGCTCGCCGCTTCCCTGTTCGGCCGTCGTGTGCATCGAAGCTCGCGGTTGACTCGCGCTCGCGCTCGCCTAACAGGATGATGACGGCGGCACAATGGCGCCCTCTTTTCGAGGCCATAAACGGCGATGTCAGGCGAATCCCCGCTCAACATGATGAGGTCCGCGCCTCGCTTGCGCCGGCCGCAGGGCGCGCGCCGCAGCCGGCTATGGATCATCCTGGGACTCATTGCCGTCGCGGTGGTTCTGGCTCTCGGATTGGCTTGGGGCTGGTACCTGGCGGCCTCGCTGGCCGGCAAGGCGCTGTCGGGCTGGGTCGATCGGGAGGCCAAGCTCGGCCGGGTGTATGCGTGCGGCTCGCAGAACATCGGCGGTTTTCCCATCCGCATCGTCATCCGCTGCGACAAGGCGGCGGCCACTTTCAACAGCAACCATCCGCCGTTCGATGTCACGGCGACGGGAGTGACCTTTTCGGCCGCGCTCTACCGGCCGACGCTGTTGCACGGCGAGATTGCCGGGCCCGTTACGATCGCCGACGCTGGTCAGCCGCCGATCTTCGTCGCCAACTGGTCGCAAGCGGAGCTGGACCTCCTGGGGCTGCCGCCGCAGCCGCAGCGGGTTTCCATAGATCTGGTGAAACCGCGGCTGGACCGCGTGGCCGGTCCCGATGCCGGAATGATCTTCCAGGCCGCCACAGCCGATGTCGACGGACGCATCATCCAGGGCACCGCTCTCAACAATCCGGTCATTGAAGTGACCGGACATTTCGACGCGGCAACCGCGCCGAGCTTTCATCCGTTGCTTGCCGCTCCGCTGCAAGGCGACATCGACGCCGTGTTGCGCGGTTTTAAGGATTTTTCGCCCAAGCCATGGCGCGTGCTGTTCCAGGAAATGCAGGCCTCCGGCGGCGACATAAATATCAAGTCCATCCGCATCGAGCGAAGCGATGCCATCATCACCGGCGCCGGAAAACTGACCGTCAACGAGCACGGCCGGCTCGACGGAACAATGACCGTCGCCGTCGCTGGCATCGAGAACATCGTGCCGCTTCTGGGGATCGATCAGTTGATCGGGCAAGGCATCGACAAGCTTACCGGCGGCAGCGGCTCGCCTGACCGTGGGCTCAATGCCCTCGACCGGCTGCTTCCAGGCCTCGGCGGCGCTGTCCGCAGCCAGACCAACGACAGTCTGATCGACAACATCAAGAACATGGGCCAGCCGACCGAGATCGACGGCAAACCGGCCGTGGAACTGCCGCTGCGTGTGGCCGACGGCGTGATCTATGTCGGCATCATCCCGGTCGGCGTCGTGCCGGCGCTGTTCTAAAACCTTAGCGCGCTTTGCGTTCGTGCCAGCCGACTCGTGCATCGGGTACCGAGTCGGTCGAGGCGAAATACGGCTTGATGTCGAGCAGCGGGGTGTTGTCGAGACAATCAAGTCCGATAACCGAAAGCGTGTTGCCTTCGATGCGGAGCAGCCGCGCCACCGAGGCGGCGATCGGATTAGGCCGCGCCGGCGAGCGGAGCGCGAAGGTGCCGCGCCGCTCGGCGTAGTGGCGCGGCGACTGCAGCAGAAGGTCGCGGCGCGCCTTGTCCATCCAGTACAGCAGCAGGACGTGGCTGACGGTTTCCAGGCCGGTGAGGCCTTGAAGCCAGCGCGGATCGAGTTCGAGGGTGCAGACGGCGTCGGACTCTCGCGCGTTCTTGGGACAATCCTCGTGCCGCCGCCATGGCGTGCGGACGCGGCCGATATAATAGAGCGAGGCGTCGAAATGGTCCGGCAGCGTTGCGGCAAGCTCACCTTCGCGCAGCCCATACCAATCATCGGGCGACGGCGCATCGGTGGCGGGGCGAGGTGGTTCGGCGGCGTTGGCCATGCCTGCAACGTGGCATGGCCGCCCCGGTCTCGCCAGCAATCCTGACCGGTGCACCCATACGGGCCAAATCCCACAGCAATGGGCTATTGCCCCATATCGCGCATTCATATAAAGATATCTTTATGCGTCATCTCAGCCTCTAAGTAAGTAGGCTTCGTTACGGATGGCGGCTGGAATCGCGCAATGCCACACGAGCAGCTGACGTTCGCCGGACTGACCGCGACCTTGAAGGCTGCGGGCGAAGCGACGCGGCTTCGCATCCTGGCGCTGTTGGCGGAGGCTGAATTGACCGTCTCCGACCTCACCGACATTTTGCGGCAGTCGCAGCCACGGCTGTCGCGTCATTTGCGGCTGTTGGCCGAGGCCGGCCTGGTCGAACGCTTTCGCGAAGGCTCCTGGGCGTTCTTCCGCCTGGCCGAGCGCGCCGGCGGCGCTGATATCGCCCGCGCCTTGATAGGCCGGCTCGACTCCAACGATCCGGTCATCGTTCGCGATCGCGAGCGGCTTGCCACGGTGCGCGCCGCGCGCGCCATGGCCGCGCAAAATTACTTCCGCCGCCACGCGGCGGAATGGGACCGCATCCGCAAGCTTCATGTCGCCGACGCCGCCGTGGAGGATGCCATCCTCACCGCGCTCGCCGGCAAGCCGATCCGTTCGCTGCTCGATCTCGGCACCGGCACCGGCCGCATGCTCGAGCTCTTTGCCGGCGACATCGAACGCGGGCTGGGGCTCGATCTGTCGCTCGACATGCTGGCTTTCGCTCGCGCCCGGCTCGACCGCGCCGGCTTGAAGCATTGCAGCGTCCGCCAAGGCGATATTTACGACCTCGCTTTGCCACGGAATTCCTTCGACGTCGTCATCGTCCATCAGGTGCTGCACTTCCTCGACGACAGCGCGCATGCCATCCGCGAGGCCGCTCGCGTGCTGCAGCCGGCCGGCCGGCTCCTGGTCGTCGACTTCGCCCCGCACGATCTCGAATTCCTGCGCGGGGAGTACGCGCATCGCCGGCTCGGTTTTGCCGCCGAGACCGTGACGCAATGGCTCGAAGCGGCGGGGCTCGACGTCGTCGGGCAGCAAACGTTCCCGCCCGGTCCGGAAGGAAAGATCGTGGTGTCGTTGTGGCTCGCCCGCGACCCGCGCATTCTGCTGGCGCAACCGGCGGCGCGCGAGGTGGCCTAGATGAACGCGCCGCGCCTGAGCCGTTTTGCCAACACCGACACCAAGCCCGACTCCGACCGCCGCTTGCATGTATCGTTCGAGTTCTTTCCGCCGAAGACTACGGAGATGGAGCACTCGCTGTGGGACTCGATCGCCCGGCTGGCACCGCTCGCTCCGAATTTCGTCTCCGTGACCTATGGCGCCGGCGGCTCGACCCGCGAGCGCACGCACGCGACAGTCAAGCGCATCCTGGCCGACACCATGCTGACACCGGCGGCGCATCTGACTTGCGTCGCCGCCACGCGCGCCGATATCGACGCAGTGATCGAGGCCTATGTGACGGCCGGCGTACGCCACATCGTGGCGCTGCGCGGCGATCCGATAGGCGGCCTCGGTGAACGCTACGCGCCGCATCCGGGCGGCTACGGTAACGGCGCCGATCTCGTCGCCGGCATCAAGCGGATCGCCGACCTCGAAGTGTCGGTCTCCGCCTATCCGGAAAAGCATCCGGACAGCCCTTCGGTCGCCGCCGATATCGACATGCTCAAGGCCAAAGTCGACGCCGGCGCCGTGCGCGCCATGACGCAATTCTTTTTCGAGAACAGCCATTATTTCCGCTATCTCGACCGCGTTCGAGCGGCCGGCATCGCCATCCCGATCATTCCCGGCATCCTGCCGGTGCAGAACTTCAAACAGATGAAGAATTTTGCCGCGCGCACCGGCGCCTCCGTGCCCGACTGGCTTGCCGAGCGCTTCGAGGGCCTCGATGACGATCCGGCAACCCGCAAATTGATCGCTGCCGCGGTCGCCGCCGAACAGGTCATCGATCTGGTCGATCACGGCGTGACCGATTTTCACTTCTACACCATGAACCGCGCCGATCTGGTTTACGCCATCTGCCATCTGCTCGGCCTGCGTCCGGATCACGCCACGGCAATGCCGGCACAGCCGCAAACCGAAAAGGAGCGCGCTTAAGCCATGGCTGACGTCCGACCGCGCTGCAAAGCCGAACAATCGCTGCGCCGCCTCGCCGCCGAGCGCATCCTCGTGCTGGACGGCGCCATGGGCACGATGATCCAGGCGCTTGGACTGGACGAAGAGGGCTACCGCGGCGCGCGCTTCGACGCCTGGAACCGCGAAGTGCGCGGCAACAACGACTTGCTCAATTTGAGCCGCCCGGATGCCGTGCGCGCCATTCATCTGGCTTATTTCCGGGCCGGCGCCGATATCGTCTCGACCAATACGTTCTCGTCGACCCGTATCGCTCAGGCCGACTACGGCCTGAGCGAGATCGCCTATGAGCTGAACGCCGAAGGGGCGCGCCTCGCCCGCGAGGCGGCGCGGGCGGCGGCGGACGAGGACGGCCGCGAGCGTTTCGTCGCCGGTGCCATCGGTCCAACCAACCGCACCGCTTCGATTTCGCCCGACGTCTCCAATCCCGGGTTTCGGGCGATTACCTTCGACGCGCTTCGGCTTGCTTATGCCGAGCAGGTGCGTGGGCTTCTCGCCGGCGGTGTCGATGCCATCCTGATCGAGACCATTTTCGACACGCTCAACGCCAAGGCGGCGATCTATGCCATTGCCGATGAGCTCGCCGCGCGCGGCGTTGCCGTGCCGATCATGATTTCCGGCACCATCACCGATAGGTCGGGGCGTCTTTTGTCCGGCCAGACGCCGGAAGCGTTCTGGAATTCGATCGCGCACGCGACGCCGCTTTCGGTTGGGCTGAACTGCGCGCTCGGCGCCACGGAAATGCGCGCCCATATCGCCGAACTGTCGCGCGTCGCCGATACGCTGATTTGCGCTTATCCCAATGCCGGGCTACCCAACGAATTCGGCGGCTACGACGAAGGTCCCGACGTCATGGCCGAGCTGCTCGACGAGTTCGCCGCGTCGGGCTTGGTCAATATTATCGGCGGCTGCTGCGGCACCACGCCCGAGCACATCCGCGCCATGGCGCGCGCCGTCGAGGGCAAGGCGCCGCGCCGAATTCCGCAAGTGACGCCGCGGCTGCGGCTGTCCGGTCTCGAAGCTTTCACGCTGACGCCGGAAATTCCATTCGTGAATGTCGGCGAGCGCACCAATGTCACCGGCTCGGCGCGGTTCCGCAAGCTGGTCACCGCGGGCGACTATGCGGCGGCGCTGGCGGTGGCGCGCGATCAGGTCGAAAGCGGCGCGCAGATCATCGACATCAATATGGACGAGGGTTTGCTCGATTCCGAAAACGCGATGGTCACGTTCCTTAATCTGATCGCCGCCGAACCGGACATCGCGCGCGTGCCGGTGATGATCGACTCCTCGAAGTTCTCGGTGATCGAAGCCGGGCTCAAATGTGTGCAGGGCAAGGCGGTGGTCAATTCGATCTCGCTCAAGGAGGGCGAGGCCGCGTTCGTCAAACATGCCGAAATCGTCCGCCGTTACGGCGCTGCCGTGGTCGTCATGGCCTTCGACGAAGCCGGCCAGGCCGACACGCTTGAGAAGAAACAGGCCATCGCCGCGCGCGCCTACGATGTTCTGGTCAATCGCGTCGGCTTCCCGCCGCAGGACATCATCTTCGATCCGAATGTCTTTGCCGTGGCGACCGGCATGGAGGAGCACGACGGCTACGGCGTCGCCTTCATCGAAGCGGCGCGCTGGATCCGGCAAAACCTGCCGCACACGCATATCTCCGGCGGCGTCTCGAACCTGTCGTTCTCGTTCCGCGGCAACGAAGCGGTGCGCGAGGCGATGCATTCGGTGTTCCTCTATCACGCCATCAAGGCCGGCATGGATCTGGGCATCGTCAACGCCGGCCAGATCGCGGTCTATGACGATCTCGATTCGGAACTGCGCCAGGCGTGCGAAGACGTCATCCTCAACCGCCGCGCCGACGCCGCCGAGCGGCTTCTGGTCTTGGCGGAGCGCCATCGCGGCGGCGGCAAAGAGAAAAAAGAGGCCGACCTCGCCTGGCGCGAATGGCCGGTGGAGAAGCGGCTGTCGCATGCGCTGGTGCACGGCATCACCGACTTCATCGCCGCCGACGTCGAGGAAGCGCGGCTGAAGCTGCCGCGGCCGCTCTCGGTAATCGAAGGCCCGCTGATGGACGGCATGAATGTGGTCGGCGACCTGTTCGGCACGGGGCGAATGTTTTTGCCGCAAGTGGTCAAATCGGCGCGGGTGATGAAACAGGCCGTCGCCCATCTGTTGCCCTACATGGAGCAGGACAAAGACGGCCGCGCCCATGTTTCGACGAACGGCAAGATCGTTCTCGCCACGGTCAAGGGCGACGTGCACGACATCGGCAAGAACATCGTCGGCGTCGTCCTGCAATGCAACAATTACGACGTCGTCGATCTCGGCGTCATGGTGCCGGCGGAAAAGATCCTGCAGGCGGCGAAGGAGGAACAGGCCGACATCGTCGGGCTGTCCGGCCTGATCACGCCCTCGCTCGACGAAATGTGCCACGTCGCCGCCGAAATGGAACGGCAGGGCTTCGAGGTGCCACTCTTGATCGGCGGCGCGACGACGAGCCGCGTGCATACTGCGGTGAAGATCCACCCGCACTACCGGCGCGGCCAGGCGGTCTATGTCAACGACGCCAGCCGCGCTGTCGGCGTGGTCTCGGCGCTGTTGTCGCGCGAAAACCGCGCCCGCATGATCGGCGACGTTCGCGCCGAATATGTCCGTATCGCAGCCGCGCATGCCCGCGGCGAAGCCACCAAGCAGCGGCTGTCGCTCGCCGACGCGCGCGGCAACGCGCTCAAGCTCGATTGGTCCGGCCGTTACGCGCCGCCGGCGCCGCATTTTCTCGGCACGCGCATCTTCGCCGATATCCCGCTCGCCGAATTGATCGAATACATCGACTGGTCGCCGTTCTTCGCCACCTGGGAACTGACCGGCAAATATCCGGCGATCCTGTCCGACCCGGCGCAAGGCGAAGCGGCGCGCGGCCTTTTTGCCGATGCGCAAGACATGCTCCAGCGCATGACCACGGAGCGGTGGTTTCGCGCCAGCGCCGTCGTCGGCTTCTGGCCGGCGAACAGCGAAGGCGATGACGTTCTCCTGTTTGCCGACGAGACGCGGAGCAAGCCGATCGCGACGCTGCATACACTGCGCCAGCAATTGGCGCGGCGCGAAGGCCGCGCCAACCTCGCGCTCGCCGATTTCGTCGCGCCGCGGGCGAGCGGTCTCGCCGATTATATCGGCGCCTTCGCTGTGAGCGCCGGGCTGGGCGACGAGGCAATTGCCGAACGCTTCAAGCTCGCCAATGACGATTATTCCGCCATCATGGCCAAGGCGCTGGCCGATCGCCTCGCCGAGGCGCTGGCCGAGCGCAAGCATCAGCGCGTGCGCCGCGAGCTCTGGGGCTATGCCGCGGATGAAACGCTGCGCAACAACGAACTCATCGCCGAAACCTATCGCGGCATCCGGCCGGCGCCCGGTTACCCGGCGCAGCCCGATCA
>JBAQHW010000191.1:0-8358 GCA_049288525.1 Xanthobacteraceae bacterium
GCCTGCAGCCGCGTCCGCGCCGGCCCGGCGCCGGTCACTTCGAAGATCGGCACCGGCTCGGTCAGACCTTTCACCGGCACCGGCCCGAGCGGCTTCATGGCGATAAAGCCTTCCGCCAGGCGGTGGGTGTGAGCCGTGGTCAACACCGTTCCCGGCTTCGCCATTTGCTCCATGCGCGACGCCAGATGAACCGTCGGCCCGACCACGGTGTATTCCATGTGCAGATCGTTGCCGATGGCGGAAATGACGATCTCGCCGGAATTGACGCCGACGCGAACCATGACCGGCAGGCCGCGCGTGCGCACCAACTCGTCGGCATAGCGGGCGATGTTTTCCTGCATCCGCAATGCCGCGTAGCAGGCGCGCACGGCGTGATCTTCGTGGGCGAGCGGCGCGCCGAACAACGCCATGATGCCGTCGCCCAAGACGCTGTTGACGGTGCCTTCGTAACGATGAACTGCTTCGATCATGCGTTCGACGACGGCATGCAGGAGCTTCTGGGCGTCTTCCACATCGCGGTCGGTAATCACCTCCATTGAGCCTTTGATGTCGGCGAACAGAACAGTGATCTGCTTTCGCTCGCCTTCGAGCGCCGACCTCGAGGTGAGGATTTTGTTGACGAGGTGCTGGGGGGTGTAGTTGCGCGGCGACGAATAGCGATCGGCCCCGCTTATCGGGTTGAGCGCGTGGCCGCATTGCGAGCAGTATTTCGCGGTGGGCGAAGCCGGACTTTTGCAATTGGCGCACAAGCGCACCAGCGGCGCCGCACAGGACTCGCAGAATCTGGCCTCCGGCGAATTCTCACGCTGGCAGTTCGGGCATTTCATGCCGGGACCCCGGGCAATATTCGAGCCCCCTTCGTTGGGCGCTAACGGCTCGTCTCCTCCAGTGGTGGCGAGTGTAGCATCGGCCGGACCGCGAGTCCCGGCACAGAAATCGTCTGGTGTTTTAATCAAATCCGATTCCATCGTGCCGAACCCGATCAGGGTACCTTAGCTGAGCGTGATGCCCGGGAGTTTTGGGTCCAAGACTGTTGGATCCAAGACTCTTGTTGGTTGCAAGAGTCTTGGCTGGAGCATGATCTTTTTGGAAAGCCGGTATCCACCCCTCGGATCAAGTCCGAGGGCCGGCATTTTCCGGATCATGCTCTACCGGCCGCCGCTCGCACCGGCGTCGAAACTTGCCGCCGGTGCAAGCGGCGGCATGGCCTCGCCGCGACGTTCCGGACGCAGCCGGATGTTTACCGGCATGATTTCGCCGCCAAATCGCTGACGAAACTGCTTGGCGACCTCGAGACCCTCGAAGCACCAGCTCCAATATTCCCGCGCGCCGTCACGCTGGCGCTGACCGCGGCGCTGCCGGTTTTTGTTGTAGCAATGCCACGCATTGATGGCGTCGAGCGTGCCGCCGAAACCGCCGTCGGGAACGACGATTTGCACGACAAACGGAAATGCGGCTTCGTTGCTGCGGGCTTTAATCTTCTTCAGACGGAGCAAATTAGCCATGGCTTAGGCCACTCCAAAGATATGTGGGTGCCGGTCGCGTTCGCGATCAGAAGTACGGCTGCAGCGAAGCAACGATTTCGGCAAAATTCGGGACCAGAAGGTAGAAGGCGGCCGTGAGCAACAGTCCGAGCGCACAGAATATGGCGAGTGCGGTCGCCTCCGGTCCCGTGAGCGCCGCAGCAATCCGATCCGAAGGGCTTTCCTTCGGCCGCCGCGCGATATGTCCCGGCTGCAGCCGGTCGCTTTGCAAGGATGTGGGTCGCATCGCAGCCTCCTTTGCCATGCCGTCCGCCCAACGATGGGGAAATGGCGTCCAGCTTCCTAGGCTGGCGGGAATGTGCGCGCGGGCGCGCGCAATGTCTGTGGCGGGGGTCACAGCACGGACGGCGCCCGGCCGCAGAGCGATTGCTCCACGCGGGCGATCAGCCGCCTGGGACGCCATCGCTTAAGCCGACTGCAGCAGATCGCGCAGCGCCTCGGGCTTGAGAATGATGGTCCAGCGATCCTTTAACTGCAGGATGCCTTGGCGCTGCCACTCGCGCAGGCAGCGATTGACCTTTTCCCGCGTGCCACCGGCCATTTCCGCCAGTTCGCTTTGCGTGAGCGACAGTTTGGTCGCGCCGCGGCCTTGCGACGGATAGGACAACAGCGTTTTGGCTAGCCGGATCGGCAGACTATAGAAGGCAATATCGGACATGCGCTCGTCGGAACGGCGGATTCGCGCACACAGCATTTCCATCAGTTTCATGCAGGCGGCCGGATTGCGCTCCAGAAATGCCAAGACGTCCCGGCGCTCCAGCACCATCAATTCGCAATTGGTCAGCGCCGTCGCATTGGCCGAACGCGGCTTGCCGTCGAGCAGCGCTATCTCGCCGAACATTTCGCCGGTGCGCAGGTCGGCGAGAATGATTTCCTTGCCCTTGACGGTCGGCAGCGTGATGCGAACCGCGCCGACGACGACCGTCATCATGCTCTCGCCCTGGTCGTCGAGCCGGCAGATCGGTTCGCCGGCGGCAAAGCTGCGCAAATGCGCGATCGCCGATATTTCGCGGCGCGCTTTCTCGTTGAGCGTACTGAACAGCACGCAATTTTCCAATAATTTGCGGCCGCGCTCGTTTGCCGGATTGGCCATATCTTCACCCGCTGCAATGTCGCGCGCCTACGCCGCGCCGGGAAGCATGCAATGTGACAAGGACTTTGACCGGCGCGCGCCCCGACCGCAACTAGCCAACGAGAGAGGGTCAAGTCGCCAGGGGCAGAGCCACCGTCCGCACCGTAAACACTGCTTCGATCTTGGCCTTTAGGGCCTGCGCGTTGAAGGGTTTGACGATGTAATTACTGACGCCGGCTTTCCTTGCGGCAATGACGTGCTCGGTCTTGGCTTCGCCGGTCACGATAATAAAGGGCGTGCGCTTAAGGACCTCGTCGCGCCGGACCTCGCAGAGCAGGTCGTAGCCGGACATCGGCTCCATGTTCCAATCGGAAATCACCAAGCCATAGCGTTTGCCCGCGCGCATCTTGGTCAGCGCGGTGGGGCCGTCAGGGGCATCGTCGACGGTGCTAAAGCCAATTTGCCGTAACAGATTCCGTAGGATGGTGATCATCATCCCGGAATCGTCGACGACGAGAACTGATAGCGACGTATCCAAGGCCCGAGCTCTTTATTCTTCTGAGCGTCCAACACACACCCATATATTCAACAAGTTTCCGCGGCGTAAATTTACCTATTAACAACTGAGATTCACTTATTAATAAAACGTAAAAGCGGGAAAACGCGGAGAAATCACCGCGATCGGCCGGCAATACCGCCGTGTTTCTCGAAAATAACGACCGATCGGAACTCAACGCGATAGGCGGACGGGCCGGTCGGTGCAGCAGTTTGGCGGCACGAGGTTCACCGATGCCGTCGGTATCGTCCCGGCACCGGTCGCGGCGATCTCGATGGCCGCGTCGTCCACCTCGAAGTTCAGAAGAGCCGCATCGGCGCGATCCCTTTCGGCATCGCTGCGGCGCTCGCTGCTCATGGGGTCAACTCCTTGCGGAAGGGCGTGCGCCCGAATGTATGCGCTCACAGTGTAAAGCGCGGGCCGGCGAATTCACAGCCGCACGACGGACGGCCGCCGGCCGTCGGGCCGTTGGCACTCTGGCGGGAGCGGCAAGCAATAAAAAAGCCCCCGACCGGCAACGCCGAAGCGCGGCAGGCGGGAGCTATTGGTATTGATCGAGAGCTAGAAAAACAGAACAACGAAGCGCCGGCATTGCCGACGCCTCGTTAAACTATATCTCGAGCGGTCGCGAAGGCCGAGTTAAGCGGCCACGCCGGGGCAAGTATCGAGGCCCGAGCAGAAAGCGAGCGTGAAGGCCCCAGCCTTTTCTGCAACGGTGCCCGCCGCGGCTTCCAGCGCCTCGTCGGACACGTTGAAGGTGAGGATCTCTTCTTCCCTCTGAAGTTCGTTCATAGCCTTGTTCCTTTCGTTCGCCAGCGGCGCCGGCAATTACTAGGCAGGTCGAGAAATTCGCTAAACCCCCCCGCCATTTGCCCATTAAATCATCGGCTGCGGACACTGTAAAGTGTATCCGGCCAATGTGACAGGTCGCTGATTATGAAAGTAAATCCGCGTGTATTTTACCTCCATAGGGGCCGCAAAAATCTTACCTCGGAGGCGGCCTATCTGCACTGGCATGCGAGCTGGGACAAACCGAAAACATGGCGACGACGCCGATCCGCCGGTGCACCGATCGGTGCACTTATCGGTCGCGCTGGCCAGCGCCTTGGCGGGATATAGAATGGCCAGAAGCAGGCGATGATTGAAAGAGCGCA
Organism: Xanthobacteraceae bacterium; assembly: GCA_049288525.1. GTDB lineage: Bacteria > Pseudomonadota > Alphaproteobacteria > Rhizobiales > Xanthobacteraceae > BOG-931. Next base: position 4,327 of record JBAQHW010000191.1, read on the forward strand.
AGGGGAGCGGCCGGCATTGGACAGCTTTTACGAGCGCTTGCGTCTGCGTGCGGCAACCGTCGACGAGCTTCTGTCCGCTGCCTTCGAACCGTCGCCGCAGACCCAAGGCAATGTCGATCTGGCCGGGCGGCGCTTGGCCGCGTGGCGCCGGTCGAGCGCGGCAGGCGACCAGCGCCTATTCGAGAGACGGCTCGAACGCGATCGCCTGAGCGCCGAGCGGGCGAGCGAACGCCTGGCTTCGGTTCGGCCCGGTCCCTTGGCGGCCGTCCCTGCCTGGATCGACGCCGCCGCCTGGATCGAGGCGGCGTTGCAAGAGCCTGCGGCGGCCGGCGATCGCCCGCCGCCCTCGGGCGAGCCCTGTGCGTTCGAACAGTTGCTTTTGCCCGTTGTCGCGCAAGCCGACGCTAGGCTCTGGCGGGGCGTCGACGGCGCAGCGGCTGACAGCCTGACCGAAGCGGCGCGCGCAGATCTGCGGCACCGGCTTCTTGAAAACGTGTCGGCATTGTGCGCGCCGGCGTTGTACGAGCGTTTCGCCAAAGCGCGCGTGGCCGGCTCCGGCTACGATGAATTCGTCGCCGCCATGAAAGCGGGCGGCTTCCGCTCGCTGTTCGAAGACAAGCCGGTGCTGCTGCGGCTTTTGGCAACGCTCGTCCGGCAGTGGATCGAAACCTCAGGCGAATTGATCCGCCGCCTTGCCGCCGATCTGCCGGCACTCCGGAGCGCCTTGCTGCCGTCCGGCGGCGGCCGTCTCGCTGCCATCGAAGCCGACCTGTCCGATCCGCATAACGAGGGCCGATCCGTCCAAATTCTGCGCTTCGAAGACAACACGCGGCTCGTCTACAAGCCGAAGGATTTGCGGCTCGACGTCGCCTGGCACGCCTTGATCGAGCGCCTCAACCGCGCCGGCGCTCCACTGGCGCTGAAGGCCGTTCGCACCGTCGCCCGCGACGGCTACGGCTGGACCGAATTCATCGCTCACCAAGGCTGCACCGGCCAGGACGGCTGCGAGCGATTTTTCCGCCGCGCCGGCGCCTTGCTGGCACTGCTGCATGTTTTCACCGCAACCGACATGCACCAGGAGAACATGATCGCGGCCGGCGAGCACCCGGTGCCGATCGATCTGGAAACGATCCTGCAGCCCTCCGCCGACGAGCATAAAGTCCGCGAGCCGGAGGGCGAGGCCTTCAACGCGGCGATGGACCTCATCGCCAACTCCGTGATGACGGTCGGCCTCTTGCCGGCCTATGGGCGCGCGGTCGACAACAGCGTGTTCGCCATGGGCGGCCTGACCGCCGATTGGGGCGCCAGGACCGTCATCGCGTGGAACGACGTGAATTCGGATGCCATGCGTCCTGCGCGCGCCCAGGAGCCCGGCGCGACCAATACCAATCTGCCCAATGTCGGCGGCCACTACGCCAAATTCATCGACCATGTCGACGGCTTCGTCGCCGGCTTCGCCGACTATGCCGGGTTTCTCGCACGACAGATGCAAAACGGCGATCCGGGTTCGCTGCTCGACGACTTCGCCGGTCTGCCGGTGCGCAAAGTCGTCCGGCCGACCCGCTTCTACTACATGCTGCTGCAGCGTCTGAAAAATCACCGCAGCATGGATGACGGCGCGATCTGGTCGGCGCAGGCCGACTTTGTGGCGCGGCTGGCGGAGTGGGACCAGGAATCGGATCCGCTGTGGCCGCTACACCGCGCCGAGCGCACCGCGCTCTTGTCGTTGAACGTGCCGCACTTCGTGGTGGCAAGCGACGGTGACGAAATCGCCGACGTGGCGGGTAGCTCCGTCCGTACAAAGGCAACGCCCGGCCTGGAGCGGACGCGCGCCCGCCTGGCGAGCCTGGATGCCAAGGAGATTGCCTGGCAGGTCGAGATCATCCGCGAGAACACCAATTCGATCGTGCCGGCCGAGCCTGCGGCGCCGCCGCCCCACCCGGCGCGGGAGCTTGGCGGCATCGATGTCACCGCCGCAGCGGCCGCGTTCCGCGCGGAAGCGGACCGGATCGCCGCTGAGCTGTCGCGTTACGCCGTCCGCCGCGGCCCGGGCGCAGCCTGGATCGGGCTCGACTGGCTCGGCGATTCCGAAGTGTTCCAGCTGGTTTGCCTCGGCTCCGATGTTTACAACGGCGCAAGCGGCATCGCGCTGTTTCTCGCCGCGCACTCGGCGGCGGGCGGCAAGGCATCGGCTGAGCTGGCGCGCGCGGCCGTGGCACAACTGCGCAAAAGCCTCAAGAGCCGCAACACGGCCCGGCTGACGCGCACGCTCGGCATCGGCGCCGCGACCGGCCTCGGCTCGATCGTCTATGCACTCACCGTCATGGCAAAGCTGCTCGACGACGGCGACCTCCTCGCCGACGCGCAAGCGGCGGTCGCGCTGTTCACGGACGAGCTGATTGCCGCGGACAAGCACCTCGACGTCATGGGCGGGGCCGCCGGGGCCATACTCGCTCTGCTGCGGCTTTATCGCGACAGCCCCTCGCCGGAGGCGCTGGACCGCGCCGTCAAATGCGGCGAGCATTTGCTGGCGCAACACCGCGTCGGCAGCGAAGGCCGCCGCATTTGGGTTGCCCCGGGGCTGGGCGCGAATGCGCTGGCGCACGGCTTGAACGGCATGTCGCACGGCGCCGCCGGATTTGCCTATGCGCTGTCATCTTTGGCGGCGGCCGCCGGACGGGACGATTTTGCCGCCGCCGCGTCGGAATGCATCGACTTCGAGGATTCAAGCTACGACGCCAACCGCCGTAACTGGCCGGATTGGCGCGCCGACGCGCCGACCTGGCCGTGCCAATGGTGTCACGGCGCTCCCGGAATCGGCTTGGCGCGGCTTGGCATGCAAAGATTTGGCGCGGCCGGCAGCGGCGGCCGCGATGCCGATGCCGCGCGGATCGGCAACGATATTCGCAACGCCGTCGCCGGCGTCGAGCACGCCGCGGCCGGCGCCGTCGATACGCTGTGCTGCGGCTCGCTCGGCCGCATCGAATTTTTATGCGAGGCGGCAAGCACGCTTGAGCGCGGCGATCTGCGCACGCTCGCGGCGCGGCGCCTCTCCTCGGTGCTGCAGCAAGCGGCCGACGCCGGCGATTACCGCTGGAACAGCGGCAGGCGGCAATTCAATCTCGGACTGTTCCGCGGTCTGTCCGGGATCGGTTACACGGCGTTGCGGCAGGCCTCGGCTTTGGACGGCAGAGCCTCGCTGCCCAACGTCCTGATCTGGGAATAGCCGCGAGCTTTGATTCACTGCGCTTTGGTGCCGGTGCAGGACGCCACCACCACCGCCTTGAACATGTCGAATGACTGGACCTGGATGCGGCAAGCGGTCGAAGCGTCCGGCGTCACGGAAATAGACTGGCCCGCCGCCACCGTTTCATCCTTGCCGTTGATATTGAGCGTGACACGTTCATTGCCCGGCGACCCGACCAAACCGACACTCATGTGCCCATCGGCGACGACCAGCGACTGATTGGAGGCGATGTTGTAGGTGTTCGCCGAAGGCATGATCGCGTTCAAGCTCGCCTGTATCCGATCGAGCTTGGCCTGCACCTGCGTGGCTTGGGCGCTTTTTTCGTCGAGCTGCCGCTTTAGCTTCTGATTCTGGGCAACGAGCCCTTGGATCGCGTTATCGCGGCCGCCGAGGTCGCGCGCCGACAGAAAGCGGCCGTAGAGATGGCCGCCGACCAGAATGCACAAGATCGAAATCACGCAGGCCGCGACGATGACAAAGGTGTTTTTGTCCGTCAGCCGGCGCCGCCGAGGACCGCCCGAGCCGGCCGCTTTCGTGCTATCGCTCACGTCGTCATCCTCATTGAAGCGTCCTCATCGGCCTGTTCAGCGGGTTGGCTTGGCTGCAACTTGGGGACTGGTGGCCGGTGCCGGCGGCACCAGGCCGCCCGAAATTCGCGACAGCAACGCGTGCACGTCGGACAGCGTCAGCGGAGCCGTCGTCGCCTCCCGGCCCTCGTCTGAAGGCGGCGTTATCGGCGGCGTGGCGGCCGCGGCCTTGTCGGCATCCGGCGGTGTGGCCTCGCC
>JBAQHW010000192.1:0-7581 GCA_049288525.1 Xanthobacteraceae bacterium
GCTCGAGGTCTAGCGCATCGAGGACAAAGCGAAAGCCTTCGCGCCGTTCGTCATCGCCCGCGTCATCGAGGCCAAGCAGCATCCCAATGCTGATCGGCTGCGCGTCTGCATGGTCGATACCGGCGACGGCACGCCGGTCCAGGTGGTGTGCGGCGCGCCGAATGCGCGCGCCGGCATGAAAAGCGTATTCGCCCCGCCCGGCGCCTTCATTCCGGGCAAGAACATCACCCTTGGAATCGGCAAGATCCGCGACGTCGAAAGCCGCGGCATGCTGGTGTCGGAATTCGAGCTGCAGTTGTCCAATAATCACGAAGGCATCATCGATCTGCCGGACGACGCACCGGTCGGCGAGCCATACGCGCGCTATGCCGGTCTCGACGATCCAGTGATCGAGATCAATCTGACGCCGAACCGCTCCGACGCCACTGGCGTGCATGGCATCGCTCGCGATCTCGCTGCGGCCGACATGGGCAAATTCAAGGACGCGCTGATCAAGCCGGTCAAAGGCGAATTTCCCTGCCCGGTCGCGGTCAAGATCGAATCGCCGGACTTGTGCCCGGCCTTCGGGCTGCGCCTGGTGCGCGGCGTCAAGAACGGCCCGTCGGCGGACTGGTTGCAAAAGCGGCTCACCGCGATCGGGCTACGGCCGATCAATGCGCTGGTCGACATCACCAATTTCATTACCTTCGACCGCGGCCGCCCGCTGCATGTGTTCGATGCGGCGAAGGTGCACGGCAATCTGACCGTCCGCCGGGCGCGTGCCGGCGAGAGTTTGCTGGCGCTCGACGGCAAGACCTACACGCTCGACGACAAGGTCTGCGTCATTGCCGACCAGCAGGGCGTCGAATCGCTCTCCGGCATTATGGGCGGCGAGGCAAGCGGCTGCTCGGAGACGACCACCGACGTCCTCATCGAGTCGGCCTTGTGGGAGCCGCTTAATATTGCCCAGACCGGCCGCAAGCTCGGCATTAATTCCGACGCGCGCTATCGCTTCGAGCGCGGCGTCGATCCGGCCTTCATGCTGCCTGGCCTCGAGCTCGCCACCCGCATGGTGATGGAGCTGTGCGGCGGCTCGCCGTCGGAGGTCACAGTTGCCGGCAATGCCGAGCCGTCGGAATGCGTCATCGATTTTCCGCTGTCGGAGCTGACCCGGCTCGCCGGACTCGACTTGCCGCTCTCCGAAATGCGCCGCCTCCTCGAGCGTCTCGGCTTCTTCGTCGCCGGGCACGGCGAGCGGATCAAGGTTGCGACGCCGTCGTGGCGGCCCGACGTTCAAGGCAAGGCCGACCTGGTCGAGGAGGTGGTGCGCATTCTCGGTGTCGACTGCGTGCCGCCGACGCCGTTCGATCGCGGGCAAGCGCCGCGCAAACCGGTCCTCACCCCGATCCAAGTACGCACCCGCAAGGCCAAACGGGCGCTCGCCGCGCGTAATCTCATGGAAGCGGTGACGTGGTCCTTCATCGCCGCCGACCGGGCCGAGCGGTTCGGCGGCGGCAAGGCCGAGCTCAAGCTTGCCAATCCGATCGCGGCGGATCTTTCCGACATGCGGCCAAGCCTCATTCCCGGCCTTATCGCCGCGGCGCAAAAGAATGCCGACCGCGGGTTTCCCGACGCCGGCCTGTTCGAGGTCGGCCAGGTTTTTCGCGGCGATCAGCCCGCCGATCAACTGACCGCCGCCGCGGGGATCAGGCGCGCGCTGGCGAAACCGTCGGGCATCGGCCGGCACTGGCAGAAGCGCGATAACGAGGTCGACGCCTTGGACGCCAAGGCCGACGCACTGACGGTGCTGGCGGCCGCTGGCGCGCCTCCCTCGGCACTGCAGGTGGTGCCAGGTGGGCCGGCGTGGCTTCACCCCGGACGCTCGGGAACGATCCAGATCGGCCCGCAAAACGTCCTCGGTTATTTCGGCGAGCTGCATCCGACTACGCTCGAAGCGCTCGATGCCGACGGTCCGCTGGTCGGCTTCGAAGTGATCCTGGAGCGCATCCCCGAACCCAAGACGAAACCGACGCGCGCCAAGCCCGCACTCGAGCTCTCGCCATTCCAGCCGGTCGAGCGCGATTTCGCTTTCGTGGTGGAGCGCGGCGTCAAGGCGGCCGACCTGGTGCGCGCGGCGCAATCGGTCGACCGCAAGCTGATTACGGCGGTGAGCGTGTTCGATCTCTACGAGGGCAAGGGCATCGACCCGGGCAAGAAATCGATCGCGATTGCAGTGACGATTCAGCCGCGCGACAAGACCATGACCGACGCCGAGATCGAGGCGCTGGCGGCCAGGATCGTCGCCGAGGTTGGCAAGCGCGCTGGCGGAGTGCTGCGGGCTTGAACTCTCCGCCTCAATCTCGAACCAAAAGATCGAGTGGCACTTTCAGTACATCGGCGATGCGGCGAAGCGCGGCTGCCGTACCTTTCCGGCGCCCGGTCTCAACGTCTGATAGGTAGCCCTGGCTTAGCCCGGTCTTGAACGATAAATGCAGCTGAGTCATGTCGCGCCACTCGCGCAAAACCCGAATCGGGCTTTCCTTTTTGGCGAGGCGATCAACAATATGCTTGGGCAACAAGGGCTCGCCCGCGGCAATTTCGCGCCGGGCGTGAGACACGAGGCGGGCTGTGCCCTCGTCCTCGACCACTTCTGCGGCTTTCGCTACGAGCGCCTCATAGTCTTTACGCGGGAGAATCGCGACTTCACCGCGCGCTGTCTTTTGAAAGCGAACATTCATGGCATTTTCCCAATCGTAAATTTCTCGTCTGTGGCCGACAGCAACAACGACAATCGAGTTATTTTCCTCGTAAAATATCACTCGCCAGTCGCCTACTCTGAGCCGTGACCCCTGGCGGCCCTTAAGTCGCTTTATGTCGCCTTTTCCGCTCGCGGCGAACTCCATCAAACGCGAATTGATGCGCTGACGAGTGTGCTCCGAAAGCCTTGCCCATTGCCGTGTAGCTGCCGGAGTGAACAGGGTCGGCTTCATGGTAAAATATCGCGGTTCGCGATATGAAATTCAAGGCCGATTTACGGGGAATTTCAGCGCTCCGGCGCCATGATATTGGGCGTCCCGCCGTAATATCGCGGCGGCAAGTTTTCGCGCCGCTCGCGGCGTTCGGCGTGTGCGCGGGCCCGCGCCGGCGGCTTGCGCTTTGCCCTGGCTTCCGGCTCAGCCGGAATGGCGCTGCGCAGCGGACCGAGGCGGCGCAGCGCCGCATCGGCGGCCCGTTCGCCGGACTCCCAGGCGCCGGCCACGGTTCCCCATAACGTCTCGTGCGCGGCCTCGCCGGCATACCAGACGTCATCGGCGATCGGCTGCAGTAATTGCCGCCGCGCCGATTGGCTGCCGGGAGCTGCCGCCGACCATGCGCCGAGCGCGAATGGATCGCTGTTCCAGCGGGTGGCGTATTTACGGCCGATCGCGTTTTTCACCTCGGAACCGTACAGCCGCGCCAGCCAGTTGCCGGCGAAATCGATCATTGCCGCTTCGCCTTGCGCCGATAGATCGCGCCCGAAGGAACCGGCCACATCCACCACGCAGAGCTCGGTGCCGGAAACATTGGCGAGAATTGCCGCGGTGTGCGTATCGGCCGATTTTTCGAAGACGAGGTCGTCGCTGTCGAGCCCAAGCGGGTTGCCGGCAAGCTCAAGCGCGATGTGATCGTAGCTGCCGAGCGACACCCTGCCAAACGAATTGATCGCCTGACGATTGAGATCGGGAAGGCGCAGGCCGCCGGCGGCGATCACATTGGTCGGCACGGTGACGATGGCGGTGCGTGCCGTGATCGTGCCTTTCGCGGTTTGCACCGTGATCGCACTCCGCGCATCGATGGCCGTGGCCGGCGTCGCCAAATGAATATTGAGTCCATGGCCAAGCGCGGCGAGCATTGCGCCAAAACCCTGCTTGCAGAATGCCGCTCTATTGCGCTCGGCGGAACGGGCGAAGTCGAGCGACGACACTTTCGCCAGATCCTTGGCGCAGGCGTAGGGGCCGAGCACGAATTCGACCGCACCGCGCCAGTCGCCGAGATCGTTCGGCACCGCCTGCTCGCACGAAATGTCGGCCTTGCGCGCAGCGTCGTCGATGGCGCGGGTGGTGCGGACCTGGGCGCTGAGAAAATCCTCAAGCTCGCCCTCGCGCGCATAACGCAGGCCGATGCGTACCTTCTGGCTTTCCGGCGCCGGATAAATGTCGATGCCGCCGCGCGGCGTGAGCTTGGTGACGGGGTTGGAGTCCGGCAGGTAGATCCAATGGGCGCCGCGGTCGAAGGGAACGCCAAACGTTTTGGTATCGGTCACGCAGCGGCCGCCGATATGGTCGGTGGCTTCGATCACGACATAGCGACGGCCGGCGGCGGCAAGCCGCCGCGCCGCCGCAATTCCGGCCGCGCCGGCGCCGACGATCACCACGTCGAAATCGGCGCTGACAGGTGCGGCGATGGCCGGCCGCGCCATCAGCGCAGCCGAGCCGGCAAGGAACGCACGGCGGCTGAATTGCAGCGATTGACCCGGCATGGTTTCCAATAGCTTGCGTGGGGTGCAGAGATTGCACGAACGGTACGACCTGGGCAAACGGCATCACCGGATTTCGTAAGGGTCGCGCGGGCGCCGGGCGGTCCGCCGCAGGCCCCGCTCGCCGGCCTTCATCGTCGCCGCGGTCGAGGCCGGAACCGTAGTCACAAAAGTGAAATCGGTGCTATGGCACTGCCAACTTTGACACCCGGCTGATGCAACCGGCCGGCCCGCGCCGGACCAGACCGACACCATGCTCAACGCCGCCATCGACGCGCTCGCCGACATGTTTTCGCCGCCCCTGCGCACGGTGTTGTGGAAATCGATCGGGCTTGCCTTGGCGCTGATCGTCGCCATCGGCGCCGCGCTCGACCGGCTGATCGTACACCTGGTCGGCAGCGGCGGTGCCTCGATCGAGACCACGTTCGGGTCCCACGCGCATCTACCGGTCGACGCGATCGCCTGGATTTTGTCAGTTTCGGCCGGTCTCGGCATCATCGTCGGCGGTGTGTTCTTGATGCCGGCGGTCACGGCGCTGGTCGCCAGCTTCTTCGCCGACGAGATTGGTGAGGCGGTCGAGCGCGCCCATTATCCCGCCGATGCTCCGGGCAACGCGCTGCCGCTTCCGGTGGCGATGTGGGAAGGCGCGAAGACGGCGCTGCTCGCGATTGCGATCTATCTTTGTGCCGCGCCGCTGTTGCTGTTCGCCGGCTTCGGCGCCGTGATCTTTTTTCTCGCCACCGCGTATATTCTCGGCCGCGAATATTTCGAGCTCGCCGCCATGCGCTTTCGGCCGCCGCGCGAAGCCAAGCTCTTGCGCAAGCGCAACGCCGCGACGGTTTATTTCGCCGGGCTTTTCATTGCCGTCTTTGTCTCGATCCCCATCGTCAACCTGGCGACACCGCTGTTCGCCATGGCATTCATGGTCCGTGTGCACAAGCGGCTGGGCGGTGCTCGCGTCATTCCGGACGAGCGCGCGCATGCGCTCCGGAATGACCAATAATCACTTCCACACTTCGTCGGCCAGTTCGACGATCATGCGCAGCTTCGCCCATTGCTCTTCTTCGGCCAGTACGTTGCCTTCTTCGGTCGAGGCGAAGCCGCATTGCGGCGACAGACACAGTTGATCGAGCGCGGCGTATTTCGTCGCTTCCTCGATGCGACGCTTGACGTCGTCCTTCTTCTCCAACTGGCCGGACTTGGTGGTGACCAATCCAAGGACGACGATCTTGTTTCCCTTAGGCAAAAACCGCAGCGGTTCGAAGCCGCCGGCACGTGTCGAGTCATATTCGAGGAAATAGCCGTCGTAATTCAGCGCGCCGAGCATGATCTCGGCGACCGGCTCGTAGCCGCCTTCGGAAATCCAGGTCGAGCGAAAATTGCCGCGGCAGACATGCGTGGTGACCGTCATGTCGGCCGGCTTGCCTTCGAGCGCGCTGTTGATCACGCGGGCGTAATCCTGCTGCAGGCGCTCGGCATTCAGTCCGCGCTCGCGCGCTTTTTTCAATTCGGCCTGCGAGCACAGATAGGCCCAGGCGGTGTCGTCAAATTGCAGGTAACGGCAGCCGGCGTCGTAGAAGCCGCGGATCGCCTGCTGATAGGTCTTCGCCAGATCGCCGAAAATGGCGTCCCGGTCGGCATAATCCTTGGTCTTGATGGCGTCCGGCTCCAGCCGGAAATGCAGCGTCGCCGGACTGGGAATGCACATTTTCGGCATCACCCGCGTGTGTGCTTTCAGAAATTTGAAATGCTCCAGCATCGGATGATTGGAGAAGCCAAGCTTGCCGACGATGCGCGGGGTGCGCGGCCGCGTCTGCACGCCCTGAAACTGTATGCCGTGATCGAGTTCCTGGATTTCGACGCCGTCGAGCATGTCGTAAAAATCGAAATGCCACCACGAGCGGCGGTATTCGCCGTCGGTCGCAATCTTCAACCCGACGTCCTCTTGCTGCTTGATGATCTTCTCAATTTCGCGGTCTTCGACCGCTTTGAGTTGCGCCGTGTCGATCTCGCCCTTTTCGCGTTTGGCGCGCGCGTCTTTCAGCGCCGCGGTGCGCAAGATCGAGCCGACCACATCGGCGCGGAACGGCGGTTTGGTCCTCGGCATTGGGGCGATCCTCCAAAAATTTCTTGCTATGACTATTGGCAAGAAGATCGATGCCGGACAAGCGATCCGTCATGGCATGGGCGGAAAAGCCGGGTGGGCCATATCCCAATCGGACTTTGATGGGTCGGTAAAGCCTACTGAAGTGGCCGCATGCGGATGCGGCCTGGCTCGATCACCGAAAAATGGCCCGCCCAGTCGCTGCGGCCCGTTATAACCTCTGAGAGCTGGCCGTGTTCGGCCGGCTTCGGCGGCGGTGTACGGACCAGAACCACGCCGCACTCAAGCGAAAGATTTGACCGACCGGCGAGTTCTCCGAATTCCTTGTCGAATGTCAGCAATACACGCGACTCGCGGTTCGCCCAGCTTAGAATGTCGGCATCAGTCGCACCGGGCCGGGCGGTTCTCACCCAGATAACATCATGTCCGGCTGCCTGAAGTGCTCTGATAACTGGCCCAGGAAAATTCTCGTTAGCCAAAAATCGCATTGTCAGGCCGCGCTCGGGAATATCTTCTCCGAACTCAGCGCATCCCGCGCATAGGCAAGACACGCAATGATATCTTCGTGCGCAATGCCTGGATAACTCTTTAAGATGTCGACTTCGCTCCAGCCATCGGCCATCAAACCGATGATAAACTCTACGGCTATGCGTGTCCCTTGTATCACCGGCTTGCCGACAAGCACTTTGGAATCAAGCGCAATGCGTGGATGTTCTATCATGTTGCCATACTAGGCCATCGACTCATTAAAGCGCATCCAAATTCGGATTGAGGCGAGTTTGACGCAGGTGAGATAATTGTCGTCGCGTTTGTCGTACCGGGTCGCGACAGCGCGGAAATGCTTGAGTTTGTTGAAGAACCGTTCGACCAGATTGCGCTTTCGATAGAGCCGTTTGCTGAAGGGCGGCAGGTTCACCCTGTTGGGCATGAGTTTGACGTTGGCTTTGGCGCCGCGCGCGGCGAGATCCCGGCGCAGGGCGTC
>JBAQHW010000193.1:0-7123 GCA_049288525.1 Xanthobacteraceae bacterium
GCCCAACACCGGCTATAACCGCCGCCACGCGCATGCACTGGTGCGCACTCCCAACGGCAACGACTATGGCCGCGCGTTGCTGCGCCAGTATCGCTGAGCACGAAGGAGCCGTCGTCGGCGGTGGGCGCTCGTTACGACACCGCGGCGCCCGGTTCACACGCCGAGATAGCGGTTCATGATCTCGGGCGAAGCCTGCAAGGTGTCGGCAGTGCCCTCGAACACGATATGGCCGTTGTTGAGCACGTAGGTACGGCCGGCGAGGCTGAGCGCCGCGCGCACGTTCTGTTCGACGATGACGATGGTCTGGCCTTTCGCCACCAGTTCGCGGCACACTTCAAGCAGGTTCTGCACGATGTTGACGGCCAGTCCTTCGAACGGCTCGTCGAGCAGGATGAGCCGCGGCCGGCGGATCAGCGCCCGCGCGATCGCCAGCATCTGCTGCTCGCCGCCGGAGAGCGAGCGGCCGTAACTCGATCGCCGCTCCTTGAGCCGCGGGAAGATCGCAAACACGTCCTCGAGCAGGAGCGGCGAGGGCGCCGATAAGGTCGCCAGTTCGAGATTCTCGTCGACGGTCAGCCCGCCGAAAATGCGCCGCTCCTCCGGAACGAGCTGCAGGCCGCGCCGGGCGATGGTGTGGGCGGGCAGGGTTTCGATGGCGGTGCCTTCGAAGCGGATGGTGCCGGCGCGCGGATGCAGCACGCCGGCGAGCGTCTTGAGCGTTGTGCTCTTGCCGGCGCCGTTGCGGCCGAGCAGCGCCACCACTTCGCGCTCGCGCACCGTCATCGAGACATCGAACAGAACATGCGAGTCGCCGTAATAGGAGTTGATGCGGTCGACTTCGATCATCGCGGCGGAAAGCGGCGCGGCGGCCGGGCCGGCGGCGCTTGTCACGGTGTGATCGGTGCTGCCATCGATCATGGCGCCATCCCGCCGAGATAGGCTTGCTTGACCGCAGCATCGTTGGAAATTTCCTTCGGCGTGCCTTCGGCCAACACGCGGCCTTCATGCAGCACGGTGATGCGCCGCGCCAATTCGAACACCGCGTCCATGTCGTGCTCGACCAGAACGATGGTCCGGCCCTTGCCGAGCTTGCGGATGAGCTCTTTGACGCCTTCGCGCTCGGCCGGGCTCAGGCCGGCAAGCGGCTCATCGAGCAATAGCACCGAGGGCTGCGACACCAGAGCCAGCCCAAGCTCGAGCCGGCGCTTCTCGCCATAAGCGAGCACGCTCACCACGCCGTCGGCGCAGGCGCGCAGATCGAGCTCTTCGATGAGCGCGTCGACCACGGCTTCCACTTTGGGAAAGCCGTCGGCGGAGCGGAAAATATCGAGCCGCAGGCGGCCGCGCTGGCGGCCGAGCGCGCCGATGCGCAGGTTCTGTCGCACCGTGAGCTGCGGAAACAGTTGATTGATCTGATAGCTCTTGGACAGGCCGTATTGATAGGCGGCGGTGACGTCGGCCGCGGTGATGTCGGCGCCGTGCATCAAAATCGCGCCGGAATCCACGGTCTCCTCGCGCTTGAGCAAGCGCAGGAACGTGCTCTTGCCGGCGCCGTTCGGGCCGATGATGGCGTGAAAGGCGCCCACCGGCAAAGCCAGCGAAACGCCGTCGACCGCGCGGATCCCGCCATAGGCCTTGCGGACGTCGCGGGCTTCGAGCGCAAAGTCCGAGGGCGCGGCCTTCGGCACCGCCGCATACGGCGCCAGGAGCGCTTCGCGCGCCGCAGCGTCGCGATGCGCGGTCGCTGCCGGCGGTGCGGCGGCGCGCGGACGCAACTGCGTCCACAGCCGCCTGATGGTGCCGACGATGCCGTTCGGCAGAAATGTGACCAGCACCACAAAGACGAAGCCGAGAATGAATTTCCACAAGTCGCCGATCGCCGGCACCTGCTGCAGCACGTCGCGCAGCGACAGCCAGACTGCGGCGCCGACGGCCGGCCCGATCAGCGTGCCGGCGCCGCCAATCACGGTCTGAATGACGAGCTGGCCGGATGTATCGAGCCCGAAGGCGTCCGGCGGCATGTAGCTTTGGAAAATGCCGAGCAGTACGCCGCCACAGCCGGCAAATGCGGCGGCGAAAACGAAAACCGCGAGTTTATAGGCGCCGACGTCGTGGCCGAGCGCGGCGGTGCGTTCCGGGTTTTGCTGAATGCCCGTCAGCACCAGTCCGACCGGCGACAGCGTGACAAAGCGCGCCACCACGAAGCCGACGAAGAAAAAGGCGGCGACAAGCTGATAGCTCGGCCACGATCCCGCGAACGAATAGATGAAGCTGCCGATATGAATGCTCGGCGACGGCACGCCGGGCAGGCCGTTCTCCCCGCCGGTGAAATCCGACAGCGGCGAGTTTTCCAGAAAATACGACAGTTCGCCGAAGGCGAGCGTGATCATCGCGAAATAGATGCCGACCCGGCGCAGCGCCAGAAAGCCGACGACGACGCTGAACGCGGTCGCCGCCGCGACGCCGGCCAGCATGGCAAGCCAGACATTGCCGAGCGTGTTGCTGGTCAAGAGATAAGCGGTGACGAAACCGCCGGCGCCGTAGAACGCGGCTTGACCGAAGGACAACAGCCCGGTGCGGCCGAACAACAAATCGAAGCCGAGACCGAAAATGCCCCAGATCAGGATGCGGGTGAGAAGATCGGGCGAGCGGAACCAGGCGTCGAAGGCGAACGGCAGCGCGATCAGCGCCGCAAGGAGCGCGATCTCCGGCAGCCAACGCGCCGGCCGGCGCCACTCCGCGCGACCCATCAGGCCCGCCCCATGCTGCCGAACAGGCCGCGCGGCCGCACGATCAGAACCAGCGTCATCACCGCGTAGATCGCGGCCTGCGCATAGGCCGGATTGAACAAGGTCGTCAGCGACAGGATTTCACCGACCACGATGCCGCCGACCACGGCGCCGGGGAACGAGCCCAATCCGCCGATCACCACGACGACGAAGCACTCGACCAGAAACGGCTCGCCCATGTTGGGGATGACGGCGGCAAGCGGCGCATAGATCGCGCCGGCGACGCCCGCCGCCATGGCGCCGATGCAAAACACCAGCAGAAAGGCGCGCCGCACATGGGTGCCGAGCAGTTCGACCATCAGCGGGTCTTCGATGCCGGCACGCACCACGAGCCCGATGCGGGTGCGGTAGAGCAGAACATAAAAGGCGAGCAATATCGCCGCGACCATGCCGATCGCCTCGACGCGGTAGAGGGGATAGATGAAATAGCCGAAATTGACGATGCCCTGGCCCCAGCCCGGCAGCGGCACCCGCTGGCTCAAGCCGCCGAACACGTAGCGCACCGCCTCGACCATCATGATGCCAAGCCCGAAGGTGACCAGAATCTGGTCCTCCTTCGGCCGGGCATAATAGAAGCGGATCAGCCCGCGCTCGGTGACGAAGCCGACGACGAACAGCACCAGCGCGCCGAGCGCCAGCGCGCCGGCAAAACTGTCCGAATGGCCGAGCACGACAAAGGCGGTATAGGCGCCGAGCATGAACATGGCGCCGTGGGCGAAATTCAATACGCCGAGCGTGCCGAGGATGATCGACAGCCCGCTCGCAATCAGCGCCAGCAGGCTGCCGAGTGCGATCCCGTTGAAGGCCTGCGAGAGAAACTGAGCCAGAGTGGGCATCGCCGCACGTTATCCGCTGCAATCCGAATTGGCGATCTATTATTGATGAGGCTCAACAGTAGAACGGCCCCGCGTCACCGGGGCCGTTCCTTGTTACAGCATAATGGCCGCAGCGCTTAGGATTCGATCCCCGGCATTTTGCAGCCGGTCTGGTCGAGCGGCGGCAGCACCGTTTCGCCGGGCACCAGTTCGAGGACATTGAAGAAGTCCTCCGGGCCCTTCATCTGGTCGGGCTTCTTGCCGACCATCACCGGGACCGGGCGCACCAATTGATGATCGCCGGCGCGGTAATAGACCTCGCCATAGATCGAGTTGACCTTTGTCCCGCTCTCCAGCGCCTTGATCACGTCGGCCGGATAGAACGAGCCGGCGCGGGTGACGGCGTCGGCCCACACCAGCATCTGCACATAGATCTCGCTGGCGCCCCAGCGCGGCTTGTAGTTGTTCTTCTTCTCGAACTCGTCGACGAACAGCTTGGCCAGCGGGTACTTGTCTTCCTCGGTCCACCACCAGGCCTGGGTGCCGTAGGTGCCGCCCATGACCTTCGCGCCAAGCTCCTTGGCCTGGAACTGCGAAATATTGGGCACGACATATTTCATCTTCGACAGGATGCCGAACTGATCGGCCTGCTTGGTCGACGACACGGCGTCGGCGCCGAAGGCGACATTGACGAAAACGTCGGCGCCGCTGTTGCCGATATTCAGAAGATACGAGCTGAAATCGGTGGTGCCGAGCGGCACAAGCTGCTCGTTGACCGTCTTCCAGCCGGCCTTCTCGGTGAACTCCTTCATCGAGTCATAGACGCTGTGGCCGTAAGTGTAGTCCGGCACCAGATAGGCGGCCTTCATGGTCTTGCCGAGCTGTTTGGCGAGCACCGGCGCCAGCGCCTTGGCCGCCATATAGGCGGACGGCTGGGCGCGGAAGCCGTAACGCTGGCAATCCTTGCCGGTGGTGTCGTTCGAGCCCGAATTGCCGATCATGACGATGACATGCTCGCGCTGGCCGAGTTTCTCGACCGCGATCGACACCGCGCTGTTGACCGTGCCGGTCAGCATGATCGCCTTGTTGTCGCGGATGAAGCGCGTGGCGGCCTGGACCGCCGGATCGGGCTTGGTCTCGCTGTCGGCGACCTGGAATTCGATTTTCTTGCCCAGCACGCCGCCGCCCTTCTTCAGGCTGGGAATCTGCTCGGTGATCGGGCTGCCGTTGTTGAGATGCGCGACGGCCATTTCAAAGCCAAGCTGCATGTCCTTGCCCGACGACGAATAGGGCCCGGTGAGCGGCATCACGCCGCCGACAAAAACGGAGCTTCCCGTCGTGCCGGCCGGATAAGTTCCGAGCGCCGGATGATCGGCGGCGAAGGCCGGCGCGCCGCGCAGCAAAAAGCCGGCGGCGGTTGCCCCGAGGCCGGCTTGCATCAGCTTGCGCCGCGACAGCGCAAGCCCGGCATCGGTCGATTGGCCGTCGCTGTTCGGCTTTTTGCTGGATATTCTTTTGCTGGACATGACGATTTGCTCCCTAAAGGTTTGCCCGCCAGGTCTGCTCAATAAAGCGGCAGCGCGGGCGTTGTTTCGAAATTGACGGCGATTAAAACGCGCAATTGCGCGGTCATCGCTCTGGTGACCTAGCATAATTGATGGCGCGGGGACACCGTCGGGGCTGCGACGGAGCGGTGCGGTGCGATGTCACAGCACCGGCTTATATCCGTGCCCCGGCGCGAGGCAGGTGGTGCCGGGTGAGAGAATCGAACTCCCGACCAGTTTGCGTTTCATCGCAGCCAGACTTCATCCGATAGGCCTTGCGAAAGGCTAATTTGAAGCAGTTGGCCACTCCGCCATCGGATAAGCCATGCCGAGTCAGGTCGAACTCGGCGTCAAGGTTCCACGTATAATTGTGGGACCAATGGGAGGGTCGCATGGCCAAACTAGCAAATAAGGCCGAACTGAAGAAAACCATGGAGGCTAGCCACGCCCAGCATTTTAAGCTGGCTGGACTTCTCTTGGCGGCCCACGGCGGAAGTCTGGGCACCTGCGTAACAATCTTCAAAGACACTGCTAGGAACCCGCAAGTCGGCGGAGTGGGCGTTTTTGCGTTGTTGTTCGGTATCGGTTTGATTGCGTCGATTGCCTACTACGCAAGCGTGTTTATGACCCGTGCAGTCGTTCAAAATGCTCTGGAGGATGACGAAGATCCGAACGACAGTCCGAGCGTGGGCTTTCTAATCAGGCTTAACTTAATATCGCTTGGGCTGGCCGTTGTGACTTTACTGGCGGCCATCGTCCTTGTGGTGGTGCGGCTTTCGTGAGGCGCTAATCAATGGGTGGGTGGCGGCTCCGGCCCAGGTAGAAGTCTCTCGGTCGCCCCTGTGTCGTCGCGCCCGCACTGGATTAAAGCCGCCCGCATAGGGCGGGTGGGTGAGATGGTTTTTATTTAAAAGACGGGCGATCTAGTTCTCTCTCGTCGAGGGCGCAGGCGATGTTGTTGACTGCTCTCTTAAATGGGAAAAGGCCTCGGCGAGTTCGAGTAGGTCGAGCTGATTGCGTGCGTCGTCGTCGAAAATTCGAGAACTAACACCTGAGCAAGATCGCGTTGAAACAGCTGCGGCCGAAGCTCGGCGCGAATTCCTGCTTCACTACGCCTACTGACGCCGAGAAATTCTTGCAGCGATTCGGTGGTAAGAAATTTTATCCACTGCAGAGAGGGAAGGGTAGCAACTGGGCGCGCTGGAATAAGCGCTAGGCACCCTACATATCGACCATGGAAGAATCTCAAGACCCCGCTCAACGGGATTTGGTCGATGAGGCCCTATATCTTCGTGGGCGCCTCATCGCGTGCTACGCACAGGTCGAATTCCTATTCGCCGACCTCATAACCAAGCTTGAGGACCGTTTCGCGTACCGGATCGAGTCTCGCATCAAAGGCGTCCGAGCGATTGCGGAGATGCCCGGCTACGAAGCTTACAGGCATGATCTTCACAGATTGGCTGATGAGCTTCTGCTCTATGAAGACTATCGACATTACATGGTGCATGGATTTATGCGGGCAGAGGTTGATAGGGCCGGTAATCATCGCTTCCAACTGCTACGTTATACGAGAGAGGACGTAGGGAAATATAAACTGATGCAAGCTACGACAAATATTCAGCACATGAAGGAATCGCTCAACGACATGGACAGCTACGTTAAAGACGTAATGAACTTATTCGAGCGCATCTACCGCGAGAAGAAGCTCGAACCAATGGCCCCGGAAGACGGCAAGTCATCATCTTAGTGGCGACTAGGGCAACGGAATTTCCTGGTCGCGTGCTTTGTCTCGGTACATCTTCACTTGCAATCTGTGTTCAGACGCCGGCTCCTTGTCGCCATCCCGCGCGCAGCTTTCGACTACGCTCTCCTCGCGCGGCGCGCATTGCCCCCAATAGATGGCGTCAAGACTGCGATAGTCCTTCTGATATTTACCGATGTCTCCAACTGCAAATCGTCCCGCGTCATTCATGCG
>JBAQHW010000194.1:0-9899 GCA_049288525.1 Xanthobacteraceae bacterium
CGGATTCATGCGGGTGCCGCAGCGCCCCGGACTCGGCATCGAGGTCGATGAGGCGATTTTGCAAAAATACCGATTGAGCTGACGCCTGCGGGGTGCGCCAAGTGCCTATCCGAAGCATAACTCTGCCGGTTTCTCCGTGGACAGGCCGACGGCAACCTCGCTACAGTTTTGGCGAGCGGATTGCACCATGCCGAAGCAACGGAACTACGACTTTATCATTATCGGCGCCGGTTCGGCCGGCTGCACGCTGGCTGCCCGGCTGAGCGAGGACAAAGGCACGCGCGTGTTGCTGCTCGAGGCCGGCGGCTGGGATCGCGATCCCTGGATCAAGATTCCGCTCGGCTGGCCGCATTTGCTGCTCAATCGCAAGCACGACTGGATGTATTTCGCCGAACCCGAAGCCTCGACCGGCGGGCGCGGGCTGGAATGCGCGCGCGGCCGCGTCATCGGCGGTTCGTCCTCGATCAATGCGATGGCCTATGTACGGGGCCACCACGGCGACTACGACCGTTGGGCGGCGGCCGGTCTCAAAGAGTGGTCCTATGCTCACGTGCTGCCGTATTTCCGCCGCCAGGAATCCTGGCAAGGTGGGGCGAGCTTCTACCGCGGCGGCAGCGGTCCGCTCACCACCCAGCCTGCTAACTTCGCTGATCCGCTGGTCGACGCTTTCGCCGAAGCCGGCCGCAACGCCGGCTACAAGACGACGGCCGATTACAACGGCGCGCAGCAGGAAGGTTTCTGCATTTGGCAGATGACGGTGAAAGACGGCCGCCGCTGCAGCGCTGCCGACGCCTATCTGCGCCCGGCTTTGCAGCGGCCCAATCTCACGGTCGAGACCGAGGCGCTGGCGAGCAAGATCGTATTCGACGGCCGCCGCGCCGCCGGCGTCGAATACAGTCGTCGCGGTACGCCCATCACCGTTTATGCGGAAAAAGAAGTCATTCTCTGCGGCGGCGTCATCAACTCGCCGCAGCTTCTGATGCTTTCGGGCATCGGCGATCCGGCCGAACTCGCCGCCCATGATATAGCCGTCCAGGCAGCACTTCTCGGCGTCGGCAAAAATTTGCAGGATCACATTTCGGCGAGCGTCGCCTATGCGCGCAAGGAGCCGGGCCCGTTCCATCGCGCCATGCGCTTCGACCGCATCGTGCCGGCGCTGGCCCGCGCCTATCTGCACGGCGAAGGCATCGCCACCGCGCTGCCCACCGGCCGGATGGCGTTTCTGAAAAGCCGTCCCGACGCCGTGCTGCCAGACGTGCAATTCATCTTCAATGCCGCGCCGATGACGGCGTATCCCTATCTGAGGCCGTTTCGGCGCGCTTATGCCGACGCTTACGCCTGCCGCGCCGTCGTGCTTCGCCCAGAAAGCCGCGGCAGGGTCGAACTCGTCTCGGCCGACCCGCGTCAGCCACTTCGCATCCGGCAGAATTTTCTGGCAACCGAAAACGACTGGCAGACGCTGCGCGCAGGACTGCGCATGGCGCGCGAGGTGTGCCGGCAGACGCCAATGGCCCCATTCATGGCCCGCGAGATTACCCCCGCCGGCGGCGACGGCACCGATCCCGATCTAGACGCCCATATCCGCAAGGATTCGATCACCGTCCACCATCCGCTCGGCACTTGCAAAATGGGCGTAGCCTCCGATCGCGACGCGGTCGTCGATGACGAGCTTCGCGTCTTCGGCATAGATGGCCTGCGCGTGGTCGACGGCTCGGTGATGCCGGATCTGGTCGGCGGCAACATCAATGCCCCAATCATCATGATTGCCGAGAAGGCCGCGGACCTCATTCGCGGCCGCCAGCCGCTCGAAGCGGTGCGGCTTGGCTCGGCCGCCGAATATTCGCGTCCCTGACCCGATGGGAGACATGGTGCCGCCCCTGACCTCGGAACTGGCGGCCGCAAAAGCCGCTCGGCCCCCTCCCCCGCAGGCGCCGACACGTAACCCTCGGCCCGGGCTTCACAATCCTGTCACGCCTGCCTATAAACTAGGGGCCAGCGCCGCACTGCGGCATCGAGTCGAGGTGGGAGCGTCCGCTTGAACGCTCATGTATCGCCGTCGGGTTTCCCGGCCCTGGTCCTTAACGCGGACTTCCGGCCGTTGAGCTATTACCCATTGTCGCTGTGGTCGTGGCAGGACGCCATCAAGGCGGTCTTCCTCGAGCGGGTCAATATCGTCGCCAATTACGACCGCGCAGTGCATTCTCCGAGCTTCGAGATGAAGCTGCCGAGCGTGGTGTCGCTAAAAACTTTCGTCAAACCGTCGACGCATCCGGCCTTCACGCGGTTCAACGTCTTTTTGCGCGACCGCTTCGTCTGCCAATATTGCGGCGCCCGCGACGATCTGACGTTCGATCATCTGGTCCCGCGTTCGCGCGGCGGCCATACCGTCTGGGACAACGTTGTCGCCGCCTGCTCGCCGTGCAATCTGCGCAAGGGCAATCTGACGCCGGACGAAGCGCGGATGTTTCCCTCGCAGCGGCCGTTCCAGCCGTCGGTGCAGCACCTGCATAGGAACGGCCGGCTGTTCCCGCCGAACTACCTGCACGACAGCTGGCTCGACTATCTTTATTGGGACACCGAGCTCGATCCGTAAGGCGCGGCTACGCCGCGGCAGCGGCCTTTTGCGTCAGGACTTTAAGAATGTCGCGGGGATCGGCGCGATCGCGATAATCGGCATCCGTGTAAGCGTAGATAATGACGCCGGCTCGATCGATGACGTAAGTGGCCGCAACAGGAAGCGCCCATTCGGTGTCAGCGCCATTTTTGGCCGGCACATCCAGTCCGAATCCCAGATAAGCGGACTTGAGTTCGTCGGTGAATTCGTAGACCAGGCCGAACGCGCGCCCGACCTTTTGGCCTAGGTCGCTCAGAACTTCGAAGGTGAGTGCATTCTTTTCGGCCGTCGATACGGTGTCGGTGGGCTTCTCAGGACTGATTGCAACCAGCGAGGCTCCCGCCGCCCTGATTTCCGGAAGGACTTGCTGAAAGGCCCTCAGTTCGAGGTTGCAAAACGGACACCAGCCGCCGCGATAGAACGTGACAATGACCGGCCCGCTCTTCAACAGAGCGTGCACGTCGACGGTCTCGCCCTTGGCGTTGCCCAACACGATGGCTGGCGCATGGGCGCCGACCTTCAGCGCGGTCTGCGCAATTGCGCCGTGGCGAAGTTGCGCGATATGGCGTTCCATGATCGCTTGCCGTTCCGCCGGAACGCGCTGAAACCAACCGGCGCGGTAGTCGGCAAGCTGTTCTTTCAGAGACATCGTTTTTTCTTCCTGTTTTGAGTGGGCAGATCAAGCAGCGCCAGCGCCGGCCGCATGACAGCTTCAAGGAGCCGGCGGCTCGGGTTGGATCGCGCCAGCACGCGAATACCGAGCAATAGTCCAAGCAGCAATCGAGCGGCATCATCCGCATCGACGTTGCAGGGTGCGGTTTCGTCGGCCTGCGCGGCAAGGATGCATCTTTTGAAAAATGCCGTGATCTCGTCGAACTGCTCGGTAATGAGGGCGCGAAATTCGGCTTGGTGTGGGGCGACGTCGAGCGCCGAATTGACCAGGAAACAACCCTTACGGTTCCGATCCGTTACCGAGCGATCGATGATCTCTTCGAAGAAGCGATGGATAGCCCGTTTTGGAGCGAGCAAAGTCTCTAGCCGGCGCAAGCGATCTCTGGTCGTGCAATCGAGGTAGCGTTCCAAGGCGCGCCCGAACAATTCCTGCTTGTCGCCGAAGGCGTTATAGAGACTCGGCGCGGTCAACCCCATCGACGCGGCAAGATCGCGCATCGATGTCGCCTCGTAACCACGCTGCCAAAAGCATTCAATGGCCGCCTCCAGCGCAGTCGTCTCGTCGAATTCCCTCGGTCGCGCCATTTTAGTAGCCGTTAGTACCCGCGGGTAGCGGCAATCTGTCGAGCCACAGCGTTGCTTGACTTTTATATAACGAACGATACAAAATCAACTGGCTGAACGAAGCTTGATATCAAGAAGCCGTGAGACGAAAGGTCTCGTAAGGGTCTCGGCTTGCCGGACAGGCTGCGTGTAGTTCTCAAAATAGGACGATGGCAATGGGCGTACTAATCGGCGGCAAATGGACCGACGGCGAACTACCGCAAGAGACCAGCACCGGCGGGCAGTTCAAGCGCGCCGACAGCGTCTTCCGCGATCGCATCACCGCCGACGGCTCATCGGGATTTAAGGCAGAGCCTGGCCGCTATCACCTCTATGTCGCGCACGGTTGCCCTTGGGCGCACCGAACGCTGATCTATCGCGCGATCAAAAAGCTCGATGGAGTCATCTCGGTCGCTTATTCCATCCCCGGGCTCAAGCAGAATGGCTGGACCTTCGAACAGGACGCGCGCTACCCGGATTGCATTCCCGATAAGGTCAACGGCTTCCATTATCTCTACGAAGCCTATGTGGCCAGCGATCCGAACTATACCGGCAAGGTCACCGTGCCGACGCTGTGGGACAAAAAGACCAAGAAGATCGTCAACAACGAGTCTTCCGAAATCATCCGGATGCTCAACACCGAGTTCAACGCCATCACCGGCGACCGCGCCGATTTCTATCCGCCGGCGTTGCGGGCCGAGATCGACACCGTCAACGAGCGCATCTATCAGAACGTCAACAACGGCGTGTACCGCGCCGGGTTTGCGAAGTCACAGGCGGCCTACGAGGAGGCCTATGACGGCCTATTCGCGACGCTCGACTGGCTCGAGCAAAGACTGGCGCGGCAACGCTATCTGGTGGGCGGCCAGATCACCGAGGCCGATTGGCGGTTGTTTCCAACGCTGGTGCGCTTCGATGTCGCCTATTTTTCGATATTCAAATGCAACAGGCAACGCATTGCCGACTTTCCGAACTTGTCGAACTACATGCGCGAGCTCTATCGGGTGCCGGGCGTGGCCGGCACGGTGACCCCGCGTTACTACGTCATCAACTACTACTCGATTGCGCGGCTCAACCCGACCATGATCATTCCGAAAGGAACGCCGGTCGACCTCGGCCAGCCGCACGATCATGCCGCAGTAGCCGTATAATCCAAGAACATAGCAGAATCATAATCCGAGGTTGGAGGACGGCGTGCTTGAGCTCTATCACAACATCAATTCGGTCTGCGCGCAGAAGGTGCGGATCGCACTCAAGGAAAAAGACCAGCAGATCATGGAGCATCTGCTGACGCTGCAGGGCGATCAGAACGACCCCGCCTATATGAAGCTCAATCCGAACGGCGTGGTGCCGACGCTGGTCCACGACGGCAACGCGATCACGGAATCCTCCTTGATCCTCTACTACATCGACGACGTATTCCCCACTCCACCGTTGATGCCGAAGGCGCCGGCTGCTCGCCACCGGGTCCGCCTCTACAACAAGCTGATCGACGAATATATGCACAACGCCTGCACGATCCTGACGTTCGCCACGGCGTTCCGTCCGCGATTTCTCAAAATGTCGCGCGAACAATGGCTGGCCGAGATCAATAAGGCGCCGCTGAAGCGGCGCGCCGAGTATAAGCGCAGCGTCATCGAACACGGCCTGGATTCGGAGTTCGTCGCCGATGCGCTGGGCCAGCACCAGAAGATGATTTCGTGGATGGTCGACGACCTCAAGCGCGGCCCCTACCTCGCCGGCGAGAGCTTCAGCAACGCCGACTGCGCCGTTATCCCCTACATCCTGCGCCTTGAACTGCTCAAGCTCGGCGCGATGTGGGAGCAGGCTCCCGGGGTCGCCGACTGGTGGGAGCGCGTGCGGCAGCGGCCTTCGGTCAAGGCAGAGATTTTCGATCGGATGGCGGACAGTGACTGGGCGCCGTTTAAGAACCTCGCACCGGACCCATGGCCAAAAGTGCAGGCGCTGCTGAAGGCTGCGTGAACGTCCGAGCCCGCGGTTGGTCGCGGCGGGACTACGCCGCACTTTCCTTCGGAATCGCGCCAAACGCCGGCGCCACCTCGGCCATGAAGCGCGCCATCTCGTCCTTGACCTGGCCGTGCGGCTTCTGTCCGACGTTAAAGTAAAGGATCACTTCGTCGAAGCCCGCGGCCTCGACCTTCTTCAACGTCTCCGCGATACGCGCCGGCGAACCGAGCAGCACCGAATTCTCGGTCAGGTCCGCTGGCTGCACCTTGGCGAGCCTGGCCACCATATCAACGAAATAACGATAGCTCGGCGGAGCGGTCTTTGGATCGCCCGGCAGCGCCGGGATCACGCATTCGCGGTAATAGCGGATTTGGCGGGCGCGCGCGGCGTCCTCCTCCGCCTTGCTGTCAGCAAAGTGGATGAAATAGCTGCACATCAGCCGGCGGGGCTTGGTGCCGCGTTTGGCGCAGGTTTCGTGGTAAAGGTCGGACACCTGTTTCAGCCCACCGAAGCTGATCGCCGCCGCGAACGGCGCCACGATCAATCCGCACTCGAGCCGCGCGGCAAGCTCAATCGACGGCTTCGAGAACGAACCGACATAGGTCGGGATCGGTTTTTGCACCGGCTTCGGCGTGATGCGCACGTCGTCAAATGAAAAATGCTTACCCCGGTGCGACATGCGATCGTCCGCCGCCCAAAGCTGCCGGATCACTTCGAGGCTTTCTTCGAAAATGCCCTGGTTATCGTCGAACGACACATGGAACGGCTCGTATTCGCGGCGGTCGTAGCCGCGGCCGCAGGCGAAATCGACGCGGCCGCCGGACAGAAGATCGAGGGTCGCCCATTGCTCGGCGACGCGGATGGGGTGGTGCAGCGGCGTCACCGTGACGGCGGGCGCGAGCCGGATATTTTTGGTATTCGCGGCCACGTAGGCCAGCACCAGATCGGGACAGGACAACACGCCGAGCGAATTGAAGTGATGCTCGCCGATCCATGCCGAATGCATGCCGAGCTTGTCGGCGTAGAGCGCCTCCGCCGTGATGTCGGCGACGAACTGGTTCGAGGAGCGGGTATTGTTTTCGTAATGGTTGTCGCTCAGCGTGAAATAGCCGAAGTCCATCGCAACCTCCCTGATCCGATATAGCGCGAATTGTTTTGCCGCCAACTTAATTGAAATCGCATCTGTTGTAAATGCAATAATCTGGCGCTAACCTGTGCGCATGGCAGGCAGAGATTCTTCCAAAATCGAACTCGACGACTACCTGCCGTACCTGGTGAACAGGGTCGGCACCATTATTGCCGATCAGTTCGGCGAGGAAGCCTTGGCCGAATACGGGTTGAGCATTGCGATGTGGCGCGTGCTGGCCGTGCTCGCGTGCAACGGCAGCCAACGGCAGATCGATCTCGCCGATTTGACCAGCACTGACGTCTCCACTCTGTCGCGCCTGATTTCGCGGCTGGTGCACTTAGGCTTGGTGACGCGCGGCCGCTCCGCCAGCAGCAACCGCGAGGTCAGTGTCGCACTATCGGGCAAGGGCGGCGCGATCGTGTCGCGCCTTATTCCCTTGGCGCGGCGGTACGAGAGCAACGCTATCGCGGGTCTCTCTCGCGAAGAGCTTCTGGTGTTGAAGCGCTGCCTGCGGCGCGCTTACGACAATATGAGGAAACGAGAGGCGGCCCGCGGCGAAGCTCCGGACATCCGCAGACGACGCACGGATTAGAGACCGCGCCGCCTTGAGTCACGCTACCGGCGTCCCCGGCGCGCTGTCCTCGAACACCGTCACCTCCATCGGCGCACCCTCAAAGCCGAGCTCGTTCCAGCGCGCTGCGACTTGCTCATACATCGGCTTCGACAGTTTGGTGCGCTTGGAGAACGTATTTATGTGCCGGTAATCCATGCAGGCATTGATCAGCGCTTTCGAGCCCCACGGCCTGATTTCCGGCGGATTGAGACTCGGATCGAGGAAGGTGCTCCAGGTCTCGCGCAAAATGTCGATCGACTGCGCCGGCCGCGAGCGCGTCGCCATCGCCCACAGCACTTGATGCACGTTGGTCGGATCGACGTCGTCGTCGACGACGATGACATATTTACCGAAATAGGCGCCGCCGGTGCATTGCGCGGCGAGCGCCATCACTTGCGGCGCGTGGCCGGCATACATCTGTTTGATGGACACCACCGTGATGCCCCAGCCGGCCGCTTCCGGGATCGACCAGACGCCCTGAATGCCGGGAATGCCGAGCTTCTGCAGGTCGGACCAGATCGCCGCCGAGCGGAGCGCCGCCCAGAACAGTCCGCATTCGTTGGCCGGACCGTCGGCCATCAAAGCGCAGGTCAAGGTCGGGTTGTTGCGGAAGCGCACTTTCTCGACGCGCATATAGGGCGTCGCGCCTGTCGGCCGGCCGTAATAGCCGGTGAACTCGCCGAACGGGCCTTCGGCGAAGGTCTCGTCAGGATAGACGTAGCCTTCAATAATGATCTCGGCGCGCGCCGGCAGCGGCAGACCGGTGAGGTCGCTCTTGAACACCTCGATCGGCGCGCCGTTGATGCCGCCGTAATAGTCGTATTCGCATTCGGTCTTGGGAAAGCTCGTCGCCGCGACCAGAAACAACAGCGGATCGATGCCGTAGGCAGCGGCAATCGGCATCGGCTTGCCCATCTTCCACCACTTCTCGCGGTCGAGCGTGGCGTCCTTGCCGGGCGACGTATAGAGGCCGATTTCACGCGGCCCTTTGATCATCATGCGATAGGTGCCGACATTGACGCGACCGGTCTCCGGGCATTGCGTCACCACCGCGTCGCCGGTGCCGAGATAGAGCCCGCCGTCGAGCGGCCACATGCGCTGCGCAGGAAATTTGCGGATGTCGATCGCGTCGCCAGTCTCGATGTTCTGATTGCAGATCGCGGTCGTAGCCGGAACCTCCTTCGCCTTGATGGTACGGCCCATCTTGCGCTGCAGCGCCGCCACCGCCTTGAGCGGATGATCGACCGGTTCTTCGCCGATCATCAGGCAGAAGCGCGACAGATTGCAGCCGATCATATTGTAGAGCGCGCGGTGTCCGGGATGGCCCTTGATATTTTCGAACAATAAAGCCGGCCCCTGCGTGCTGGCGGCGAGATAGGTGATGGTGGCGGCTTCAAGATCGGGATCGACCTCGGCACTTATGCGCTTTAATTCGCCGCGCGACTCGATCTTCGCCAGCCACTCGTCCAGCCCGCTGGAATTGGGGCTGCGCAGCCGATCGGAACCAGGCGCCGCTGCTTTTTGTTCGGCCGCCGCAGCTACCGACACACTCATTTCGCTGGACATTTTTTCCTACCCCGTTTCGCGGTCGCGGGCTTATTCGCAAACCTCGTTAGGGCAGTATCTTAGAGCATGAGCCGGAAAAAGCATGCCCGCGGAGTTGATCCGAGGATGGATGCCGGTTTCCCGAAAAGATCATGCTCCGATCAAGAATCCTGGACTTCAGAACGAAGACTGATTTCGGATAAGAAGACGTTACGCCGCCACCGCCTGCGGCTGCGCGGCGTCCGCCACGGCCGGTGACCCATTCTCGGCTCCGGCAACTTGCTGCAGCGGGTGCCCGGCTTCGATCCAGGCATCGAGCCCGCCGCGCAGCGGGCGGATCTTCTTGAACCCGGCCTTCTTGAGATGCTTGGCGGCGATGGCGGCCGAAGCCTCGTTCGGGCAGTCGCAATAGATGACGATCTCTCCGTCGCGGGAATAGTCGTCGAGTACGGGATCGCTATCCGCCGGATGCCCGGCAACCGCGCCGGGAATGACGCCGTCGAGCTCGCGAACCTCCTTCGGCCGTACGTCGAGGATCACCAGATCGTGGCCCTCGCCCATCAATTGGTGCAGTTCGTCGACGCTGATGCGATCCATGCGCAGTTGGCGGATGAACAGGCGACGACGCCACCATTTGCCGAGCACGTAGACCGCAAGCGCAACGGCGACGACGCCGATACCGAATTTGCCGAACTCGGTCAGCGTGCCCAGTACACTGGCGATCGCATCCTTAAAGATCACGCCAAGGGCGACGC
>JBAQHW010000195.1:0-11164 GCA_049288525.1 Xanthobacteraceae bacterium
CCTCGCAATGACGGTGTGGATCAGTATTAAGAGTTCATCATGAAAATCTGTGTCGCGGGGCAGGGCGCGTTCGGCCAAAAACATCTCGACGCGCTCAAGCGCATCCCCGACGTCGAAGTCACCTCGCTGGTCGGCGGCAATCAGGACTCCACCGCCCAGGTCGCCAAGAAATACGGCATTCCGCACTTCACCGGCGAACTGTCCGAGGGCATCAAGCGCGCCGACGCGGTGATCCTGACAACGCCGACCAAAATGCATTTCCGCCAGGGCGAGCAGGTGATGCGCGCCGGCAAGCCGGTGCTGATCGAAATTCCGGTCACCGACTCGGTCGAGGATGCCGAGGCGCTGGTCAAGATCGCCAAGGAAACCGGCGTCATCGCCATGGGCGGGCACGTCCGCCGCTTCAATCCGAGCCATCAATACATCCACAAGAAGATTCAGAAGGGCGAGCTGAAAATTCAGCAGATGGACGTGCAGACCTATTTCTTCCGCAGAAAGAACATGAACGCGGCCGGCCAGCCGCGCAGTTGGACCGATCACCTGCTTTGGCATCATGCCGCCCACACCATCGATCTGTTCCAGTATCAGGCCGGCGAGACTATCTCGGACTGCTACGCCGTGCAGGGACCCATTCATCCGCAGCTCAACATCGCCATGGATATGGGCATCGTCGCCAGAACGCCGTCCGGTGCGGTGCTGACCTTGTCGCTGTCGTTCAACAATGACGGCCCGCTCGGCTCGTTCTTCCGCTATATCTGCGACAACGGCACTTACAAGGCGTTCTACGACGATCTGTCGGACGGCAAGGACAACAAGATCGACGTCTCCAAGGTCGACGTGTCAATGGATGGCATCGAGCTCGAGGACCGCGAATTCATCGCCGCGATCAAGGAGAAGCGCGAGCCGAACGGCAGCCTCGCTCAGGTCTTGCCCTGCATGCATGTGCTCGGCAAACTGGAAAAGATCGTCGACCCGCAACGCAAGGCGCACGCTTAAGCTCGCGGCCTCATCGGAGAGCGGCATGGCCCGCTGCCATTATTCCCCCGTCTCGATCAGCGCCATTGCCGGGCTGATCGGAGTTCTTGTTGCGACGCAGACTGGCTTCGCGCAGACCCCGGCGGCGCAGACGCCGGCACAGCAGGCGCCGTTAACGCAGCCCCAGGCACCGCAAGTCCCGGCTACGGCCCCGCAAGCGCCACCGCCGCCGGCGGCGACGCAGGTGCTGTCGGCCGCTCAAACCCAGAAGATCAACGGCTGGATCACCGACAAGGGCCGGGACATCGCGGTCACTCCGATCATCACCGATATTCTGGGCCTGACCAACGGCAATCAGACTTTGACCTGCCGCGCCTTCGCAACGGAGGGTGACGGCGGCGAAGTCCATCAGATCTATGTGCTGCCGGACGGCAAGGGCTATCTGGAGGCGCACTTCTACAAGGACAGGCTCGACGTCTATTGGGCCGATAAGAATTTCGCCCTGCTCGCCGCGGTGGAAGGCGTCCGCGGCCAGAAGCCGACGGCGGCGTCATTTGCCGATGCGCAATACGGCTTCGACTTCGAGTCGGCGTGGTGGGCGAAATACGCCGACGCGCATTAGAGCATGTCCCGCAAAAGTGGAAACCGGTTTTGCGAAAAGGACATGCTGAATCAAACAGCTAATAGCGCATCCCGATCCTGTTAAATCGGGATGCGCTATAGCGTGACCGCCTTCCCCGCTTCACTCCGCGAGGACAGATAAAGTGCGCTCACTCCACAATTCCGATAAGTTTGGCGAGGCGATCTGGATCGGCGCGCAGCGGTTCCGATTCGCCGTCGTAGACGATGTGCCCCTTGTCGAGAATCACGGTGCGCGGCGAGAATGTCAGCGCCACGCGGCTGTTCTGTTCGACGAGGATCATGGAAAGGGCGCTCGCCGCGCGCAGCCGCGTCAGCGCCTCGGTCAAGCTCTCGACCAGCACCGGTGCCAGGCCTTCGGTCGGCTCGTCCATGAGTAGGATCGAGGGATTGGTCAGCAGCGCGCGCGCGATCGACAGCATCTGCTGCTCGCCGCCGGAGAGCTGGTTGCCCATATTGTCGAGCCGTTCCTTGAGCCGTGGGAACAGGTCGAACACGCGCTCCGCGGTCCAAGCTCCCGGCCGCGCCGCAACGTCGAGGTTTTCGCGCACCGACAGCGAGGGGAAAATCTCGCGCTCCTGCGGCACCAAGCCGATGCCGGCCAGCGCCCGGCGGTAGCTCGGCATGCCATTGAGCTTGCGCCCATCGAGCACGACCTCGCCGGAGTGCAGCGCGGTGTGACCCATCACGGTCACCAAGAGCGTGGTCTTGCCGACGCCGTTGCGGCCGATCACGCTGATGCATTCGCCGGGTGCGATCTTGAGATCGATATCTTCGATCACGACGGTCTCGCCGTAGCCGGCCGACACCTGTCGCAGTTCGAGCGCGCTAGGCATGGTGGGCCAGCCGGTCGGCGCCATGGTCGGCCTGCCCGAGATAGACGGCGCGCACCTCGTGGTTCGCCTCGATGTCCCGCGGCGTGCCTTCGGCGAACACCATCCCACCCACCATGACGGTGACGCGCTTGGCAAAGCGGAAAACCACGTCCATGTCGTGCTCGATGATGAGCACGGCGATGTGTTCCGGCAACCGATCGATGGCGTCGAGAATGATATGGCTTT
Source organism: Xanthobacteraceae bacterium (assembly GCA_049288525.1). GTDB lineage: Bacteria > Pseudomonadota > Alphaproteobacteria > Rhizobiales > Xanthobacteraceae > BOG-931. The sequence continues at coordinate 2,676 of JBAQHW010000195.1, forward strand.
CCGCGCTCGGCACGCCGGCGGCGGGCTCGTCGAGCAGCAGCACTTCGGGCTTGAGCCCAAGCGCGATCGCGAACTCGATCAGGCGCTGTCGTCCATAGGGCAGTTCGGAGACGCGATGGCGCGCATGGTCCGCAAGCTTCAGCATTTCCAGAAGATGCATCGATTCGTCGATGACGTCGGTACGCTTGCCAGCAGGATAAAACATGGCCGACGCTACGCCCACGCGCTCGGCGACCGAGATATAGACGTTCTCCAGAACAGATAGGCCGCGGAACAACCGGTTGATCTGAAACGTCCGCGCGATGCCGAGCTTGACCCGCTCGGCCTGCGCGGTGCCGGTGATGTCGTTGCCGGCGAGCAGCACCTGACCGGCGGTTGGCCGCAGCACGCCGGTAAGAAGATTGACGAACGTCGTCTTGCCGGCGCCGTTGGGGCCGATCAGCGCATGACGCGCGCCGGCATCGAGCTTAAAGTCGATGTCCTGCACGGCCGTGAGTGCGCCGAAGTGGCGGGTCAGCGAACGCGTTTCCAGTCTGGTCACGGTTGTGTTCATGGCTTGGCGCGTCTTGAGCGAAGCCGCCGCCACAGCGCCTCGCCGAGGCCCAATATGCCGTTGCGCGCGAACAGCGCGATCAGCACCAGCAACAAGCCGAGCCCGAGCTGCCAGGCGGTGGGATAGAGCTCCGCCAAAAAATGCTCGAGCGCCAAGTAGATCACGGCGCCGATGAACGCGCCGTAGAGCCGCCCGTAGCCGCCGACAATGAGAACGATGAGCACGGTCGCGGCGCGGTCGAGGTCGAGCGCGCCGAGGTTGACATAGGCGTTGGTCTGCGCCCACAGCCCGCCGGCAATGCCGGCAAGCGCCGCCGAAATGGTGTAGCAGATAACCAGCCGGCGCCGCACCGGTGAGCCGACCGCATGCATGCGCGGCAGATTCTCACGGATGCCGGTCAGGCTCTGGCCGAACGGCGAATAGACCAGCGTGCGCACGAAGACAAAGCAGACGAACAGAATACCGAGACTGAAGAGATATTGGGTGTTGGCGTAAAGCGGATTGAATTCGAATACACCGAACACCGGCGCGATGGTCAGGCTTGGCAGGCCATCGAAGCCGCCCGTATAGACGTGCCCCATATTGGCGGCCTCTTCGAGCAGCGCCATGGTGCACAGCGTCAGCATGAGCAGCGTAAGGCCCTTGGTCCGTAGCAAAACGAGTCCCGACAGGAAGCCGACCGCTGCCGCCGCCAGGGCGCCCAGGACCAAGCTCGTGATCGGCTCGTTCCACACCCCGTAATAGGCCAGCATGCCCACCGTATAGGCACCGGTGCCGAAGAACGCCGCATGACCGAGCGTAATGATGCCGGCATAGCCGAGCGCTAGATCGAGCGAGAGCGCGAAAAGAATGGCGATCAGCAGTTCGGCGCCAAAGCTAAGATAGTCAGGGAAGGCGAAATAATAGCAGAGCGCAATGATCCAGGGCAGCGCCTCCCACCAGCGAACCCGGTGGCGTCGCATGAGCATGCGGGCGGCGGGATTTTCGCTCCGCGCGGCGACAGAAGCCTCGGCGGCGGAGGAGAGCGCGACGGTCACAACTCCTTCCTTCCAAGAAGTCCCTGTGGCCGCGCCAGCAGGATGAGGATGGTGAGCGCGTAGATGAAAAGCGTGCCCCCCTTCGGCAGATAGAATGTGAGCACGAAGTTGAGGACGCCGAGGATGAGTGAAGCGTAATAGACCCCGAGCACACTGCCGAGCCCGCCGACCGACACCGTAATCAGGAAATACACCAGGTATTTGAGCGGGTATTGCGGATCGAGCCCCAGAAATTCGGCGCCGAGCCCGCCACCGACCGCGGCCATGCCGCTGCCGAACGCAAAGGTGATCGTAAACAGCCGGTCGACATTGATGCCAAGCGATTCTGCCATGCGGCGGTTATCGACCGTGGCGCGAATCTGGGCGCCGATGCGCGTGCGTTCGAAGGCGAGCCAGATGCCGAGCACGATCAAAAACCCGACCGCAATCAGAAAGATGCTGTAGGTGCGGTAGCGAATGAAGCCGAGGTTAAGCTGGCCGCTGAGCGCGGCGGGCAATTGCAGGGTCTCCCCAGACGGGCCGGCCACAAGCGTCGTGGCGGCGATGAAAATAAAGATCAGGCCGATGGTGAACAGAACCTGGTCGAGCTCGCCGGCGCGGTAGAGCCGGCGGTAGAGCAGCCGTTCAAGCACCACGCTGAGCACGGCTGTGGCGATAAAGCCGAGCGCCAATGCCGTGGCGAAGCCGAAATGCGCGCTGTTCATCGCCAGAACGATGACGTAGCCGCCGAACATGGCGAAGGCACCGTGAGCGAGGTTGACGAAGCCCATCAGTCCCATGGTCACCGACAACCCGACCGAGACGATGAACAATACCGTTCCGGCGGATAGTCCGCCCAACAGGATACCGGCGAGATTATTGGCAAAATTCACGGGCGATCCCGCTGCAGAGGGCGAATAGCGAACAGAGGCAATACCCTATTCGCTGCTTCGCCAATTCGCTATTCGCCCTATCGCGGTAGCGAGGGGAACCGCTGTCCCTACCGCTCACTTCGTCATTGCACACTTGCCGAGGCCGAGCACCTTGCACTCGTCCTTCACGTGATCGTAGGTCGCGAGCACCTTCTGGTGCAGCTTGCCGTCCTTGCCCTTGTACACCTCGGACAGATACTCGTTCATGATGATGTCGCGGGTCTGCGGATCGATCTCGATCGGTCCTTGCGGACTATTGAACTTCCAGCCGAGCAGGGTCTTCACGGCCGCCTTGCCGTCGTCGATATGGCCCTTGGTCGCCTGGACGGCGTGAACAACGGCGGCCATGCCGTCGTAAGCGCCGACGGCGCTGAAGTCCGGCGTCGAATCGGGGCCGTAGGCTTTCTTCCAGGCGGCGACGAATACCTTGTTCTGCGGATTATCGAGGTCGGCATTGTAATGGTGCATGGTGATGACGCCGACTGCGGCGTCGCCCATTTGCTGCAGCTTGATGTCCTGGGTGATGTCGCCTGGGCCAATCAGCTTGATGCCCGCGGCGCGCATGCCGAGCGCGGCGTAGGTCTTGACGACTGCAACGGCGTGATCGCCGGCCGGCACGAACACGAACAGCACGTCCGGATGCTCGTCCTTGGCGCGCTGGAAGAACGGCGTGAAGTCGGGAACGGCGGCGGGCCCGCCGGCCGGGATGGCGTCAAGCAGCTTGCCGCCATTGGCCTCAAATCCGGCCTTGAAGGCATCCAGGCTGTCCTTGCCGGGGGGGTAGTCGGTATATGCCACCACTGCCGTTTTCGCGTGCAGCGTCTTCGCGGCCGCGACTCCCAAGGTGTAGCCGGCGGACCACATGCTGAACGAGGTGCGCACGAAGTCCTGCGAAAGATTGGTGATCCAGGCAGTCCCGGCGTTCATGACCACCCCGAGTTTATTGGCAGCCGTGAGCAACGGAGCCGACGCGATGGCGTTCGGCGAGTAAATCCAGCCCACGACCGCATCCACCTTGTCCTGGGTGAGCAATTCCTGGACTGCGAGCTTGGCGTCGGCGCCGGCTGGGTTCTTGGCGTCGCGCTTGATGAGCTTGATGGTGTAGGGCTTGACCGCATTGGCGTTGAGTTTGAGATACATCTCCATGCCGTGGTCCATTTGCTGGGCGGTTTCGGCATTGACGCTGGTATAGGGCAAGACGACCCCAACCTTAATTTCCTGGGCCGATACTGGATGTGTCATTGCCGCGCTGGTCGAGACGGCAAGTGCGGCAATGATCGGAATCGTTCTTTTGAACATGAAAAATCCTCCCAATGGCTCCCCATTCCGCCGACTTCAATGCCGGTTTATTGATTAACTCGATACTAGGGCGAAAGCGGGAATTTGCACAAGCAAAGACCGGCCTCGGCGGTGCGGGTCTTCGTCGCGCCCGAGGGCTACGACCAGCTTGCGAAGCTGAGCCCCGTACCGGTGCCGGCCGGCGTGCGGTAGCCGGGCACATATTCGCACCAGTTCAGGTCGAGATGCTCGCAAGCGCCGGCGACGCCGACCCAATTGAGAATCTCGGAACTGCCGGCATGCAATTTGTTGCGCGGCAGGTTTTGCAAAAACTTTGCATCCTTGTCGGTGCAGGCTTTGAGGATGGCGCGGTCGAAGTCCTCGTCGACCAGGAAATGGCTTAAGCCGCCCGAGGCAATGATGCCGACGCGCTCGTCGCCGGGAAACGCCTCGACCGCTTGTCGGATCGCCTGGCCGAGCGCGTAGCACCGCCGCGGCCGCGGCTGGTTCGGTGGAAAATAGGTGTTGAGGAAGACCGGCACGATGGGAATCGGGCTGTCGGCGTCCATCAGCCGGCGATGCACATAGGCCATGCCGTGGCCTTCACCTTCGCCCTCGCGCATGCGTTTCGAGGACGCCGGATCGAAGCCGTGCTCCATCAGCCAATCGATCAGATGCAAAGCGAGCTTGGCATCGACCGGATAAGCACGCGGCTTGTTGTCTTCGAAGAAGCCTTGCCGGTTGTTGACGTACCATTCCGGAAAGCGCTGCCGGTACTGTTCGTGCTGCTCGTTGCTGTTCAGGATGGTGTCGCCGTAATAAATGGCAAAGGCCGGCCGGGCATCTTCGAGATAGGCTTCGTCCTGGTCGTCGCTCATGACGATCAGGGCATCGAGCCGGGCCGCGTTCAGGGTCGAGCTCAGCCGCGCCATGGCCGCACGCACCTTGTTTTGCCGCGCCACCAGCTCCGCGGGGGCGACCATCGCCGCCATTTTTGGATCGGCTTTCTCCAACAGCTCGCCGTAGGTCACCGGCCGCCCGTCCTTGTCGCGGTGTTTGATTTTCTGATCGGTTTCTTCGAAGCGCGGCAGCGTTTCGTCGGAGGCGAGCAGCATCGGCGTGTGTGAACTGCCGAGCCCGATCGCGATCTTGGCCATCGGTATCTCCAACTCGTCTTTAGTTGCGCGGACTACCCGTAATTCACCGCAGGCTAGCACAACTGCCGGAAAACCCGGCAGCGCCGGCTATTGGAGCGTCCGAACCGAGACATTGCGGACCTGGACAAAAACGCGCCGGAATGTTGGTATGCCGCCCGAAAAAGCATGATAGCGGGAGGGAACCCCATGAAAAGCAGGTATTTTTTGGCCGCGACTTGCGCGGCCGCGGTCTTGACGATAGCCAGCGCGGCCAGTGCCCAGGACGTCAAGATCGGCTTTATCCTGCCGATGACCGGCCAGCAGCAGTCGACCGGCAAGCAAGAGGCAGCGGCGGTCAAGCTTTGGATGGCGCAGCATGGCGACACGGTCGCCGGCAAGAAAATCGATCTCATCATCAGAGACGACGCCGCGGTTCCCGACAACACCAAGCGCATCGCCCAGGACCTGTTGGTCAACGAGAAGGTGAATTTCCTCGCCGGCTTCGGCATCACCCCTTCGGCGCTGGCGGTCGCTCCGCTCGCCACCGAAGCCAAGGTGCCTGAGATCGTCACCGCCGCCGGCACCTCGATCATCACCACGAAGTCGCCCTACATCGTGCGCACGAGCTTCACGCTGCCGCAGTCATCGGTCCCGATGGCCGATTGGGCGGCCCAGAACGGCATCAAAAAAGTCGTGACCATGGTCTCCGACTACGCCCCCGGCCATGACGCGGAAGACGCCTTCGTCAAGGAATTCACCGCCAAGGGCGGTCAGGTCCCCGACAAGATCACCTTCCCGCTGGCCAATCCCGACTTCGCGCCGTTCCTGCAGCGCGCCGCCGACGACAAGCCCGATGCGATCTTCGTGTTCGTTCCCTCGGGCCAAGGCGGCACCTTCGTCAAGCAGTTCGCCGAAAAAGGCCTCGACAAGGCCGGCATCAAGATCATCGGCCCGGGCGACGTCACCGACGACGATCTGCTCAACAATATGGGCGATGCGATCATCGGCACCATCACCGCGCATATTTACTCGGCCGATCACAATTCGCAGGTCAACAAGGATTTCGTCGCCGCCTTCAAGAAGGCGAACAATGGCATGCGGCCGAACTTCATGGCGGTCGGCGGCTATGACGGCATGCACCTGATCTATGCGGCGCTCGAGAAGACCGGCGGCAAGACCGACGGCGATGCGCTGATTGCGGCAATGAAGGGCATGGCCTGGGAGAGCCCGCGCGGTCCGATCTCGATCGACCCGGAGACGCGCGACATCATCCAGAACGTGTACATCCGCAAGGTCGAGAAGAAGAACGGCGAGCTTTACAACGTCGAATTCGCCACCTTCCCGAACGTCAAGGACCCGTTCAAAGCCGGGACAATCGGGAAAACAAAGTAACGCGCAGCAGCAAGTCGTTCCAGCGCGCAGCCTGCAGCGCTCCCACCGCAGAGGGCGTGGTGGGAGGCCTGCGGGCTCGCGAGCCTTGAACCGATAACGGCGGAAATCGCCGGCGTGGTGCGCGGGATGATGTCGGGCGCGGACGGCCGCTTTGCGCCGCCCGGAGCGTTGAGGGACTGGGCCGATCATGCTGACGATCGCGTTTGACGGTGTCGCCTATGGCATGCTGCTATTCGTGCTGGCCTGCGGGCTGTCGGTTACGCTCGGGTTGATGAACTTCATTAATCTGGCTCATGGCTCATTTGCCATGGCCGGCGGCTATTGCACCGTCGTCCTGGTCAACCGGTTCGGGGTGCCGTTTGTGCTCGGCGTACCGATTGCGTTTTTGGTCACGGCACTCCTTGGCGGGCTGTTCGAGCGCACGCTTTACGTCCATGTCTATGCGCGCAGCCATCTCGACCAGGTGCTGTTTACCATTGGGCTTGTCTTCATGTCGGTCGCCGCGGTCGACTACACGATGGGCTCGTCGCAGCGTTTCGTGCAAATCCCCGAGGCGCTGCAAGGTCAGTTCGACGTGTTCGGCATCGGCATGGGCAAATACCGCCTGCTCATCATCGTCGTCTGCGGCCTGCTCACAGCCACGCTGCAGCTGATCCTGGCCAAGACCCGCTTCGGCAGCCGCCTGCGCGCCGCAGTCGACGATCAGCGCGTGGCGCGCGGCCTCGGCATCAATGTCGGCGCAGTGTTCGGTATCACCTTTGCCGTCGGTTCCGGTCTCGCCGGCTTGGGCGGAGCGCTGGGCGCCGAAATTCTCGGCCTCGATCCGACATTTCCGCTGCGCTTCATGATCTACTTTCTGATCGTCGTAACGGTCGGCGGCACCTCCAGCATCGTCGGCCCGTTCCTGGCTTCGATTCTGCTCGGCATCGGCGACGTCGCCGGCAAATATTACGTGCCGACGCTGGGCGCCTTCGTCATCTACGCCATTATGATCGTCGTTTTGATCTGGCGGCCGCAGGGCCTGTTCGCCCGCTCCACCGCGCGGTGATGCCGATGCCCGGTCTTGACGACGATGTTTCGCGCTACCTCAAGCGCCGCGCCCGGTGGTCGCCGTTCGAGATCGCGTTCTGGATCTTGGCCTTCGCCAGCATCTGGCTGTTTCCGGACAAATATCTGATCCTGAAAGACACCGCGATCCTCGCTTTATTCGCGCTGTCGCTCGACCTCATCGTCGGCTATGCCGGCATCATCTCGCTCGGCCACGCCGCATTTTTCGGCGTCGCCGGATATTTTGCCGGGCTGGTCGCGAAATACGGCTTCATCAACGAGCCGATCGTCGCCCTGGTGTGTTCCGGCATCGTGGCGGCGGCGTTCGGCTTCGTGACGAGCTTTTTGGTGCTGCGCGGCTCGGATCTGACCCGGCTGATGGTGACGCTCGGCGTCTCGCTGATGCTCGGCGAAGTCGCCAACCGCTATTCCGACATCACCGGCGGCGCCGACGGCCTGCAGGGCGTCAACATCGCGCCGATCCTCGGCCGCTGGAATTTCGATCTGTATGGCCATAACGGCTACGTTTATTGCCTGATCGTGCTGTTCGTGTGCTTCGTCATTGTCCGACGTATCGTTTATTCGCCGTTCGGGCTGTCGTTGCGCTCGATCAAGGGCAATGCCTTGCGCGCCGCGGCCATCGGCATCCCGGTAAAATGGCGGCTGGTTTCGATCTACACCATAGCGGCTTTTTTCGCCGGCATCGCCGGGGCGTTGTTGACGCAGACCACGGCGTTCTGCTCGCTCGACGTCTTTTCGCTGGAGCGCTCGGCCGATCTGCTGCTCGTTCTCATCATCGGCGGTACCGGCTATCTCTATGGCGGCCTGATCGGGGCGGTGATCTACAAATTCCTGCAGGACTGGATCGCGACGCTGACGCCGCAATACTGGCAGTTCTGGATCGGGCTGGTGCTGGTCATCATCGTGCTCATCGGCCGCGACCGCATGGCGGCCTGGATCGCGGTGCCGCGCGGTGTACTGGAGCGGCTCGGCGACCGCCTGTGGTCGCGGTTGCGGCCGCGCGCCGCCGCGCTTGATGGGCAGTAGTGCGGCGGATTTGGAGTTGCTACAACATGGCGGCAATCTCTCATAACAACTCCAAATCCATGAGCCGCACTATAGCCATGATATTGCC
>JBAQHW010000196.1:0-6718 GCA_049288525.1 Xanthobacteraceae bacterium
GGCCCGGCCGCTCCAACCCTGTCAATCGCCAAAGATGTCAGAGATTTTGGATTTCAGAGATTTTCGCCGCGCAGCAGTTCGTTGACGCCGACACGCTCGGCGGCAAACGCCTCGCGCAGCACCGGAATGCACTTGTCGGGATCGGCAGATCCGCACATGAAAACGTCGAGCGCCGCGTAGCCGATTTCCGGCCAAGTGTGGATGGAGATGTGGCTTTCCGCAAGCACCGCGACCCCGGAGACGCCGCTCGGCTGGAAATGATGCAGATGAATATGCAGCAGCGTCGCCTGGGCGGCTTCGACGCAGCGCCGCAGCGTCGCTTCGATGTGCTCGATATCGTTGAGGCGCTTGGCGCCGTGCAGATCGACGATCAGGTGGATGCCGGCGCAGCGTACGCCTTTGCGCGTGGCGAAATGATCGGGCCGTCGTTCCTCCGGCGCCGGAGCCGCTACTTTCAATTTGGCCTTTTTGTCTTCCTTTCGGGCGGTACCTGGGATCCCCAAGCCCTTCACCGATCGCAAGAGGGCGTTCTGGCTCATGCCGTCCTCCCCAACCTAGATCAGAACCCGAGATGCCGGCGAACCGGCGCCGCGGAAAGTGAAAGCCGCCCCGATCGGTCCATATGACCGACCAAACAGCGGCTAAATCCCCACATAAATGCAAACAGCGATGAGTCAAGGAAATTCTGCAAGAAAAGCTTTAACGCTTCGTCACATCTACGTTCGCAGCCGCGGTGCTTTTCTCACTTGAACTCGGTCGCTGCGATGGATGGTTGACCTCATCGCTCGGCGGCGTGTCGTTTCCGACTTTCGGCGAGATTATCGGCGGCGCGGTCGGCCGCCGGTGCAGTCATTGGTGCCACGACCGGCGGGGTGATCGCTTCGGAGGCGCAACGGCGTCGTAGCGGCTACTCCTGGTGGCGCGGCGGCTGCTACCCACCGTTATCCGGAGGGTTCTAGGCTTCAGGTCCGCCTGGCCATTGCCGCTTTGGCGATCGCGGCGCGGAGCGACCCTGGAGCCCGGCACCGACGAAGCTGCGGCGGTATCGTTCAGCCGTTGACGGCGACCGCCGGCGGCGCCACCGGCTCGGCAGGTTTTTTCGCGCGGGTGCGGAAGAAGCTCAGCACCCGCCGGGCGGTATCCACCTGCAAGCGATTGAAGCTCGTCAGTGCGTGCTCGAGGTCCTTCGCCGACATGCCGCGGTCGGCGGCGCGCAGCAACAGCACCGCTTTGGTCGTCGTCGACGACAGTCCGGCGACCTTGGCAAGGATGAGGATGATTTCGGCCCCGGGATCGAGCAGCGCCCGCTCGACAACGTCGATCGGCGTATCGCACATGATCGATAGCGCGATTGCCGTCTCTTCGAACTTGCGGTCGCGGGCATATTGATAGATTTCGGACTCGCCGATGCGGCGGATGCGGTTCTGCCGCTCGACGGCGGCCTTGGCGGCGGCGAAGTCCGGCGAGGCATTGCGCGCTTCGATGCGCAGGCCGCCGACGACCTCGGCCACCACGCCGTCGATCGCGGCCTCGGCCTGCGGATTTTCGGCGGCCAGCCGCTCGCGAACCGTCGTCGAAGCCTTTTCCAAGAGCACGAGGAAATGCTGCCGCGGAATGTCCGGCCGCAGCCCCACTTCCGTCGCCAGCGCATCGTCGCCGGCCGAGCGCTTGACCAGCATGCGGAAGCCGGCATCCGAAAAGCGGGCGCCGACGTTTCTGACCACCGAATGCACCACAGCGCGATCGCCGCGCTCGACCAGCACGTCGGTCACCACCTCGCTGAGCGTCACGCGCTGGGTGATGGCAAACAAATGCTGCTGGCTTTTATTGCTGCCGGCGGTGACCAGGTCGCGGTCGTCAAGCCGCGGTGACTTCACCAGGACCGGGCGCGCCACCTCGATATCGTCGTCGAAGGCCAGCATGTGGATGGTGTTCGACGGCGCGTTGGCGATCGGCGCAAGCCGGCTCGCCAGCTTGGCGCGCGCCTTGACCTCGATGGTGTTGACGAGGCGGGCCATGACGTCGTCGAAGATGCCGACCTGATCCTCGGAATATCGGTCGGCGCCGTTGATGAACAGATCGGTGATGCGGGTGAGGATGTCGATGCGGCGATCGAGGTTACCGGACGCCAGCGCATCCTCGAGTTCGTCAAGCAGAGGAAGGGTACGCATCGAAACTCTGGCCGCCGCCACGCCGTTGAATCGTCGGTAACAATGCCTTGAGAAGGGTGAACAAAGCCTTTCGGGGAACCGCTGCCGCCGGCCGCCAAAGGTTAAGGCGCGACTAATGCAGGAACGGTGCATTGGCGGGATTGCCCGATTTGGCGCGAAGCTTCGGGCCGCGAACCTCAGGGTGCCGGTTTGCGGCGGCCGGCGAAGATGCCCATGCGGTTTTGCACCTCGGCGGGCACACGATAATCGCGCAAGACCGGCCGTGGGTCGCGCAAGCCGCAGGCCTCGCGCTGGACCATGAAGCACCACAGCGCGTCGCCGGCCTCGGCAACGAGCTGCGCCCGCGATGTCCCGGGCGTGGAAGCGGCAACCCGGTCATGGTCCGCCAGTGCCGCGAGTGCGGCCTCGAGCGCGCGGCCAAGCCGGCCCAGCGCTGAGGCCTGTTCCTGCGCAATCTCGTAATCGAGCGTCGCAACGCGCTTGCGGCCCGACGGAACGGAGGTGGTCCGCAAGATCATGGTGGCAGCATGGATAGTTTGCGGTTAGGCCGCGCGCATCATAAGCTGAATCGAGCCGCTACTGTCACCGCCGGCGTTCCCACGCCACGACGAAGACGCCAGCTGCGCCGTCGAGGTCGCGCCGGGGACCCGGCCGAAAGCCGCGCCGCCGCAGCACGTCTTCCGGCGTCGCATTGGGGCCGACTTCGGTAAAGACGGCAAGTCCGCCCGGGATTTTGGTCTTGGCGGCATGCGACAGATGAAAGGCATCGTAGAGCGGCAGGAATAAACTGAAGACCTCCGGTCCACCGATGACGGCGATCGTGCCGTCGCCGACGGCGAGCCGGTCAAGTGCCTCGTCGAGTGTGGCGCCGAGCGGATTCCAACGGAGTGCGTTCGGGTATGCCGGATCGGCGGCGATTGTCCCGATCTGACGGGTCAAGATCAGCCGCTTTCGTTGCGCGGCATGGGCACCGCCTTCGTGCGAATGCCGTCCGTGCACGACGACCGCCGCGCGGTCGAGCGCAGCCTGAAAGAAGCGCTGATCGGCGTCGTTCTTGATCGAATCGGGCATCTCGCCTTTGGCGTCGGCGAGCATGCCGTCCGCGGAAGCGATGACGTAACCTTCGATGCGGCGCACAAAAGCAATTTAGAACATGATCGGGAAAGTGGAAACCCGCCGACCGTAAGCGTCAATCCGGGCTTAGAAGACCGCCAGGTACCGCAGCAGCGAAATGATGCCGATAATGATGACGACGACGCGGACGATCTGTTTGGCGCGGCCGTCGATCGGCAGGATGTTGACGAGATACAATACCAGAATGACGACGACGAACGTGATCAGGACGCTGATGAGGATGGACATGAAATTTCCCCTTATGAAATGCGCCGAATAACGCCAACCCCCCGGCTTCGGTTCCGCCGCAGATAGCCAGCCGCGCCGGCTGCGCATTTTCCGCTATAATCCTACGATTGCGGAGGCGAGACATGCCCGAATCGCCGAGTTCGCTCATGGTTCAATTTCTCAGCTGGGTGGCGGATCGCCCGCGCAGCCGCGAACAGGCCGTGGAAACCTGGCACAGCTGCCCGCATATCTCGGTGTGGGAAGACGCGGTCGTCGACGGTCTTGTGCACACGGAAAACGACGGCCGCCGCACCATTGCGTTGACCCGGCGCGGCCGGGCCATGCTGGACAACGCGAAAGCGGCGGTGTCCTGAGGACGCGTCTGTGACCCGTCTGTCAGGTGAGAATTGCCCCGCCGGGTTGGGGCGGTACATCGAAAGCGTTGAGCACGAAGCCGACCATGCCGTAGAAGCCGGCGCAACTGACCGCCTCGATCACGCCCTCGCGGCCGAATGCGGCGGTGGCGCGCGCGAAGGTCGGCGCGCTTAGCGTCTTGGTCTCGATCAATTCGCTGACGACGTCATAGATCATCTGTTCGTCGTCACGGGAAAAATCCGGCCTTTTGCGCGCGCGAATGGTGTCGATGGTCTGCTGCGACAAGCCGGCTTGGCGCGCCAGGGATTCGTGCACCGACCAGGCGTATTTCACGGTGGCGGCACGGCACATCATCAGCGTGATCAGTTCGATCAGCCGTTTGTCGAGGCGCGGACGGACCCGAAAGCAATCGGCCATGCCGTTGGCTGGCTCAGCGATGTCGGGTGTGTGCATCCACACCGAGAACGGCCCGCTCAGCCGCCCGCGCGGCCGCGTGCTCATGATGTCGTCGTAGAGCTTTTGCTGTCGCGGATTGAGTTTTTCCCGTTCGACTTCGTCGACGCGTGCCATTCAAGCGCTCCTTGCCGGGTTTCTTGCCTGGCGGCCGCGCCATATCGCTCTGGCGGCTGCCGACCCCACCCCGAGCTTAGCAGGCGGGAAGGGGAAAGCGGGGAATCGTGATCCAATCGCCCGGTTTGCCGCCATACCAGCGGCAATCGACCCCGATGACGCCGCCCGGGCTGGCGGTTCCATTCCGCGGCAATCCGACGATTGCCTTGAGCCCGACAAACCGTTATTTAAAATTCAAACAATGGTTTGAAAAAAGGAGTCCCGGCCGATAATGACCCGACCATCCGAAGTCACGCGCGAGCGCATCTTGAAGGCCGCCGAACGGCTGTTCGCCGAGCGCGGATACGACGCCACCAGCATTCGCGCTATCGTCGCCAAGGCGAGGGTGAACCAAGCCGCGATCAACTATCATTTCGAAGGCAAGGAGGGCCTTTATCGCGAGGTGCTGCTCAGCACCTTTCGCGCCATGACCGAGGATCAGCTGGCGCATGCGGAGGAAACCAAGGCGATGTCGCCCGAGGAAGCCCTCCACGCCTTCATCCGCCGCCAATTGCATCCGCTGATGGGACGCGACGAGTACAGCCGCCACATGCGTATTTTCAATTGGGAGACGGTGCGGCCCACCCCGGTGTTTCGCAGTCTGCTGAGCGAAGAGGCGGCTCCCTTCATGGGGCTGGCCGCCAGTATCGTCGGCCGGTTTATGCCCGGCGCCGACAAGCGCACCATCACGGTGGCTTCGATCTGGCTGATGGGCCAATGCAGCGTTTTCTTGCGCAATCGCGAGACGTTGGCGCAGCCGCCAGTTGGGCTGGTGCTCGACGACGCCATGGTCGACTGGCTGTCGCAGCAAATCGGCAATTGGGTCGTCGGTGGCCTGAGCCGGCCGGCCTGAGTGGGGCTATCAGGTGGGGAATGCCACAAAAATTCCTTTTTCTAGGCTCGCCGGCGCCTAGAACGAGTGTTTGAAATTCAACCGCGCGTTTGAAATAATCAGGGGCGAGCGATGCAGGGCAGCGAGACCAGGACGATGCAGCCGAACCGGTTGATGCGCTCGCAAGCACCGTGGCTCGCGCGCCTGGGTGGTAAAATCGTGTTGGAGGTCGTTCCGGGCGCGCTGGCGAGCGTGATCGGCGGTTTTTTGTTCACGCAATATCATCTCGGCCATGCCGCCCCGCAATTGGTCGCGGTGCAGCCGGCATCGCCCGAAATGATGGCGATGGTGCGCGACGAGCACGCATTGATGATGGATTACCTCAAGGCGCAGGTGGCGGCCGAACAGCGCCGCCATGCCGCCGAGGACGCCGCCACCGCCCGCGCCGAGGCGCAGGCGCAAGCGGCCGCCGACACCAAGCTGGCGGACGCCTTGATGGCATCGCAGGCCGCGGAGCGGGCAAGCGCGCCGGTCGTTGTCGCCGCGAAACCGGCGCCCCTCGTTCATCGCAAGCCGCTCGCTTCGCTCGCGCCGGTGGCGCACGCCCCGCTGGCGATCGCGCAGGCGAATCAACCCGCGCCTGTCGTCCTCGCCGAGGCCGTCGAGCCTGGCGATAGGCTGGCCAGCAATCCGGATTCGCTTTTGGCCAAGACGCTGGACCTCAAGGATCACGTTGTCGCGGCGACACGCCATGTCGTCTCGGCCATCGGCGACGTGTTCAATTCGGTCGGCGGCAGCATCGGCGGCGTAATGTCGAGCGCCGGCAGGCCGTTCAATTCCGCGTCCTGAACGATGACGTGCGCCCGGGAGCGCGCCGAGCTTCCTTTTGCACAGGCCTGTGTACAACAATGGGACAGTACCGATGGTTTACGTCGTGGTTGGTGCGTTTTGGCAACAGGGGCGCAGTTTCGCGCCTGTCGTATCTTGCCGGGGCCAATGAGCCCCGGTAAGCCATACGCGGCGGTGGAACTGCCGGCATGCCCTCGGGTTTTGCAGAGCGGGGCCAGTGCCCGGGACACGGGGCCGGCCGACGAGGCAATCGCTGCCTCGAACACTTCTTCGGCTCCTTCAATGCGGACGGAAATCGTGCTGCGAGGTTACGATGCGTTCGGCGGGTAATTTCAATCCGGAATGGGGCTATCTTGCCCCGGCGCCGAGCTTCATGCGGACTCTGCGCGTCATTTTGGTCGCGACGGCCATTGGCGCGACGGCAGGCGCTGCTGTTGTCATATCGCTAATTGATCGTCCGGCGGGCGCCGGCGACAAAATAGCGTCAACCGCGCATGCCATCGTCACCAGCGTGCAAGCGGCGCCGGCGGCGGCAGTGCCC
>JBAQHW010000197.1:0-4236 GCA_049288525.1 Xanthobacteraceae bacterium
GAGGCGGCATGGATGCCCAGGTCAAGCCCGGGCATGACGATGTGAGAATGCTATAACAACGTCCCGATTCTCTGAGTTGTCACATGCACGACATCCGCTACATCCGCGATAATCCTGATGCTTTCGACTGTGCGCTGGCGCGGCGTGGCTTGCCGGGCGAGGCGCAGCGGCTGATCGCGCTCGATGAGGAGCGTCGCGCCAAGATTCTTGAGCTCGAAACGGGACAAGCCCGCCGCAACGAGGCATCGAAACTTATCGGTGCGGCGAAGAAGAGCAACGAAGAAGAAACGGCGCAGGCGCTGATGGCCGAAGTCGCCGCGCTCAAAGAGTCCCTTCCGAAATTGGAGGTGCAGGAGAAAGCGGCTTCAAAAGCGCTCAACGATGCGCTGGCGCAAATTCCCAATCTGCCGCTCGACGAGGTGCCCGACGGCACGAGCGCCGACGACAATGTCGAGCATCACCGCTTTGGCGCTAGGCGGGCTTACGCGTTTGCGCCGAAGCAGCACTTCGAGCTCGGCGAAGCGCTCGGCCAGATGGATTTCGAAACCGCGGCGAAATTGTCCGGCGCGCGCTTTGTCGTGTTGAAGAAAGGTCTGGCGCGGCTGGAACGCGCGCTCGGCCAATTCATGCTCGATGTACATACCAGTGAGCCGCATAACTATACCGAGGTCTCGCCGCCATTGTTGGTGCGCGATAACGTGATGTTTGGCACGGCGCAGTTGCCGAAGTTCCGAGAAGATCAATTTCGTACCAGCAGACCAGGGGAAATTGCAGATATCTGGCCCAAGCTGGAGGAAATAAGGAATGAGTTTGTAAAAGAAAACATGATCGGCGGTGTGCTTGAAATCACGCCCGAAGTTAGATCTAAGTTTTTGAAGTTTGCCCAAGATGAATTATCGCGATGGTTGGGACAAGATATTCGGTTCGGCGATCACGACCCAAATGTTCCTATCGAGCTGGAAATACCGCTCTGGCTCATTCCCACCGCCGAAGTGCCGCTGACTAATCTCGTCCGCGAATCCATTATCGACGAAGTGCAACTCCCTATGCGGCTGACCGCCTGCACGCCGTGCTTCCGTGCCGAGGCGGGCGCCGCCGGCAAAGACACCCGCGGCATGATCCGCCAGCACCAGTTCACCAAGGTCGAACTCGTTTCCATCACCACGCCAGAGCAGTCGAAGGACGAGCACGAACGCATGCTGTCCTGCGCCGAGGAAATCTTGCGCCGGCTCGATCTGCATTATCGCGTCATGACGCTGTGCACCGGCGACATGGGTTTTGCCTCGCAAAAGACCTACGACATCGAGGTCTGGCTGCCCGGGCAGAACATGTACCGCGAAATATCGTCCTGCTCGGTGTGCGGTGAATTCCAGGCCCGGCGCATGAATGCGCGCTATGGCGGCAAGGACAGAAAGGTCAAAGGTTACCTGCACACGCTCAATGGCTCCGGCGTCGCCGTCGGCCGCGCGTTGATTGCGGTAATGGAAACCTATCAGGAGGCGGACGGCTCGATCGAGGTCCCGGACGCGCTGCAGCCCTATATGGGCGGCATCAAGAAGATCGAGAAATAGTCCGTGCGCATCCTGGTCACCAACGACGACGGCATTCATTCGCACGGGCTCGACGTCTGCGCCGACATAGCGCGCACGCTGTCCGACGACGTCTGGGTGGTGGCCCCGGAGCACGATCAGTCGGGTGTCGCGCATTCGCTGTCGCTCAACGATCCGCTGCGGCTGCGCGAAGTCGCCGAGCGGCGTTTTGCCGTCCGCGGCACGCCGACCGATTGCGTCATCATGGGCGCGCGGCATGTGCTCGAGGGCAAGGACATCGATCTGGTGCTGTCCGGGGTCAACCGCGGCCGCAATGTCGGCGAGGACGTGATCTATTCCGGCACGGTCGCCGGCGCGATGGAGGGCGCGGTGCTCGGCATTCCATCGATTGCGCTGTCGCAAGCCTATCAATCGCGCAGCGGCCGCGCGCCGTTCTGGGATACCGGCCTGCGCTACGCGCCGGACATCATCCGCCGTATCCTCAATGAAGGCGTGCGGCGCGACGTGCTGATCAATCTGAATTTCCCCGACTGCCGGCCGGAAGAGGTCAAGGGCGTCGCGGTGACGGCGCTCGGCCGGCGGCGGCAGGAACGGCTGCATATCGACGAGCGCAAGGACGGTCGCGGCAATCCTTATTACTGGATCGCCTATACGCGGCAGAATTCGTTCAAATTCGAGGACGGCACCGACCTTGCCGCGCTGGAAAGCAATTGCATCGCGCTGACCCCCCTGCGCATCGACATCACCGACGAGCCGACCATGACCGGTCTCGCCCGGCTGTTCGAGAAGGGGAGCTAATTGACGGCGTTGGCCAGCGCCGCATCGATGGCCTGCGCCAGCGCTTCGATCTGAAACGGCTTCTGCAGCGTTGGGCTGTGCCGGTAGGCTTCCGGAACGCCGCGTTTGCCATAGCCGCTGGCGAAGACGAAGGGGACGCCGCGCTCGACCAGCACTTCGGCGACCGGGGTGATCGGCCTGTTGTTGAGATTGACGTCAAGGACGGCGACGTCGAATTCGGCCTGCTTGGCGAGCTTCAGGGCCTCTTCGATGGTGCCGGCCTCGGCGGCGACGGAATGGCCCAGATCGGTGAGCATGCCCTCAAGCAGCATGCGAATCATGAGTTCGTCCTCGACGATGAGGACGCGCTTGCCGGCCGCAGTTGTGGCGTTAGAACTCATATGCACTGCACCCCGTGTCCTCATAACCGCTATTGACGCGCCGGGTTCCTTGCCGATTCTACTGCCGGCCGGACCAGAGAGGAAGCCGATAAACCCCGGCGGCATGTTCAGTATCAGTATAAGCGCAGATCGGGTCGTGGTAAAAAGCCGAAGCGGACAGCTTGAACGAGGTGATCGTGGCCGCAGCCCCCGCAGCCCCCGCAGCCGAAGACGTCGGGCGCATGGAATTTCAGCTTACGCTGCGGCGTCACGGCATCACCGACCAGGCCGTGCTTCGCGCCATGGACGAGGTGCCTCGGGAATATTTTGTCGCACCCGGCTTCCTCGAAAGCGCCTATGCCGATCAGGCCCTGCCGATTGCCTGCGGGCAAACCATCAGCCAGCCCTTCGTTGTCGCCTATATGACCGAGAAGCTCGAGGTCGAGCCGGGGCACCGCGTGCTCGAAATCGGCACCGGCTCGGGCTACCAGACGGCGATCCTGGCGCGTCTAGCGCGGGAGGTGGTCAGTATCGAGCGTTACCGAACGCTGGCCGAGGCCGCACGCGAGCGGATCGGAACGCTGGGCTACGGCAATGTGACGATCCGGGCGGGGGACGGCATGGCCGGGGCGCCGGATTTGGCGCCGTTCGACCGCATCATGGTCACTGCCGCGGCGGAACAGGTCCCCGAGTCGCTTGCCGCGCAACTGGCGGAGGGCGGCAAGATGATTATCCCGGTGGGCCCGCACCACGACGCCCAATCTCTCGTGCGGTTGACCAAGCAACCGGGTGACGCATTAACCCGTGAAAATCTCATCGCCGTGCGCTTTGTGCCGCTTTTGCCGGGTCAAGCGCGCGAATTGTGACCCGCAAGATATTTAACGCAGTAATGCAGAAAAGATTCGTCTACTTAAAGGGCTGTTTACCGCAACGTTGTTTAGTCACTCGTCCTCTCTGTTGCGTTCGAGTGAGTAACCATGTGCGCATTGCGTCGGTCGGCCCTGTGGCCACAATTGGTTGCCCTCTCGTTAATCGGCATTGGGGCGGCGGGGTGTAGCGCCGATTCCGGCCGCTTCAACGAAGGTTTCGGCTCCTCTCCGTCATATTCGTCGTCACCGCGCGGCGATGTCACCGGATCAATCCCGCAGACCGCACCGCCAAGCCACATCGAGAGCCGTCCGCTGCCGAGCCTCGCCAGCGCCGACAACGGCACGTCCGGCGGCGGCCGCGGCATGGGCTCCTATCAAGGCGGCGAAGTTACCGGCTCGATCGCGGCACCGCCGCCTCCGCCGCAACCGTCCTGGAGCTGGGACGGCGGCACTCCGGTTACGGTCCGGCCGGGCGAAACCGTCGAAAGCATCGCGCGCGCCCACGGCGTGCCGGCCGGCGTGCTGATGGAAGCCAATCACATCACCAGCGCCGGCTCGGTTTACCCCGGCGAGCATCTCGTCATTCCACGCTATCGTTCGGCGGTGGCGGCCATGCCGCCGCAAACCCGCATCGCAACGGCCGCGCCGGCGCCGCCGGCC
>JBAQHW010000198.1:0-19260 GCA_049288525.1 Xanthobacteraceae bacterium
GCGCGCAAGGGCTAAGGCGGCCGATGAACGGCGTTTCCTTTAGTCCATTATGCGACGGCGGCGGGACGAGCGACAAGGGTGCGGACCATAACGCCGCATCAGCCCTTTATTCCGCCCATTTTGCACAGGAGTTTCCACTCCCCGTCGGTGACCGGCTGAACAGAGAGCCGCGAATATTTCACCAGCGCCATGTCCTTGAGCTTGGCTTCCGCCTTGACCGCGGCGAGCGTCACCGGCTTGGGCAGCGGCTCGACTGCGGCGGTCTGCACGGCGACCCACGGCTCGCCCTTGGCCGCGGTGGTATCGGGAAAAGCTTCCTTGAGAACTTCGCCGATGCCGACCACCTGCTTTTCGTCGCCGGTGTGATAGAAGAAAAACTTGTCGCCCTTTTTCATTTCCTGCAGATGCCGCCGCGCGGTGAAATTGCGCACGCCGCTCCAGGCCTCGCCTTTCTTGCCGCGCTTGACCTGATCGTCCCAGGAAAATTCCTCGGGTTCGGTCTTCAACAGCCAGTAAGCCATGACGCGCTCCTCAATCGCCACGTCCAGTCATGCCGGGCCCCGACGTTCGGAGAACGGCGTCGCGCCGCTGCTGGCCGCTCGCCGATCACAGACCACCCATCTTACAAACCGTTTTCCACTCTTCGGTGGTGACCGGCTGCACCGAAAGCCGCGTATTGTTGACGAGTGCCATGGCTTTGAGCCGCGGTTCGGCCTTGGCTTCGACCAGCGTAACCGGCCTAGGCATCGGCTCGACCGCTTTGAGATCGACCACCACCCATGGCTCGCCGGCCGCGGCGGTCGGATCGGGATAGTGCTCGCGGACCACCTCGACCACGCCGACGATCTCCTTGCCCTCATTCGAGTGATAGAAGAAGGCGCGGTCGCCGTTCTTCATCTTCATCAGGTTGAGCTTGGCTTGATGATTACGCACGCCGGTCCAGGCCTCGCCCTTGGCGCCGCTTTTCACCTCGTCGTCCCAGGAGAACACGTCGGGTTCTGATTTTATCAGCCAATACGCCATAGTCGATTCGGTCACTCCTCCGCCTTCAACGGGCGCGTCAGCAGCGATCCGATGACCGCATCGACACTCGTTTTCTCGCCGAGCAGCGCGGCGACCGCGGCCGAGATTGGCATGTCGACCGATCGTTCGCGCGCCATGTCGAGCAACACCGACGCTGTAAACACGCCCTCGGCGAGACCGCCGTGGATATCGCCGGGCTTGCTGCCGCGGCCGAGACTGATACCGAAGGAGAAATTCCGCGACTGCGGGCTCGAGCAAGTGAGCAAGAGATCGCCCAGCCCGGACAGGCCCGTCATGGTTTCCGGCTTGGCGCCATAGGCTCTGCCGAACCGGACAAGCTCGGCAAAGCCGCGCGTGGTCAGCGCGGCAAGCGCGCTGGCGCCTAACCCGCGCCCGGCGACGACGCCGGCGGCGATGGCGAGCACGTTCTTGGTCGCGCCGCCGATCTCAACGCCGCGCACGTCAACGGAGTGATAGGGCCGGAATGTCGCCGAGCCGACCGCCTGCGCCAATTCGGCGGCGAGCTTGGCGTCGGCGGCCGCCAGCGTTACGGCCGTTGGCAGGCCGCGCGCCACGTCAGCGGCAAAGCTTGGCCCGGACAGGATGGCCGGCACGGCATTAGGCGCGCATTCGGCGATCACCTCGGCCATGAATTTCTTGCTGCCGCGCTCAATGCCTTTGGCGCAGACGATGATCGGGGTACCCGCGGCGGTAAGCGGCGCCAGAGTTTTGGCGGCGGCGCGCGCCGCCTGGGCCGGAACGACAAGGAGGATCGCGTCGGCGCGCGCGGCTTCGGCAGGATCGCCGGCGATGGCGATGCTGCCGTCGAGGGGCACCCCGGGCAGGAACAGGCTCTCGCGCTTGGTAGTTAAATTTCTGGCATTGGCGGCGTCATGCTCCCAAATGGTGACCTTACGGCCGGCGCGCGCGCAGGTTAGTGCTAGGGCCGTACCCCAAGCGCCGCCGCCAATGACCGCGATATGGTTGAAAGCCATGGTGGTTACAGAGACTCGCCGCGCAGGAGCTTCGGCACCTCGCCGACCAGTCCCGCCGCCTCGCGGATGAACAGGCGCTTGAGACCGGGCAGCCGGTCCACCAGGCCAAGGCCGACGTCACGCACGGCGCGCAACACATCGGAGCGGTTCGAGAACAGCCGATTCAGCCCGTCGGTGGCAAGCCCCATGGCCATGGTGTCGAAGCGCCGCCAGCGCTGATAACGTTCCAACGTGTCCGCTGCGCCGGGATCGAGCCCAAGCCGGGCCGCATCGACGATCACCTCTGCTAGCGCGGCGACATCCTTGAGTCCCATATTGAGGCCCTGGCCGGCGATCGGATGGATGACATGCGCCGCGTCGCCGACGAGTGCGATGCGGTCGGCGACGAAGGCGCGGGCGACAAAGAAGCCCAGCGGATGGCAGCGCCGCGCGCCGATGACCTTGATGGCGCCGAGATTGAGCTTGAAGCGCTGCTCGAGCTCGGCGTGAAAGGCGTCATCGGGCAGCGCCATCATGCGCTCGGCCTCGGCGGCGCTCTCCGTCCAGACGATCGAGGAGCGGCGGCCTTTGAGCGGCAGGATGGCGAACGGACCGGCGGGAAGGAAATGCTCTTCCGCGCGGCCGTGATGATCGCGTTCATGGGCGACATTGATGACGATGGCGGATTGGCCGTAGCTCCAGCCATGCGTCGCGATGCCGGCTGCGGTGCGGACGGTCGAGCGCGCGCCGTCGGCGGCAACGAGCAAACGGGCACGCAATGCCGTGCCGTCGACGAAACTCACGTCGAGATTTTGCGGATCGCCAGTCCCCCTCTCCCGAGCCTCCCTCTTCAAGGAAGGGTGAGAAAAATTCGTCACCGCAGCGGCGCGCAGCTCAACGCCGACCTCGCGGGCCTTCGTGACCAGCGCGTCGACGAGCAGGTGGTTTTCGACCATGTGAGCGAACGGCTCGCCCGGCTCGACGTCGCCGGCGAAAGTGAGGAAGGCCGGCCGCATCGCATCGCCGAGCCGGCTGTCGGTCACCACCATATCGAGGATAGGCTGGGTCTCGTCCGCAATCCGTGGCCAGACGCCGATTGCCTCGAACAGCCGCCTTGCCGCGGCCACGATGGCGGAGGCGCGCTCGTCCCCAGCGGATTTCCTATCGGGCCGGCTTGCGTCAAGCGCCGGATCGGCGATCGCGACGGAAAATGCCGGACCCAAGCCCTGGCGCAGCGCGATGGCGAGCGCCAGGCCGGCAAAGCCGCCGCCCGCGATCAGAACGTCGGTGTCGGTCCGTATCATCCCCCCAGTCTAGCACGGCCAAATTCTCCGGGCTTGACCGCTGCGGCAAACCTATATGCAAGGAACCGGAGGCATCGGATGGCCCGGTGCGCGGGAGAACCTATGGCGTCCGCCGTCCAGGAACTGGTTGATCTTCTCAATCTCGAACCGCTCGATTTGAACCTGTTTCGCGGCCACTCGCCGCAATCGCACTGGCAACGGGTGTTCGGCGGGCAGGTCATCAGCCAAGCCCTCGTCGCGGCCTGCCGCACCGTCGAGGACGTGACGGCGCGGCCGCCGCATTCGCTGCATGCCTATTTCCTGCTCGGCGGCGATCCCAAAGTGCCGATCATCTACGACGTCGACCGTATTCGCGACGGCAGGAGCTTCACCACCCGTAACGTCAAGGCGCGGCAGCACGGTCACGCGATCTTCTCGATGTCGGTGTCGTTTCAGGTGCATGAGGATGGCCTGTCGCATCAATTCCCCATGCCCGACGTGCCAAAGCCCGATGCGTTGCCCGACGCGGCTGAATTGAAGAAAAACGTGTGGCCCAAAATGCCCGAGCCGGTACGGCGCTATTACGAGCGCGAGCGGCCGATCGAGTTGCGGCCGGTTGAGTATGGCCGCTACCTCGGCGAACCATTGAAGGACGGCCGCTTTCATATCTGGATGCGGGCGACCGGGCGGCTGCCCGACGAACCGGCAATCCACCAATGCGTGCTCGCGTACGCTTCCGATATGATGCTGCTCGACGCCGCGCTCATTCCGCACCAGCGGTCCGTGTTCAGCGCCGATATCATGGCCGCGAGCCTCGACCATGCGCTCTGGTTCCATCGGCCGTTCCGCGCCGACGAGTGGCTGCTCTACGCTCAGGATAGCCCGAACCTCGCCGGCTCCCGCGGCTTTTCTCGGGGGCTTATTTTTTCCGCCGACGGCACGCTGGTGGCCTCGGTTGCGCAAGAGGGCCTGCTGCGGCAGCGCCGGTCGGTCACCTGATATTCCAGTGGACGCTCAAGTCTTAAGCAAAACGCCGGCTTAAATTTTGGACGCAATGCCGATATGGTGGGCACCGAAGCAGCCGGGTACCACCATGAAGCTCATCATCGCTATCATCAAACCATTCAAGCTCGACGAGGTCCGCGATGCCCTTCTTGGCATCGGCATCCATGGGATGACCGTGTCCGAGGTCAAGGGCTACGGCCGGCAGAAGGGCCATACCGAGATTTATCGCGGCGCCGAATACGCCGTGAACTTCTTGCCCAAGGTGCGCGTGGAGGTGGCCGTACCGAGCGACCAGGCCGACCGCGTGGTCGAGGCCATCACCGCCGCCGCGAAAACCGGCCAGATCGGCGACGGCAAGATTTTCGTCGCGCCCATCGACCACGCCATTCGCATCCGCACCGGCGAGACCGACGCCAACGCGCTCTGAGCATTCGAAATCGATTCCGGGGGGAAGCAAATGAGAGTGGCTTCGCGCGTTTGCGCTTTGCTGGCGGCCGGCAGCTTGATCGTGCTGACCGCTGCGCCGGCCATGGCACAAGATATGGCGAGAGACATATCGCCAAACTTGACGCAAGCCGGCGGCAAGATCGATCCCGCCGATACCGCATGGATGATCGCGGCGACGGCGCTGGTCCTTATGATGTCGATCCCTGGATTGGCGCTGTTTTACGCCGGCATGGTTCGCAAAAAGAATGTGCTCGCCACCATGGCGCAAACGATGGCCGTGGTCGCGCTGTGCTCGATCTTGTGGGCTGCGATCGGCTATTCGCTGACGTTTCGGGGCGCAGGTGCGGTGATTGGCGGTCTCGACCGCATTTTGCTGGCCGGGATGTCGCCGAACGCGATCAGTCCGTTCGCCAAGACCATCCCAGAAGCGCTGTTCATGATCTATCAGATGACCTTCGCGGTCATCACCGTCGCTCTGGTCGCCGGTTCGGTCGCCGACCGGATGCGCTTCGCGGCCTTCATGTGGTTTGCCGCGCTTTGGCTCATCGTCGTCTATGTGCCAATCGCCCATTGGGTTTGGGGTGGCGGCTTTTTGGCCAGCGCTGGCGTGCTCGACTTCGCCGGCGGCACCGTTGTGCATCTCAATGCGGGTGTCGCGGGTCTGGTCGCCGCGTATGTCGTCGGCGCCCGGCATGGTTACGGCAGCGAGAATTTCGCCCCGTACGATCTTTCGTTGGCGGTCATCGGCACCGGGATGTTGTGGGTCGGCTGGTTCGGCTTCAACGGGGGTTCTGCCTTGGCCGCCGATTCCCGTGCCGTTTTTGCCATTGTCGCTACTCACCTTGCCGCGTCGGCTGGCGCTGTCACCTGGATGGGTTTGGAATGGTGGACGCGCGGCAAGCCCTCGGTGCTCGGCATGATTTCCGGCGCGGTGGCAGGCCTCGGCACCATCACGCCGGCGTCGGGCTTCGTGCTGCCGTGGCATGCCATCGTCATCGGTATTGCCGGCGGCCTGATCTGCTTCTGGAGCTGCACCTGGCTCAAGTTGCGCTGCGGCTATGACGACTCGCTCGACGTATTCGGCGTTCACGGTATCGGCGGCGCCACCGGCACGCTTCTGGTCGGTGTGTTCGCAGTGCCGGCCGTCGGCGGTGCCGCCGGCCTTCTGGCTGGGCACGGCCAACAACTGTTGATCCAACTTTATGGTATTGTCGTTACATTGGTCTGGTCCGGCGTCGGCACTTTCATCCTGCTTAAGGTCGTCTCGGCTTTCTTGCCGCTTCGCGTCGATAAGCAGAGCGAGATCGAAGGTCTCGACGTCACGCAGCACGGCGAAGCGCTGCAGTAACGGCAACGAAGCTCCGTTCGCCGAGAAGAACGCAACATGCCGACCATGATTGCCGCGCGGCTGCACGCCTATGGCAGCCCGATGACACTCGATCGCATCGAGGTGCCGGAACCGCGGCCGAACGACGTTCTGGTCGAAGTCCGGGCCTGCGGCGTGGTTCCCAATCTGGCCCGGGTCATCGGCAATTTCTTCGGCACGCTGACGCCGGACAACAAGATGATGCCGCCGCTGCCGGCGATCTTCGGACTCGATCCGGCCGGCATCGTCGCTAAGGTCGGCGAGCAAGTGTGGGCGGTACGTCCGGGCGAGCGCGTCTATGTCAATCCGTCCCGCTCCTGCGGCTCGTGCCGGATGTGCCGCAGTGGCCGGGCGCCGGATTGTCCGAACTGGACGCTGCAGGGCTATTTTGGCCGCTCGCAGGAGATCATGAAGGCTTATCCGTACGGGGGACTCGCCCAGTTCATCACGGCGCCGGCGAGCGCGCTGGTGCGGCTGCCCGACACCATGAGCTTCGAGGCAGCGGCTCGGCTGGGCTATCTCGGCACCGCCTATGCCGCGATGAGGAAAATAGGCGTCGCTCCCGGACAGGCCCTGTTGATCAACGGCATCAGCGGCCAGCTCGGGCTTAATGCCGCGCAATTGGCGCTGGCGATGGGCGCCACCAAAATCCTCGGCACTGGCCGCAACGTCGCGCTGCTCGATCGCGTCAAGGCACTGGCGCCGACTCGCATTGAGGTACTCGCCGTGGCCGACGCGGCCTCCCAGCCCGATCCGCTTATTGCATGGGCCAAGGCAGCGACCGAAGGTCATGGCGTTGACGGTATGATCGATTGCCTGCCGCCGGGGGCGCCGGCGAGCGCCATGATGCGTGCGCTCTACTGCCTGCGGCGCGGAGGCCGCGCGGTCAATGTCGGCGCGGTGATGGAGACGCTGCCGCTCAACGCTTTCTGGCTGATGACCAACCGCATCGGACTGCAAGGCTCGGTGTGGTTCACGACCGGCGAAGGCGAGGAGATGGCGGCGATGGCCGGCGCCGGGACGTTGAATCTATCGGCGCTGGAGCACCGAGTCTGGCCGCTGTCGCAAGTCAACGAGGTGCTAGCGGCGATGGACAACCGCGACGGCGGCTTTACCAATTTCGTCATCGACCCGACACGCGTGTAGGGTGGGCGCCGCACTTACTTGACCCGGTCCGCGTGGGCAAAATCGGTGCCGCGCGGTGCCCACGCTGCGCGGTAGAGCAGACGATTTTCCTACCTACGCAGCCAGAGCGAAATCTGGTAATCCATTGGCCAAGAATTAGCCAAAGAGAAGCCCAGCGAGGACATCATGTACGGCAATCTCGAACTTTTCATCGACGGCAAATGGCTTGGCGGCAATGGCCGCAACGGCGAGGACGTGCTCAATCCGGCGACGGAAAAGCCGCTCGGTCATCTTCCGCATGCCAGCAAGGCCGATCTCGATGCGGCGCTGGAAGCGGCCAAGAAAGGTTTCGCCACTTGGCGCGCGGTCTCGGCCTATGACCGCTGCAAGATCATGCACAAAGCGGCCGACCTGATGCGCGAGCGCTTCGACGCGATCGCGAAAATCATGGTGCTGGAGCAGGGGAAGCCCTATCCGGAAGCGCGCGCCGAAGTAATTGGCTCCGCCGACATCATCGACTGGTACGCCGAGGAAGGCCGCCGCTCTTACGGCCGCATCGTGCCGGGCCGGGGCAAGGGCGTCCGCCAACTCGTGGTGCAGGAACCGATCGGCGTCGTCGCCGCTTTCACGCCGTGGAATTTCCCGGTGCTCACTCCGGCGCGGAAAATCGGCGGCGCGTTGGCGGCGGGCTGCGCGCTCATTCTCAAGGCGTCGGAGGAGACACCTGGCGCCTGCATCGAGACGGTTCGCTGCTTTGCCAACGCCGGTCTGCCGGCGGGCGTGCTCAATCTGGTGTTCGGCGTGCCGGCGGAAGTCTCCGAGTATCTGCTTGCCAGCGATACGGTCCGCAAAATTTCCTTTACCGGCTCGATTCCCGTCGGCAAGCATCTCGCCGCGCTCGCCGCCAAGGGCATGAAGCGCACCACCATGGAGCTTGGCGGTCATTCGCCGGTCGTGGTGTTCGCCGATGCCGATCCGGAGAAAACCGCCGACACCATCGCGGCGTTCAAGTACCGCAATGCCGGGCAGGTGTGCATCTCGCCGACGCGCTTCTACGTTCAGGAAGACGTTTATCCGCGTTTTCTCAAGCGCTTTACCGAATATGCCAACGGCATCAAGCTCGGCGATGGTATGGAAAAAGGCATCACCATGGGCCCGATGGCCAACGCACGCCGCATCGACGCCATGGAAGGTTTCGTCAACGATGCCAAAAGCCGGGGCGGCAAGATTCAGACCGGCGGCAAGCGGCGCGGCAACCAGGGTTACTATTACGAGCCGACGGTTATCACCGACATTCCCGATGACGCCAAAATCATGAAGAACGAGCCATTCGGTCCGCTGGCGCCGGTTGTCACCTTCAAGACTTTCGACGAAGTGGTTGAGCGCGCCAATTCGCTGGAATACGGGCTGGCCGCTTATGCCTTCACGGCGTCGAATGCGACTGCCGCCGCCATCGGCGACGCACTGGAATCCGGCATGATCGGCGTCAATTCGGTCATGATCTCGACGCCGGAGACGCCGTTCGGCGGCGTCAAAGAGAGCGGCCACGGCAGCGAGGGCGGCACCGAGGGACTGGGCGCCTATCTCGTCACGAAATTCATTTCGCAAGGCTAAGCTTTCTCTTCAACAAAGAGGATGCTCACAAACAACCGCCGAGCCGTGAGGCCGGGCATTTTTTATTAAATTCGGAAATAGCTTACAGAAAAACTTCACACCGAGTTGCTATCACAGCGAGTTCACACTGTGCTCACAAAGCATTCAACCCTGCGCCACGTTTTGAACGCGACTGTGTTGCCGGTGTGGCGGCAAACCAGCCTTCGAACAATAAAGTTCCAGGAACGAATGGAGACGGCCAGAATTATCAGCGTGGCGGGTGGGAAGCGCTGGTGCGCCGATGGATATTATTTCTTCCATGCTCGCCTACGTTGTTTGCATGGCCGGTCTTTTGACCGGGCTGGTCATGTCATTCGTGGTTTTCTTTTCGCCTCCAGGCGCACAGCCGACAACGCCTACGCAAGCCATCGCGATGGTGGCAAAACCCAGTGCGAACGATACAGCGAAAGCCTCCCCGGTCGAGACTGTTGCGCGCGCCCGGACAATTGCAGCAGTTGCCGCGCCGCAGTCGGCGGTCGCTGCTGACGCCCGGCAGCAGAAGCCTTTGTTGACGGCGCACCGGATACGCCAACTGGCGGAACGCCAGCGCGAACGGCACGTGGCTTTCCGCGAGCGATTGAGCTTCGAAGCCCGCTTCCTTGGCTATGACGATTGAGGGTTCAAAGCATGATCCGGAAAAGCGGAAACCGGTTCTCCGAAAAGACCATGCTTCACTGAATTGTTAGACGCCGATCGATTCCATTTACCACGTCGCTCAGGCGCAGGATTGTTTCAGGCGTAGGACTGTTCGAGATAGTTGACGGCGTCGTCCGCCAGCCGCGCCGGATCGCGCTCGCCGCCCTGCGCCGATTCGATAATACGCTTGGCGATGATCTCCTGCGCCGCGCGCCGATAGGCCGGCGAGGCTAATTTGCTGCCCGATTGCTCGATTTTGTTCCATGCGCTTTCAAACACCGAAACCAAAAAATCGATCATTTCGGGCTCGAAAGCCGCTTCGGCCAGCAGAGGCACTATCGACATAACACGCCTTTCGCGGTGGCCATCCTACCACATTAACTGGCGACGAATAGATTCGATACTTTGGAGCGATCGAGCACGGCAGTCGCGGTATTGCCGAAAAATAGCGTGTCGCCGGGCCGCCGGCTGACGCCGAGCACGACCAGGTCATAGCCGTTCCTGGCTTCGCCGAGGATTGCTTCGTCGGGCGCGACATTGGCGCGGGTCAGGGTGCGCAGCTTGACCTCGTACCGCTCGGCCAGCGCCGCGATATCCGCGAGAGCCGCACGTTCGCTGCGGCGCATCGCGCGACGCCGCGGGACGTTCTTTCGGCCACGGCCGTTCGCAGCCGCGCGCGTGACATAGAGCACGGTGACCTCGGCATCCTCGGCGCGCGCCAAAGTCAGCCCGACCTCGACCGCGCGCCGCGATACGTCGGTGCCGTTGACCGGGACGAGAATGCGGCCATGCTGTTTTTCCGTCCGCGCGGCCTCGCGATGCGAATCGACCACGGCGACCGGACCATCGAAACCTTCGGCGATGCGTGAGACGTCTTTGCTGAAGCCGCCGTTGCGGTCGCGCGTCTTACCGATCCCGACCACCAGCAGGTCGTAGCCCTTGCGGGCTTCGCCGGCCACCGCTTCGGGGCCGATCGAGCCGTGCTGCCGGGTGATGACATCGACAGCGCCGGCCTTCTCTTCGTCGGGATGTGATTCCAACGTAGTCGCCGCCTCCGCCGCGGTCTTGACCTCGTGCTTGGAGGCGTCGCCGTTCGAAGAAGCGGGGGTGCGCCTGGCAGCGGCAGGCGTCTTCGCCTTGGCTTTTTTATTTGTAACTTCGCCGCGGCCTACATCGCTCAGGTCGAGAATTGTCGTCGGCTTGTGCCCAGAGCCGGCGATCGCGCCGACGATGCGGGCAGCAAGCTTACCATTGGCGCTGTCGTCGGCGGCTAACAGCAGACGCTCGAGGTTGGTGACGAAGCCCTTGGCGTCGAGCTCTTCGCGCTCGAGTCGCAGCCGCTCCTTTTTGCGCAGCGGCAGCCGGGCCAGCGCCCAGCGCAGCATCGGCGGCATCGCCGTCGTCGTCACGACTGCCATCGTGACGATGAGCGTGAATAGGTTCTGGTTGAGCACGCCCACCGACAGACCCATGGCCGCGACGATCACCTGAGACGAGCCGCGGGCATTCATGCCGCAGCCGAGCGCCAGAGATTCCGCGCGCGTCAGTCCGCCGAGCTTGCCGCCGAGAAAAGCGCCGGAGAACTTTCCGATGCTGGCGATCAGGATGAAACCGATGCCGAGCAGCGCCAGATCGCCGTGGCGGAAAATGGTGAGATCGGCTTGGCGGCCGGACAGACCGAAAAACACCGGCATGAACAAAGCGACGATGAGCCCGCGCAGCCGCTCGTCGATGTGCCCGGTGAGGATCGGCGATTCCCCAATCAGGATGCCGGCGACGAAGGCGCCCAGAACCGTTTTGACGCCGATGAACTGCGTCGTCAGCGCCATCGCGATCATGACGATCAGGATGACGGTGATGACCGGAAACTCGGTCTTGAAATTGTCATTGGCCCAGCGGATCAGACGAAACACCAGCCGCCGCCCG
Organism: Xanthobacteraceae bacterium; assembly: GCA_049288525.1. Lineage (GTDB taxonomy): Bacteria > Pseudomonadota > Alphaproteobacteria > Rhizobiales > Xanthobacteraceae > BOG-931. The sequence continues at coordinate 11,439 of JBAQHW010000198.1, forward strand.
ACCGTCAGGCTGACCGCCATGAACGCCACCGTGCCGACGATGGTGCGGCCGATCGACCAGACGTCCAGCGTGCCCGCCGAGGCAAGTCCGAAAGCGACGGCGATGATGACCCAACAGACGGCATCTTCGAGAATTGCCGAAGCCACGATGATCTGGCCGAGATCGCGGCGCATGAAATTCATGTCGCGCACGACGATGGCGACTATATTGACAGACGAGATCGACAGCGCCGTGCCGAGAAAAATCGCGGTGACCAGCCGCTCGTCCGGCATCGGCAACAGCGCGGCCGGCATCCATTCGCCGAGCGCGAATCCTAAAATGAACGGAATGGCGATGCCGGCGAGCGCGACCGTCACGGCGGTACCGCCGACGCGGCGCACCAGCGCGAGGTCGGTCTCCATCCCGGTCAACAACAGTAGCATCAGCACGCCGAGCTGCGCGACGGCATCGAGCATGCTTTTCTGCGCGGCGGCGTCGGGAAATAGCGCATGCTGCGCCGACGGCCAAACCCAGCCGAACAGCGACGGTCCCAGCAGCAGCCCGCCGATGAGCTGGCCCATCACCGGAGGCTGGCCGATCCGCAGTGCGGCCTCGCCCATCAGCCGTCCGACCAATAGCAGGAGGCCGAGTTCGGCGATGAAAATCGCTTCCGGCGACCACGCCACGGCGCCGCTCGGCGCATGTCCCGATGCATTTGCGGCGCTCGCGGCGCCGGCCTGGAGAAGAAAGCCTATGCCGACGGCGATGCCGGCTGGAAGCGGCCACCCGCGCATCCGGCTATTCGTCCAGACAGGTCCGCGATTTGGAGCGCAATCGCTGCAAATGGCATCGATTGGCGCTGCAAGATTTTGATTGAGCATGGTCTTTCCGGAAAACCGATTCCCGCCCTTCGGATCATGCTCCGAAGCCTGCACCGCTATCCATGGAAAAAGGCCCTGCACCGCAGCAATAACGCGCGACCCGGCTGTACGATCCCGAAGCCGATCGCCGCGATTTCGCGGTTTTCCGTTGATGACTTGTTTCCCATTGCCGCCGCCGCTAAATACGGCCCGCAACACTCGCGCCTGTTTCGGCCTGGAGAGGTGGCTGAGTGGTTGAAAGCACCGCACTCGAAATGCGGCATACGGGTAACCGTATCGGGGGTTCGAATCCCTCCCTCTCCGCCACCCTTAAGTCCGAATGTCGAACCTCCGATTTATCCCACTCTTCGCTTCCGTCTGCGACAGAGCGAGGAGCGCAAACAACGCGCTCGCGGAAGCGAGCGCTACGGGTCGGCCGGACGACTTTTTTCTTGATCGGTGTGACGTAGGAGCTATCGTGCCGAACAAGAGCCTCGAACGGCTCGCCGGGGGAGATAAAGCCATGGAACCGCAGACCCAAACACGTGGCTGGAGCTGGTGGTATCTGCTCCTTGCCGTCCAGTTCATCGCCAGTTTGTGGGTGCCGTTTTACAACGCTGCCGAGCCGTCCTGGGCCGGCATACCGTTCTTTTATTGGTATCAGATGCTGTGGGTCATCATCGGCGCGATTTTGACCGCCGTCGTCTATTTCGCCACTGAGGCCTAACGCTCGAAGATCGGGGCCGGGCTCGCGCGTCGGCGCGGGCCGATCTGCAAGAAAAAGTAAGGCTGGGGAGGCTTGCCGTGCAGCATGTCAACTGGACCGCTCTCATTATCTTCGTGCTGCTGTTCGGTCTTATCACATGGCTTGGATTTGCAGCCGCGCGCTGGCGCAAGGGCGACCTTGACCGGCTGAACGAATGGGGGCTGGGCGGCCGGCGCTTCGGTACGATCGTCACCTGGTTCCTGGTTGGCGGCGATCTCTACACCGCCTACACCTTCATCGCCGTTCCCGCGCTTGCTTTCGGCGCCGGCGCCATCGCCTTCTTCGCGGTGCCCTACACGGTCATGATCTATCCGATCCTGTTTCTGGTGTTTCCGCGGCTCTGGCATGTCTGCCGCAAGCACAACTACATCACGCCCGCCGATTTCGTCCGCGGCCGGTTCGGCAATCGCTGGCTGGCGCTTGCGGTGACCGTCACCGGCATTGTGGCGACCATGCCGTATATCGCGTTGCAACTGGTCGGCTTGCAGGTCGTCATCGGCGCGATGGGCGTATCGGGAACCGGCTATGCCGCCGATCTGCCGCTGATCGTCGCCTTCGTCATTCTCGCGGCCTTCACCTATACCAGCGGGTTACGGGCGCCGGCGTCGATCGCCATCGTCAAAGATATCCTGATTTATATAACCGCCATTGCCGCGATCATCGTCGTGCCGATGGAATTGGGCGGTTTTGCCAAGATATTCGCCGCTGTGCCGCCGGCGAAATTGTTGCTGGCGGTTCCCGCCGCTAACAGCACCGGCGTCTACGGCGTCTATGCAACGCTTGCGCTCGGTTCGGCGCTGGCGCTGTTCCTTTACCCGCATTCCATCACCGGCATTTTGGCGGCATCGAGCGGCCATGCCATCCGCCGCAATGCGGCGTTGTTGCCCGGCTACTCCTTCATGCTCGGCCTGTTGGCCCTGGTCGGCTTTTTCGCCATCGCCGCCGGCGTGAGTACGATGCCGGAGTTTGCCGCCGGCTTCAAACAGTTCGGCAACAACTTCGCCGTTCCGGCGCTGCTGCTGCATAGTTTCCCGTCATGGTTCGTCGGCATCGCCTTTGCCGCCGTGGGTATCGGGGCGCTGGTGCCGGCCGCAATCATGTCGATTGCCGCCGCCAACCTTTACACCCGCAACATCCATCGCGAGTTCATCAATAAGAACCCGACCGACCGCGAAGAAGCGCAAATGGCCAAATGGGTGTCGCTCCTGGTCAAGCTCGGCGCGCTCATTTTCATCCTGTTCGTACCGACGAAGTTCGCCATCTATCTGCAACTCCTCGGCGGCATTCTGATCATACAGACACTGCCGTCGGTGATGCTCGGCGTCTACACGCGCTGGTTCAACGACTGGGCGCTCGTCGTCGGCTGGGCGGTGGGAACTGTATCCGGCGTCTGGATGTTCATCGCGGCGAACTTGACGCCGAACTATCCGCTGCACTTTGCCGGCCACACCTTCCCGGGGTACTCGGCGCTCTACACGGTGATCCTCAACCTTATCGTTGTCGTTATCCTCACTCCCGTGTTCAACGCCATGGGCGGGATGCAACACGATGAAACCGTCGCGGCGGATTATCACGCCTGACCTGCGCGCCCTGCGCGTTGCCGACGACACGCTGGCCATGGCACAATGCCACAGCTGCGCGCTTGGCGCGTGCAATACGTAACGATGTGAGGGAGCGCGGAATGTCTTGGGCCAAAGTGACGGATATCGCCTATGGGCGCTTCAAGTCGCCTGATTTGGATGTAGCGGAAGAGTTTTTGACGCGGTTCGGTCTGGCTAGGTCGGAGCGGACCGATAAGGCGCTCTATATGCGCGGGACCGATCCCAGCCACCACCTCCACGTCACCGAGAAGGGCGACCCAAAATTCGTAGGCCTTGCCTATTACGTCGACAGCGAAGACGACCTGCAGCGGCTGGCCAAGGCGCCCGGCGCTTCGGGGGTCGAAACCATAGACGAGCCCGGCGGCGGCAAGCGCGTGCGGCTGACCGAGCCGAATGGCTATCAGATTGAGGTCGTATGCGGCATCGCGGCAGTGCCCGAAATTTCGGTAAAACGGCAAAAGCTCAATTCCGGCGAAGCGCCGACCGCGCGCGCCGGCGAATTGATGCGACTGCCCAAGGGGCCGGCACACGTCAAGCGCGTCGGCCATGGCGTGATGATGACGCCGCACTTTCGCGAAACCGTCGATTGGTTCCGCGAAATGCTGGGCATGGTCTGCTCGGACGACGTTTACGTTGAAAGCAAGGACAATTTGATCGGCTCGTTTAATCGTTGCGATCGCGGCGACACCTATGTCGATCACCATGTCTTCTTCTGCCTGCGGCACGAGAAGACCGGATTGAACCATCTTTCATTCGAAGTTCCAGACATCGACGACGTCTGCGTGGGCCACGACTATCTCAAGAGCTTTGGGGCCTACGAGCATATGTGGGGCGTCGGCCGCCACGTGCTCGGTAGCCAAGTCTACGATTATTGGGCCGATCCCTGGGGCCGCGTTCACGAGCATTGGGCTGATAGCGACCGCCTGAACCTTGCCAACGGCTCTCATCTCATTGCGGCCGATGAAGCGCTGCGGTCGCAGTGGGGCGAAGCGCCGCCGGCAAAATTCATCAATCACGCGAGCCCGTAGCGAAACTCGCGCTTCCTGGCCCGCGGCACAGTGCGTTGCACCGCGCCGCGTGGCTTGGCGCCGCTATAGCTTCGTGACGCGTACGTGCAGGAGCGCCGAGCGCCCGCCGCGGGCTTCCTTGACGCAGCGCGCCAGAGCGGCGGGAACATCGGCCGGATCGCTGATTTCTTCCGAATGGGCGCCGAACGCCTCGCCGATCTTGGCGAAGTGAACGTTGGGCGCGAGTTCCGCCTCGAAGCTATTGATGGCATGGGCTTCACCCTCCGGGAACACCCGCAGGGTTGACTGCTTCACTGCATTCCAGCCGGTGTTGTCCATCACAATGGTGAGGATCGGCAGCTTGTACTGCTGCGACACCGCCAAGACCGAAGGGGGATTGCCGAAATAGAAGCCGCCATCGCCGCAAATCTGCACCGCGAGCTGGTCAGGAGCGGCGAGCTTTGCGCCCAATGCCATGCCGCCGGACCAGCCGAGACCGCCGCCGCCGGCGCGCACGGTGGTGTTGGGCACGCGGCGCGGGATTTGCGCCAGCACTGCGTTGGCGTTGGTGACGCCTTCGTTGAAGATCATGTCCTCATCGTCAAGGAGCTTGCCCAGTTCCGCCATCAGATAATGCGGATTGACGGCGCCGGGCCGGCCATGATCCGCAGCGAGCTTGGCTGCGCGCGCGATACGCTCGTCGCGCGCGGCCTTGATGCGGACCATGCGGGCAGCCACCGCATCCTTGAATTTCGGTGTCGCCTTTGCCTTCAGCTCCGCCAACACCTGCTCGAGGATGTGGCCGCTGTCGCCTTGCATGCGGATATTGCCGGGGAAGGTCCACATTGGCGAGCCGGGTTTGAGAATATCGATGTCGATATGCGCCCAAAATGTTTCTTCGTCCGCATGCACGGCGCTCGGGAACCATGGCACGTCAACGTCGACCAGCAGACCGACGTCGGCCTCGGGGACGGCCTTGTCGGGCGAAAAGCCGACGAAACACGGGCTGTCGTGCGAAATATTATTGGTCATATTGGCTTCGTGGACGGCGATACCGGCAAACTGGGCGAGCGCGTCGATCGCGCGCGAGGCGTGGGCGTGACGGCCGGCGTAGCCGGTGATCAGGATCGGATTTTGCGCGGCCAATAGCCTGTCGGCGAGGGTGGCGACCAGCTTGGGATCGGCGCTGCCGCCCGAACTGGCGGCAAATTGATCGCCGGAGTAGCGCCGAATCTCATCGGCCGGCCAATGCTGCGTGAGGGTCTCGCGCTGCATCATCAGATAAACCGGCCCGCGCGGCTCGCTCTGCATGATCGATGAGGCGCGCCGCAGCGCCTCTTTGACGACGACGCCCGACGGCAGCGTCCATTCCCATTTCAGATAGGGCCGCACCAGGCTCGCCTGATCGAAGGGTTCTTGCACGAAATGAACGTAAGTGTCGCGCGATCCGACCAATTCGTCGTTCGCCGTATAGGGCGCCTTACCGGCCATGAGCAGGACTGGCAGCCGACTGCGGAACAAATTATGCATGCCGTTGGCGGTATTGGCCGTGCCGACGTCGACGTGGACCAGCACGCCCTGGCCGCGCCCGGTCACCAGCGCATAGCCGGCCGCCATGTGGGCGGCGGTGTTTTCGTGCGGGCAGCGCACCACGCTGGGCATCGTCTCACCGCGTTGGCGCCGGTGCGCCATCTCGTCGATGATCGGGGCGTGATCGGTTCCGAAGTTGCAGAACAAATACTCGATGCCGATTTCGCTGAGTCCTTCGAGGAAATAGTAGGCCGTGGCGAAATCCGGGACATTGGACTGATGATCTGGCTTGCGTGCGGTCGGCGTATCCATGGGTGAACACTCTTCTCGTTTCTTTATGGGAAGTTTGAACGTTTCCAACGGCTCGGCGGAACTATAGCACCCTTTGTCGCGGCGGTGCGCGCGCCAAAGGCCAAAGGTATGATCTTTTCGGCAGAAAGACGGGGCATCCCCGAACTCTTGCCACAATGCCGGGGGATACCAGGGGCGATTGAGCGGGGAGAGGTTACCTCATGAAATGGCAGGCGGTTCTCGCCGGCGCCTTGGCGTCGGTTCTGATGACGTGTGCGGCATCCGCGGAAGTTCGCATCGTCAGTGATCCGGGGGGCGAAGTTGCTTCCTATGTTCAAAAGTTCCGGCAGATGCGAGCAGCCGGCGAGCACGTGGTCATCGACGGCCCATGCTTGTCCGCCTGCACTTTATTGACCGGCATTATTCCGCGCAATCGCGTCTGCGTCACCAGTCGCGCAGTGCTGGGCTTCCATGCAGCATCCTATTACGACGATGCTTCGCGGTCGCTGGTGCCGACGCGCCGCGGCAGCCGCCTGGTCATGCATTTCTATCCGCCAGCGATCCGGTCATGGATCAACCGGCATGGCGGTCTCACCCCGCGGCTTATAACGCTGCGAGGATCGGAACTGTCGGCGCTCTATCCGACCTGCGAATAGGCCGGCCGTGGCCTGAGAGGGCCACGCGACGGCATTGTCGGCGGTCCGGTTCCGGCCTATTAAACGGCGGGGTTACAACCATGCCGCACGTCGTCGCCCGCCCGCATAGATCCGTGCCGTTCTCTGCCGTCGGCGCCGTGGTCGCCCTGGCACTGGCCGGTACCGCGTTGCTCTGGGTGCAATTACGGAACGGCAGTCTTCTTCGAAACGATCCGGGTCGGATTTTCGGGGTGTTTCGGTTGAGCAAGTGAGAGCGATGCGTGCCAAACAAAGCGCCCAGGCCGCGCGCGTCCTGCCATTGCTCGCGGCGTTTCTTTGCGGGCTGTTCCTGATCTTCGGCGCCATCATCTTCTTTACCGGCAGCGCACTGTCGCCGATTGGGCAGGCGGTCGCCGCCATCGGCGGCCCGCTCGATCTGCAGGATCAGAGTGGCAAATCGTTCAGCGATGCGCGGATGAGGGGACACCCGTTTCTGATCTTCTTCGGGTTCACGCATTGTCCCGACGTGTGTCCGACCACTTTGTTCGATATGTCGCAAATGATGAAGGCGCTCGGGCCCGACGCCGGCCGTGCCGGCGTGTTGTTTATCACCGTCGATCCGGAACGCGACACGGCGCAAGTGCTCAAGGATTATATGTCGAATTTCGATCCGCATTTGCTAGGGCTGACCGGCACGCAGGCCCAGATCAACGCGGCGATCAAGGAATACCGGGTCTATGCCAAAAAGGTGCCGTTGGAGAACGGCGACTACACGATGGACCATACGGCCACGGTCTATCTGATGGACAAGGACGGCCATTTCATCGCGCCGTTCAACATGAAGCGCACGCCCGAGGCGGAAGCCGCCGATTTGCGGCTTTATATGTAATCAGATCATGCCTAAAGCGTATCCCGATTTAATAGAATCGGAATACGCTATTAGCTGTTTGTTTCAGCATATCCTTTTCGCAAAACCGGTTTCCACCCTCGGATCAAGTCCGAGGGCAGGCTTTTGCGGGACATGCTCTAGGTAGAGGACTCATTCAGGTCCACTCGGAGACTACCGCGACGAGAGCGAGCGCGGCGAGATAGTTTCTGGCCAAGCGGTCGTATCGTGTTGCCAGACGTCGCCAGTTCTTGAGGCGGCAGAAGA
>JBAQHW010000199.1:0-3619 GCA_049288525.1 Xanthobacteraceae bacterium
AACGCTATCCGCTCTTGGCAAGCGCGATCCTGGCCGGAGCGTCGGCGCAATTGCGCAACATGGCCTCGACCGGCGGCAATCTCCTGCAACGCACCCGCTGTTATTACTTCTATGACACCGCGACGCCATGCAACAAACGCGAGCCGGGCAGCGGCTGCTCCGCCATTACGGGGCTCAACCGGCAGCACGCCATTCTTGGCGCGAGCGACGCCTGCATCGCCACGCATCCTTCCGACATGTGCGTGGCCCTCGCGGCGCTCGATGCCAAGGTCCACGTTGCCGGACCGTCCGGCACGCGTAGCATCGCGTTTACCGATTTTCATCGGCTTCCTGGCGATACGCCGCAGCGCGACACCAATCTGAACCCCGACGAGATCATCACCGCGATCGAATTGCCGGCAAAGGGCTTTGCCAAGACCTATTCGTATCTGAAAATTCGCGATCGCCTCTCCTACGCCTTCGCACTGGTCTCGGTCGCCGCCGCGCTCGAACTCGACGGCGACAGGATCATGGAGGCTCGGCTGGCGCTGGGCGGCGTCGCCCACAAGCCGTGGCGCAACCGCGATGCCGAGGCGGCGCTGCATGGTCAGCCGGCCACGCGCGAAAGCTTCGTTCGGGCCGCCGATCTCGTGCTGCACGGCGCCGAAGGCTTTGCGCACAACGCTTTCAAGATCGATCTCGCCCGCCGTGCCGTCGTCCGCACATTGAGCCAAGCGGCGGCCGCGACGCCGCAATCGCAAGCCAACAAGAAAATCCGCTGACGCGAGGAGCATGAGCATGAGCTTTATCGGCACCGCCACCTCCCGCGTCGACGGCCCCGCCAAGGTGACCGGCGCAGCCAAATATGCCGGCGAATTCAATACCGAGGATCTGGCTTACGGCGCGGTGGTAACCTCGACCATTCCCAGCGGCCGCATCGCCCTTATCGACACGAGCGAAGCCCTGCGCGTCGCCGGCGTGCTCGCCGTCATCACGCACGACAACCGGCCGCCCATGGCCGCCAAGTCCACGGCGTACAAGGATGACGTGGCGCCGGAAAAAGGCACGCCATTCCGGCCGCTATACGACGACAAGATCATGTTCAGCGAGCAGCCCATCGCGCTGGTGCTGGCGGATGAATGGGAGACCGCCCGCTTCGCCGCTACGCTGGTGCGCATCGATTACGAGAAGGGAAAATTTGCCAGCGATCTGTTTGCCGCGCGCGACCAGGCGGTTTCGACCGGCACCGCGGAGAAGCCGCGCGGCCATGCCGAGAAGGCCTTGACCGGCGCGGCGGTCCGCCATGCGGCTGATTATTTCATCCCGAGCGAATACCACAATCCCATGGAGCTTTACGCCTCGACGGTGATCTGGGAAGGCGGCAACAAGCTCACGGTCTATGACAAGACCCAAGGCGTACAGAACGTGCAGCAGTATCTGTGCGGCGTGTTCAAGATGAAAGCCGACGACGTGCGCGTGCTCGACCCGTATATGGGCGGCGGCTTCGGCTCCGGACTGCGGCCGCAATATCAGGTCGTGCTGGCGGTGCTCGGCGCCAAGGCGCTGCAGCGCTCGGTGCGGCTCGTACTCACCCGCCAGCAGATGTACGGGCTCGGCTATCGGCCGGCGACGATCGAGCGTCTGTCCATCGGCGCGCAGAAGGACGGCACGCTTGCCGCGATCGCCCACGAGGCAATCGCGCTGACCTCGCGTTACGAAGATTTCGGCCGCAACGACACCGGCTGGTCGGGCCAGCTCTATAAAAGCGCCAACGCCAGGTACGAGCATGGACTGGTGCATCTCGATCTGCCGACGCCGTCAGACATGCGGGCGCCGGGCGCGGCGTCCGGCGTCTATGGGCTTGAATGCGCCATGGACGAAGTCGCGGTAGCGCTCAATCTCGATCCGGTCGAATTGCGGCTTCGCTGTTATTCGGAACGCAACCAGCACGAGGACGTGCCCTATACCAGCAAGGCGCTGCGCGAATGCTACCGGCAAGGGGCCGAAGCTTTCGGCTGGTCGAAGCGAAATTCGCAGCCGCGCTCGATGCGCGATGGCAGCGAGCTGGTCGGCTGGGGCATGGCGACCGGCGTCTGGGAAGCTTTGCAGATGGAAGCCGCGGCGCGCATCGTTCTCACCGCCAACGGTCATGCCGACGTCGCCTGCGCATTTTCCGACATCGGCACCGGCACCTACACCATCATGACGCAGGTCGCGGCCGATGTCCTCGGTTTGCCGCTCGAGAGCGTCACCGTGCACCTCGCCGATTCGACGCTGCCGAAAACGCCGGTCGAGGGCGGCTCATGGACGGCCGCCTCGATCTCGCACGCCATCGCCAAGACCGCGGCCGAATTGCGCGCCGAACTGTTGCGCATCGCCAAGACCATGCCCGATTCACCGCTCAAAGCCGCCAAGCTTGACGATGTCGTGCTCGCCGACGGCAAGCTCGCCGACGGCAAAGCGCCGGACAAGGCCGTGTCGATCGCCGACATCATGCGGCATGGCGGCGTCGAACGTATCATGCGCGAAACGGCCAATAAGCCGGACGCACCCGAAGGCTATGGCCGCAATACCCATTCGGCGGTCTTCGCCGAAGTAAAGATCGACGAAGAGCTCGGCGTCATTCGCGTCACACGCGTGGTCAGCGCGGTCGCCGCCGGTCGCATCCTCAATACCAAAACCGCATCGAGCCAGATCATGGGCGGCGTTGTCTGGGGCATCGGCATGGCGCTGCACGAGGAGGCGCTGGTCGATCACCAGTTCGGCCGCGTCATGAATCATACTCTCGCCGAGTATCATGTGCCGGTGAATGCCGACGTCCAGGACATCAAAGTAATATTCGTCGACGAGCCGGACTCGCTCATCAATCCGCTCGGCATCAAGGGCGTCGGCGAGATCGGCATCGTCGGTGTCGCCGCAGCGATCGCCAACGCCGTCTATCACGCCACCGGCAAGCGGGTTCGCGATCTGCCGATCACGCTCGACAAGTTACAGCGCTGACCGGCAGCCGAATGGCTTTCGGGTTTGGATTTCAGGCGCGAACCCGGCTGGCGTTGCGCACGACTTGCGCCAATGCGTGCACGAGGTCGGTGACGGCGGCGACCGTCACAGCTGTAGGCGCGGCATCAACATCGAGGCTTTTCCGCACCGCTTCGACCAGCGCCGAGCCGACCACGACGCCGTCGGCGCCGTCGGCGATGGCGCGAGCCTGCTCGGCGGTACGCACGCCGAAGCCGACGCAGACCGGCAGCTTGGTGTGGCGCTTGATCCGCGCGACGGCGGCAGCGACCTTGCCGGCGTCAGGAGCGGCGGAGCCGGTGATCCCGGTAATGGAGACGTAATAGACAAAGCCGGACGTATTGGTGAGCACCGTCGGCAACCGCTTATCGTCGGTGGTCGGCGTCGCCAGCCGGATGAAGTTGAGTCCCGCATGAAGCGCCGGCAGGCACAATTCGCCGTCTTCCTCAGGCGGCAAATCGACCACGATCAGCCCATCGACGCCGGCCGCCGTGGCGTCGGCGAGGAAACGGTCGACACCGTAGATATAGATCGGATTGTAATAGCCCATCAGAACAAGCGGCGTTGCATCGTCGCCGGCGCGGAATTCGCGCACCGCGGCGAGCGTCTTTTTCAGGGTCTG
>JBAQHW010000200.1:0-4063 GCA_049288525.1 Xanthobacteraceae bacterium
GCTTCTGCCGACCCTCTAGCTACCAAAGCATGCCTAGCCATTTTGGCCGCTGGGGGAAATGCCTTTGATGCAGCGTTGTGTGGTTCGATGATTTTGGCAGTGACGTTACCAATGTCATGCGGTATCGGCGGCGACGGAGTATTTCTATGCTGGGACGCAAAAAACCGAGTCTCAAGATCCATAAATGCGCTGGGTATTGTTCCAGCTAACACCGACCCAATTCGTAGCTTTCTCCTATTGAATTCTAAAAGATTAGCGGACGGCTCTCCGAGCATTCCTCCGAAGACGGGTATGTTGACGGCTTCTGTGCCTGCACTGCCGTACGGGTGGGAATCCCTGAGTCAAATGTGCAGTCTTGCGATCGAAGATATTGCTAGGCCGGCCATATCTCTGGCACGAGATGGTTTCCTTCCCGACGCAAAATTTAGGCGGTGGGCAGCGGCGAACTTCAGCGTCTTCAGAGATGATCCATATTTGGTCGCGATGTTTGGATCATTTGCAGGGACTACAAGTGGCAATGAAAGCGCGCTTTTGAAACAACCGGAATTGGCAGATTTTCTTGACCTATTTTCGCGTACCGTCCGTGATGAAAATCCATCATGGCGCGATACTTTCATTGCTGAGGTCGTTGGCGCGAGTAATTCCGGTGGCGGAGCTATGAATGACAGCGACTTTCTCGCTCCACTGCTCGCCCAAGCATCTTTTCCTGTCACGCTCGATATCAATAACACCACTGTGTTGAGCTCCGGTGCAACCACTCAAGGATATCTCGCGCTACTCGCGGCCAAGATGATCGGAGAGAGTCTGAAATCCGGACGCTCCGAGATATTGGGCGCGGCAAAAGTCTTTCATGCTCTGTACTGCGATAAATCGATCTCTCTTGGTGATCGCGGCGTAAATCAAGAGCTATGGCTTCAGGAAAAAGTGCGAACGGCTCACAGCCTTGCGCAAGACGCTGAAAAGTTGGATTTTCGAACTATCAGCGGTTCTTCAGATTTCTCTTCGGGCGATACAACGCAATTTTATACAGTTGACGATCGCGGCAATGCGGTCTGTGGTATCCAAAGTTTGTCACTGGCCTTTGGGTCCGGGAAGTCTGCGCCGCCGCTCGGACTTATTTTCAACTCGCGGCTGGGTCGCGGCATTAGTTTAAAATCAACCGCACCAAATGCATTGATTTCGCATTCGCGTCCGGTCAACACGATATTTCCTATTCTGGGTGTCCGGGACGGCGGCCTCCATTTTCTGGGCGGCAGCCCTGGAGGTGATATCCAGGTTCAAATCAACGCTCAGGCAGTCCGATTGTTGGCAACGGAAGGTTCTCTAGATCGATGGCCCAAGAGTGGTCGCTGGAAATACGGTCCGGTGGCTGACGTGTTTGATCCAAGCTACGTCGAGCGCCCGACAATCATTTTTGAGTGCGAAGTTGAGACAACCCTGAGGACTGAGTTGGAAAGCGCCGGTCTTGTGGTATCTTGTCAAAACGACGTCGGTGGCAATGCCAGGTACGGTTATGTGTCGGCAGACGGTCGGTTTAACGCCTTGGATGAAGGTCGCGATGGCGGACTTAGTGCGATCATTTAATTGTCAAAAAAGCTGATAGTAGGTTCAGTATGAAGACGGTTGGAATAGTCGACACAATGTTTGCGCGCATCAACATGGGGGATGCTGCGGTTGATGAACTTGAGCGCTTTTCTGCTGCCCAAGGCTGGGAATGTCGCTGTGTCCGGCGCACTGTCCCGGGGTTTAAGGATTTGGCAGTTGAATGCCTTCGTCTGTACGACGAAGAGAAGTTCGATGTCTGCTTGGCAATGGGGTGGGTGGGTGGAATGCCCATCGACACACAATGCGCACACGAGGCCTCGCTTGCGATTGCTCAAGCACAGTTAATGCTGCGCACACATATCTTGGAAGTTTTCGTGCACGAAACCGAAACAAAGGTTGCAACTGAGCTTGCGGACATCGCGATAAATAGGTCTCGCGAGCATACTAAGAACGCATTGTATTTTCTGTTTCAGCCCGATCAACTTGTAAAATGGGCCGGGACTGGACGACGTCAGGGTGGTTCATCGGTTGGTCCGCTATTAAAGCCGTAACAAGTGGCGGTCTATTCGGATCCCATAACGCTTCCGTATCGCCTCAGCATTGACGACATCGATACCCATAGAATTCGTAATGATGAGAGCCGATAAAGCAATCTGACCTAGCAGGCTGTTGAAGAAGTCTCTAGCGACGCGGTTTGGATCGTGATTCCCTGGGATTTGGATTTGGCTAGGGGGGTCGCGATGCGGGGTAGTGACGAACGGTCTGGCTCGCTGTTCAGTTATGTTGACCTGGAGGCTCGGGTTGGCGCCGACCACCCGTTACGGGTGATCAGGGACCTGGCAAATGCGGCGCTGGTCGATCTGTCTGTGGAGTTCGACAAGCTTTATACGGACTTCGGCCGCCCCTCGATCGCACCGGAGAAACTGCTTCGGGCGATGCTGCTACAGGTATTCTATGGGGTTCGCTCGGAACGGCATCTGATGGAACGAATGGAGTTCGATCTTCTGTTCCGATGGTTCGTGGGGCTTGGGGTGGACGATGCGGTTTGGGACCATTCGACCTTCTCGAAGAACCGCGACCGGCTGCTTGAGGGCGAGATTGCGGCCAAGTTCTTGAACGCACTTTTGGCGCAGCCGAAGGTGCAGCGTCTGCTGTCGAGCGATCACTTCTCGGTGGACGGCACGCTGATTGAAGCCTGGGCTTCGATCAAGAGTTTCCGGAGGAAGGATGGCGGCGACAAAGATCAGGACGGTCCGGGACGCAATGCCGAGCGCAGCTTCCACAAGGAGAAGCGATCCAACGAGACCCATGAGAGCACGACCGATCCCGAGGCCCGGCTCTATAAGAAGGGTGACGGCCAGCCGGCCAAGCTCTGCTATATGGGACATGCCCTGATGGAGAACCGCAATGGTTTAGCGGTTTTGGGTGGAGTGAGCCAAGCTACTGGCACGGCCGAACGAGAGATTGCGCTTGCCATGATCGACAGGCGCGGGTGTGCGAAGCGGGTCACTCTGGGGGCGGACAAAGCCTATGACGTCACGCAGTTCGTGCACGACCTGAGAGATAGATCGGTTACCCCGCATATCGCGATCGACGGGCATTTGAGCAAGACCGGCAAGCGGCGCAAGACGGCGATCGACGCGCGTACCATACGTCACGACGGCTATGACATCAGCCAGCGCTGCCGCAAACGCATCGAAGAAGTGTTCGGCTGGATCAAGAGTTCCGCTGGCTTGGCCAAAGTAAAGCGGCGAGGCCGCGACCGGGTGGATGCCGTCTTCGTCCTGGCGCTTGCGGCCTATAATCTGATCCGGCTGCCCAAGCTTCTGGGGGCGCCGGGATGAGCATCCGGGGCAGATGGCGCGTCGTCGAGACACCAGGCTACGATATGGCCGTGGCGGGTGCCTACATCCTGTTCGATGAGGACGGCGGGGAGTTCGCCTTCGATTGCCTCACGGGCTCCATTCATGGCGCCTGCGACAACGATGCTGTCGAGTTCGACTGGCAGGGAAACGACGAAATGGAGCCAGCCAATGGTGACGGCTGGGCCGAACTGCAGAATGACGGATCACTTGAAGGTGAAATCTGCCTCCTCAACGGCGACGACATCACATTCATCGCACGCCGCCCAAAGACTTCTTCAACAGCCTGCTAACGCCTCGGGCGCCCTCTGATCGGCCAATTGCGCATTGGCCGGTAGAGCACGCAGGCGCAATCAGGAACCGTGCAACGGCCCCGCAGACGCCGCGGATGCTGCTTCAGGCAGAAGCAGTGCGGTGCTGAGCAGGGCGGGGAAGTCCACTGGAAGTTTCAGTCTCACCGCTTTGTCGGCAGCGCAGCGAAAAAAAGAAATACAGAATAATGAATATAACCTCTGTCATGGGCGTTGGCCCTTATGGATGCAGGCGCGGACTATTGAAATCGCAAGCGAATTTTCGGCACTCCTATTGATACTGCTGTGGATACGGCAATCACGGATGTTTCCATAGCTATATCCATACCGAAGCCATTGCATGGC
>JBAQHW010000201.1:0-5575 GCA_049288525.1 Xanthobacteraceae bacterium
CTTCGTCGACGACATCAGGCTGCCCGGCACTCTTCACGCCTGCTTCGTCCGCTCGCCGCACGCCCACGCGCTCATTCGCGCCATCGACGGCGGACCAGCGATCGCGATGCCCGGCGTGCATGCCGTCCTCACCGCGGCCGACCTGCCCGAGCCGATGGACCGCATGCCGATCCCGATGCTGACGCCCAATCCTGCCATCGCGGTGCCACGGACGCAGACGGTCTTGGCGCGCGATGAAGTCTGTTACGTCGGCCAGCCGATCGCCGTGGTGATCGCGGATTCGCGCTACCTCGCCGAGGACGCCGCGGCGGCCGTCGTCGTAGAATTTGACGTGCTTGCCGCGGCCGTCGATTGCCGGGCCGGCATCGCCGACGGCGCGCCGCCTGCGCACCGCGACCTCGACTCCAACGTTATCGCGCGCTTCCCGTCCGCCTATGGCGACGTCGACGCCGCTTTCGCCGGCGCCGCACACGTCTTCGAGGAATCGCTCTGGCAGCACCGCGGCGGCGGCATGGCGATGGAAACCCGCGCCGTTCTGGCCAATCACGATCCGGCGTCGGATCTGCTGACCGTGTGGTCGGGCACGCAGACCCCGCATCTCGGCCGTGGCACGCTCGGCGATCTGCTCGATCGCAGCATCGAGTCGATCCGCATGATCGCACCCGACGTCGGCGGCGGCTTCGGACCGAAAGCGATCTTCTATCCGGAGGAAGCGGCGATCCCGGCGGCGGCGCTGAAGCTCGGACGGCCGGTGAAATGGATCGAGGATCGCCGCGAGCATTTCCTGTGCGCGACGCAGGAACGCGATCAGTACTGGGACGTGGCGATCGCGGTGGACGCAGACGGCAAAATCCTCGGCGTGCGCGGCACGATGCTGCACGACAGCGGCGCCTTCGTGCCGTGGGGCGTGATCATGCCCTATATCGCCGCGGTCACCGTGCCGGGGCCTTATGTGGTGCCGGCCTATTCCCTCGACACCGTCGTCGTTCTCACCAACAAAGTGCCGACCACGCCGGTGCGCGGCGCCGGGCGGCCGCAGGCGGTGTTCGCCATGGAACGGCTGCTGGACCGCGTGGCGCGCGAACTATCGCTCGACCGCGCCGAAGTACGGCGGCGCAATTTCATCCAGCCGGAACAGATGCCTTATGCGGTCGGGCTTTTGTTCCGCGACGGCAGGCCGCTGATTTATGACAGCGGCGATTATCCGAAAGGACAGGACGAGGCGCTCAAGCTCGCCGGCTACGACAGCTTTCGCGAACGTCAACGCGCGGCGCTGGAGCAAGGCCGCCTGATCGGCATCGGCATTGGCAATTATGTCGAGGGCACCGGTTTGGGTCCGTTCGAGGGTGTCAGCGTGCGCGTCCTGCCGAGCGGCAGGGTCGCAGTCGCAACCGGCGCCACCAACCAAGGCCAGGGCACCCGCACCACGCTGTCCCAGATCGTCGCCGAAGAGGTCGGCTGCCGCCTCGAGGACATCGTCATGACGATCGGCGACACCGGCGCGATCGCCCAGGGCGTCGGCGCCTTCGCCAGCCGCCAGGCGGTGAACGCCGGCTGCTCGGCGCAGATCGCGGGCGTTGCGGTCCGCAAGCAGATCGTCGCGCTGGCGGCGCGCGCGCTCGGCGTCAACGAAACCGATATCGACCTTCAAGACGGCAACGCGGTCGGCACGACCGGCAACAAACCGATGATCCCGTTCGGCGAGCTGGCGCGCCTGGCGCAGGGCATTCCCGGCGTTTCGCTGCCGGCCGGGCAAACGGCCGGCCTGGAGCACACCGCCTATTACACGCCGTCGCAGGCCGCCTATTGTTCCGGCACTCATGTCGCCGAGGTCGAAGTCGATCACATGACCGGCGGGGTCAAGGTTCTCAATTACGCGGTCGCCCATGACAGCGGCCGAGTGATCAATCCGCTCATTGTCGACGGCCAGGTGCAGGGCGGCGTCGCCCACGGCATCGGCAATGCGCTCTTGGAATGGATGCAATACGACGACAATGCGCAGCCGCTGACCACGACGTTTGCCGACTACCTGCTGCCGATGGCGACCGATGTGCCGACCTGCGCCATCGCCCACGTCGAGACCGTCAATCCGCTCAATCCGCTCGGCGTCAAAGGCGCCGGCGAAGGCGGCACCATCCCGGCGGCGGCGGCCATCATCGCGGCGATCGAGGATGCACTGTCGCCGTTTGACGTGCATTTCGCCGAAACGCCGCTCATGCCCGAACGTATCGTCGCGGCGCTGCGCGCCGCCGGTGCTTATGAGAGGGTGTTCGCCACATGAGCAAACTTCGGTGTCATACCCCGCGAAGGCGGGGTAACCAGTAAGCACCGAAAGTGCGGTGATTACTGGATCGTCTGCCTTCGCAGACGATGACAATAGCGGATGCAGGAATTCGGTATGACTGAAAACGCGACAACCCCATTCTGGCGCTTTTCGCTGAATTTCTACCGTCAGGCCGGCGTGTCCGACGCCTGCATCGCCTTGCAGGACGGCTGCGGCGTCGACGTCAACCTGCTGCTGTTTTTGGTCTGGCTAGCTTCGGAAGGCCGCCAAGTCTCGCCGCAGGAGGTCAAGAAATTCGACGATGGAGTCCGCAGTTGGCGCGAGCTGACGATCGTTCCGATCCGCGATACCCGCCGCAAACTCAAGGGCGCCACGACGTTGGTCGATCCAGGCCAGCAGGAGGCTTTCCGCAACAAGATTAAGGCGGTCGAGCTCGAGGCCGAGCAATTGCAGCAGGAAGCGCTTTATAACTTCACCAAATCCGGCCCGCTCGGCGCACGAGCCGCGCCGAGAAACGCCGCACGGGCGAATGTCGCGGCCTACGCGGCCGCATTGGGGCAAGATTTTCCCCGCGGGGCGGTCGATCTCCTCGCCGCTGCGTTCGACGCGCTCGCCGGCTGACAGCATCCCCCTACTGGAAGATCGCGCCGGGGCGTGCCACAAACCCTCGCCAAACGGTCGTCAAGGACACGAGAGAGCGAATGGCCAAAACTCCGGCGCGGCTGATTGTCGGCATATCCGGCGCCTCGGGCACGGTCTATGGCGTGCGCCTTCTGGAAATGCTGCGTAAGGCCGACATCGAGACCCATTTGGTCATGTCGAAGTCGGCGGAGATGACGCTTGCCTATGAGACCGACTTGAAACCGAAAGACGTGCGCGCGCTGGCGTCGGTGCATTACCCGGTCAGCGATATCGGCGCGGCGATCTCTTCCGGCTCGTTCCCGACCATGGGCATGATCGTCGCGCCGTGCTCGATCCGCACCATGAGCGAGATCGCCACCGGAGTGACGGCGTCGCTCTTGTCGCGCGCCGCCGACGTCGTGCTCAAGGAAAAGCGCCGGCTGGTGCTCGCGGTGCGCGAAACGCCGCTGCACAGCGGCCACCTGCGCTCGATGACGACGCTTGCCGACATCGGCGCGGTGATCGCGCCGATCGTTCCGGCCTTCTATAACCGGCCGAAATCGGTCGACGACATCGTCAATCACACCTGCGGCCGGCTGCTCGACCTGTTCGGCATCGATACCGGCACGGTCAAACGCTGGAAGGGCGGCCCGGCGGAGGAGTAGTTTGCCGAGCAACAATTTAACGTCAAATAGCAGCGAGGATACGCCAATGGATCAGAAACGCTACGATACCGGACTTGCCAAGCGCAAACAGGTGCTCGGCGCCGAATATGTCGAGCGCGCGCTATCAAACGTCGACGACTTCACCCGCGATTTTCAGCGCCTGCTTACCGAATATTGCTGGGGCGAGACTTGGGGGGACGAAACCCTCAAGCCGCGCGAGCGATCAATCCTCAACCTTGGCATGATCGCGGCGCTCGGCAAGATGGAAGAGTTCGGCACGCATGTGCGCGGCGCGCTCAATAACGGGCTGACGCCGGACGAAATCCGTGCCGCGCTGACGCAGGTCATGATCTATTGCGGCGCGCCGATCGGCGTCGACTGCTTCCGCGTCGCCAAGCCGATCGTCGCCGAGCATCTGAAGAACAAAAAGTGACGATGCTCGATCAGCCGCAAGCGCGCCGCACCGAGGCCCAATCGAGCGGGCCGCCGCTCGATTTTCAGGAGCATCTGAAGCGGCTCGAGGCCGCGGGCCTGCTCACGCGCGTGGACCGGCCGATCAATAAGGATACCGAGTTGCATCCGCTGGTGCGCTGGCAGTTTCAGGGCGGCTTGCGCGAGGGAGAACGGCGGGCGTTTCTGTTCACCCATGTGACCGACGGACAAGGCCGCCGCTACGACGCACCGGTGGCAATCGGCGCACTGGCGGCCTCGGCGGAAATCTACGCCATCGGCATGGGGCGGCCGGTCGAACAGATCGGCGCTGCCTGGATGGCGGCCATCGCCAATCCGATCGCTCCCGTCGCGGTCACCGCGGCGCCGTGCCAGGAGGTCGTGATCAAGGGCGACGCGCTGCGCCAGCCGGACGGCGGCTTGAAGCTTTTGCCGGTGCCGATTTCGACGCCCGGCTACGACGCAGCGCCTTATCTCACGGCGACGCTGTGCATCACCCGCGATCCGGAGACCGGGGTGCGCAACATGGGCACCTATCGCGCCGGCCTGAAGGCCACCGACCGTCTCGGCGTGCGCATGGCGGCGCGCCCGGGCGGCGCCGGCGGCTATCTGCATTGGCAGAAATACCGCAAGCTGAAAAAGCCGATGCCGATCGCCATCGTGGTCGGAGCGGCGCCGGTCGCGATGTTCACCGGGCCGCAAAAGCTGCCGGTCGATTGCGATGAGATGGCGGTCGCCGGCGGGCTTGCCGGCGCGCCGATCCGCATCGTCAAGGCCGCGACCGTCGACCTCGACGTGCCGGCCGATGCCGAATTCGTAATCGAAGGCCTGATCGACCCGGAATTTCTCGAGCCGGAAGGCCCGTTCGGCGAAAGCCACGGCCATGTCGCGCTCGAAGGCTTCAACATGTCGATGCAGGTCACCGCCATCACCCACAAGCGCAAGCCGGTCTGGACCTCGATCCTGAGCGAGGTGACGCCGAGCGAATCGAGCGTCATGAAGCGCGTCGCCTATGAGCCGCGCTATCTGTCCTATTTGCGCGACACGCTTTCGATCAAGGGCGTGCGCCGCGTGGCGATGCACGAGCCGTTGACCAACTTGCGCAAGGTTGTCTTCGTGCAGTTCGCGCCCGGCGTGCCGCGCACCGAAATCTGGCGCGCGTTGCAAGGCGCGGCGAGCTTGCAGGCCGATATCGGCAAATACGTCATCGGCGTCAGCGAGGACATCGACCCGGACAATCCCGATGCGGTGTTCTGGTCGCTCGCCTATCGCGCCAATCCGGTCGAGGACGTGCACATCGTTCCGTACCGCTCCGAAGGCCATGGGCCGAAGTCGGGCGGCCCGCGCGAGGAGTCGACCATGCTGATCGACGCCACGCAGAAGGAGGCATACCCGCCGATCTCGCTGCCCAAGCGCGAGTATATGGAGCGCGCCCGCGTCATCTGGAATGAACTCGGCCTGCCGGCGCTGACACCAAGAGAGCCGTGGCACGGCTATTCGCTCGGCGATTGGGACGCGGTGTGGGATACTTACGCCGAGCGCGCGGTCACCGGCC
>JBAQHW010000202.1:0-7980 GCA_049288525.1 Xanthobacteraceae bacterium
GAAGCCGGCATTTGCGGCGGCGCGGAAGCGCCGAAAGCTATTCGCCGTCGAGCGGCTCGGCGCCGGTTGGCTTGCCGCTAGCATCGAGCGTGATCTTCTCGACGCGCGCTTCGGCCTGACGCAGCAGCGCCTCGCAGCGCGCTTTCAGCGCTTCGCCGCGCTCGTAGATGGCGACCGATTCCTCAAGCGGCACCTTGCCCTCTTCGAGTCGCTTGACGATCGATTCGAGCTCTTCGATCGCCCGCTCGAACGGCAGTTTGCCGATATCGCTGTTGCTGTCCTGCGCCATTTTCAGTTCAAACCCGATCCGCTCACCGTAGCCCGGATTACACCTGCCGTAATCCGGGAGAGTCATGCTCCTGGATCGCGCGGCGCGCAATCCAGGCTACCGGATATTCCCGCATTGGCGCCGGAATTATCCCCGCATCAATGCGGTGACATGGGCCGCCGCCGAATTGCCGAGCGCCTGGAGATCGTAGCCGCCCTCCAAGAGCGAAACGACGCGGCCGCCGGCATGACGGTCGGCAACGTCCATTATTTTTTGCGTCGCCCAGGCGAAGTCGGCCTCTTCCAGATTGATGTTGGCGAGCGGGTCGCGGTAGTGGGCGTCGAAGCCAGCCGAGATGATGACGAGCTCCGGCTGAAATTCGGCCAGCCGCGGCAGAATGCGGCTCTCGAAAGCATCGCGAAATTTCTCCGTGCCGTCGCCCGGCCGCAGCGGCGCGTTGACGACGGTATTGAAGTCGCCGCTCTCGCTGACGGCGCCGGTGCCGGGAAACAGCGGCATCTGGTGGGTCGAGCAATACATCACTGTCTTGTCCGACCAGAAAATCTCCTGCGAGCCGTTGCCGTGATGCACGTCGAAATCGACGATCGCGGCACGGGCGATGCCGTAGCGTTTCTGCGCATGGCGCGCCGCAATACCGGCATTGTCGAAGTAGCAGAAGCCCATCGGCCGCGCCGTCTCGGCGTGATGGCCGGGCGGGCGCGTAGCAACGAAGGCGTTGGTGGCCTTCTTGGCGAACACCTCGTCGACGGCGAAGATGGCGCCGCCCGCGGCCCGCAAAATGGCCTCGAAGCTGCCGGGCGACATCGAGGTATCGGCGTCGAGCTGGATGATGTCTTCCTCGGGCGAGGCATCGCGCAGCGCCTCGATGTAGTCCATCGGGTGACACAGCGCGATGGTCTCGAACGCCGCGCGCGGCGCCTGCGCCCGAGCCAGCATCTGGAATTTCTCCGCCTCGAGCGCGCGTTCGACCGCGCGCAGGCGATCGGGCCGCTCCGGATGGCCGGCGGGGGTCAAATGCTCAAGACAGGCGGGATGGCTGATGATCAACGTGGACATTGTGACAATGTAGGATGGCTCGCGCCCGGGCGAAACCCGGCATGCGCGGTCGGATTAGGGCAAAACCAGCGCCGCGTCGGCCGCCAGCACGCTTGGCGCGCAATCCACCACGGTGCGTTCGAGGCCGCCGGCCTGGACGGCAAAATTCTCCGCCAAAAACCGCGCCACCGCCAGCGGACCGGCCGCATCGACGCCGAGCCGCATGGCCGCCAGCGCCTCTTTGGCAAGCAGGCATCCCCCGGTCGCGATGCCGAACAACCGCAGATACGGGCTTGCCCCGGCGAGCGCCGCGTCGGGCTCCTTGGCAAGCCGCGCGATCAGCCACGTCGTCGCCCGCGACAAGCTCTCGACCGCATCGTCGAGCCGCACTGCCGTCCAGCCGAACGCCGGATCGTTGCTGGCCTCCACTTCGCGGACGATGCCGCGCAGTTCGTCGCAATGCGCCGCCACCGCGGCGCCGCCGGCAAGCGGCAGCTTGCGGGTAACCAGATCGATCGCCTGGATGCCATTGGTGCCCTCGTAGATCGGCGCGATCCGCGCATCGCGGAAAATCTGTGCCGCGCCGGTTTCCTCGATATAGCCCATGCCGCCGTGCACCTGGACGCCGAGCGAGGCGACTTCGTTGCCGATATCGGTGGAGAATGCCTTGGCGACCGGGGTGAGGAGCGAGGCGCGCGCAAATGCGGCCTGGCGCGCGGCCTCGTTGTCGCTGCGCTCGCTGCGGTCGATCGCCAGCGCCGTTTCGTAGCAAATAGCGCGCGCGGCTCGGGTAAGCGCGCGCATCGTCAGCAGCATGCGCCGCACATCGGGATGGGCGATGATCGGCGAGGGTTCCGACGATTTCACGCCGGCAATGCGTCCTTGCCGCCGTTCGCGGGCATAAGCGATCGCCTGTTGCGTGGCGCACTCGGCCAAACCGACGCCTTGCAGGCCGACGGCGAGACGGGCGCGGTTCATCATGGTAAACATGCAGGCCATGCCGGCGTTTTCTTCGCCGATCAAAAACCCTATGGCGCCGTCATTGTCGCCGAGGATCATGGTGCAGGTCGGCGAGCCGTGAATGCCGAGCTTGTGCTCGACCGAATGGGCGCGGATGTCATTGCGGGCGCCCAGCGAGCCGTCGGCCTTCAGCAAAAATTTGGGCACCAGAAACAGCGAGATGCCGCGCGT
The DNA here is from genome assembly GCA_049288525.1 of Xanthobacteraceae bacterium. GTDB lineage: Bacteria > Pseudomonadota > Alphaproteobacteria > Rhizobiales > Xanthobacteraceae > BOG-931. Next base: position 2,516 of record JBAQHW010000202.1, read on the forward strand.
GCCGGCCGGCGCGTCCGGCAATCGCGCCAGCACGAAGTGAATAATGTTGTCGGTGAAGTCGTGCTCGCCATAGGTGATGAAAATCTTTTGACCCTTGAGACGATAGCTGCCGTCGCCCGCCCGCTCGGCGCGCGTGCGCAAAGCGCCGACGTCGGAGCCGGCCTGCGGCTCGGTGAGCTGCATCGTGCCCATCCATTCGCCGGACACGAGCTTGTCCAGATAAGTCTTTTTGAGCGTATCGCTGCCATGGGCGTTGAGCGCATCGATCGCCGCCATGGTCAGCATCGGCCCGTTGGCGAAACCGACCGAGGCCGCATGCCACATCTCGGTGCAGGCGGCGTTGACGATCTGCGGCAGCGCCTGGCCGCCCCATTGCGCGGGGGCCGTCACCGCGTTCCACCCGCCGAGCCGCCAATCGCGGTAGGCTTCCTTCCAGCCGGGCGCCGTAGTGACCGCGCCATCCTTGAACTGCGCGCCGAAGGTATCGCCGACACGATTGAGCGGCGCGATGACTTCGCCGGCAAAGCGGCCGGCCTCGGCGATGACCGCCTCGATATCGTCGATGGTGAGGTCGCCGAACAGGCCTTGCTCGACGGCGGCCGTCAGTCCGGTGGCGTATTTGAGCGCAAAGCCGATATCGGCGAGCGGCGCGCGGTAGGTCATTGGCGTCCCCAGTGTGAAACTAGTGGTCCAATTCTAACATTCGCATTCCGGTTCGGCGCGCTAGGCGAGGGCGACGCCCGGCGGCGGCGGATTATCGTCGGGCACGAAAAAGTCCGCCGCGAGCTGCTGGGTGGGGTCGACGCGATAGGGCTCGAAGTTGCTGACGCCGTTTCCGGCGAGGAAACTGTCGTCGATCAGAAACTGGCCGGTGAAGCTTTGCGCCGGTTTGGCGAAAACGGCGTAGGCTGCATCCGCCATGATCTCGGGCTTGCGGCCGCGCTGCGCCATCTCCCCGCCGCCCAACAGGTTGCGAACCGCGGCGGTGGCGATCAGCGTGCGCGGCCACAGAGCGTTGACGGCGATGCCCGCCGGCCGCAACTCGCCGGCAAGCCCGAGCACGACGAGGCTCATGCCGAATTTGGCCATGCTGTAAGCGGTATGCGGCGCGAACCAACTCTCTTTCATATCGAGCGGCGGCGAGATCATCAGGATATGCGGGTTGGCCGCCTTCGCCAGATAGGGAATGGCGAATTTCGAGACCATGAAGGTGCCGCGCGCATTGATCTGGTGCATTAGATCGAAGCGCTTCATGTCGATGTCGGCCGTGCGCGTGAGCGCGATGGCGCTGGCATTGTTGACCACGATATCGATGCCGCCGAATTTCTGCGCCGTCTGGTCGAGAGCCTCGCGCACTGCGGCTTCGTCGCGCACGTCGACGACCAGCGGCAACGCCTTGCCGCCGGTGCGCTCGATGTCCTGCGCGGCCGTATAGATGGTGCCGGCGAGCTTCGGGTGCGGCGTCGTGGTCTTCGCCGCGATCGCGATATTGGCGCCGTCGCGGGCGGCACGCAGCGCGATCGCCAGCCCGATGCCGCGCGAGGCGCCGGTAATGAATAATGTCTTGCCGGAAAGCGACATGGCTGGGGATGACATGGTTGGGGATGACATGGTTGGGGTCGACATGTCGCGCTCTACTTTTTGCGCGACAGGAATGCGGCGAAGGCCGTGCGCGCTTCTTCCGACTGCAATCGCTCGCGGAATTGCATGAGTTCGGCATCAATCTGCCGGTCGACGTCGTCAAGCCGGCCGCGCATCAGCGCCCGCGATGCCGCCACGGCGCCGGCCGGGAGCGCCGCGATCTCGCGCGCGGCTTTCAGCGCCGCGTCATCGACCGCCATGGCCTCGACGATCGTGTTGACGATGCCGGCTTCCTTGGCCTCGGCGGCGGAGAGCGGGCGGCCCATGACCAGCATCGAAAACGCGCGTGCATAGCCCATGCGCATCGGCGCCAACAGGCTCGACGCCGCTTCGGGGATCAGGGCAAGCTTGAGGAACGGCGTGGTGAAGGTGGCTTCGCGGGACGCAACGACGTGATCGCAGTGGAACAGCATGGTCACGCCGATGCCCACGGCAAGACCTCCCACCGCCGCGACCAGAGGCTTTCGGTTGCGTGCGATCGCCTTGAGAAAGGCCACGGTAGCCGGCCGCAATGCGCCGGTTTGCGCCGATTCGAGAAATTCGCCGATATCGGCCCCGGCCGAGAAAGCGCCCGGTGCCCCGGCGATGATGATGCAACGGATGGCGTCGCCGTCTTGGGCCTCGGCGAGCGCGCCGGTCATTGCGGCGTACATCGGCTGCGTCAGCGCGTTCTTCTTTTCCGGGCGATTCATCCGGATGGTGCGGATGGCGCCGTCGTCGCGCACCTCGATGGACTCGGGCATTGCGGGCCTTTCTTTTCGCCGATAGGCAGGCGACTGCCGACGCCAGACATTATAATAGAACCTTGGAAATGCGGGACGGAGTATAGTGCGGGGTCAGGGGCGGCTGGCGCCGCATCATTGATCCCGAGGGGGGCCGCCATTATGGTCCGGCCCGGCGCCCTGGGCGATCCCCCGGCGCCAATCCCGGATTGGGGCGTAGCCAAGTGGTAAGGCAGCGGATTTTGATTCCGCCATTCGGAGGTTCGAATCCTCCCGCCCCAGCCAGATCGCTCCAACCCGCGGATGCGCTAGCCCAAACGCGTCTCCAGATGACGCAGTGTTTGGTGCTTCGGCGCACTCCTAGCCGGCCGGCTTGGGTTCCGGTGACGCCGCTATTGCAATGTCAGGACAGGTCTGGGGTCTGGCACGGCGTTCTGGATCCCGGTGGGCGCTGGTCGAGAAACCAGCCGTCTCGCGATTGCCCAAGCCGCCGCTACGGAAAGTCCTGCAATGGCGATGCCGGCCAGTACATCGACGAAGTAATGTGATCCGTCGATTGGAGTGGCCACGACCACGAGACAATTGATGAAAGCCGCAAACCAGCGCATGACGGGTACCGGCCAAAACGTTGCAACGAGAATGGCTGCCAACGCCGCATGCAGGCTCGGAAAGGTGATGATACCCTCAGCCCCAACCCCAACCAGCTGTCGGAAACTACCGTCGCGTATGCCAAAGAAAACCGGCCAGCTCGTGTGGCTAAGGGGCAGCACATCGGAGCCGGTGATGCCGTAATGAAGCCATGCGCCTTCAGCCGGAACGACGGGCGATATCGCGATTGTAATAAGCGCAGCAAAAATGAAGGAAAGCATGTAAACGCGCAGCCAAAACAACCGTCCGGTAAACCCGAGCACCAGCACGGCCGCGATCATCTGCAGACTTAACGAGAGGTATGCGAGGTGCATCAATTTAAAGATATTCGGCCAGCGATGCATACACGCCAGGAATTCTTTCCAGTCGAAGCCGAGCAGATTGTCTAAGTGAGCTAAGGCTGCATCCTGCAATGGCAGCGAGGCGCTTGCGGCTACATAGGACAGGGGCGCCCCTACGGCGGCGAAGGCTACGAGTTGCGTCGTGCTTTCAAGGGCCGACGCAAGTTTGAGGTCGTTGCGCCAGTCGCGGTAGTAGACGGCGCCGAACTTCAGCAGCAAACAGCAGCCGGTAGGCGCGATAAAGCTTCTCAGAACGACAGTGAAGTCGCTAAATGCAGCCGCGGACAGTATGAATGCGGCGACAAGAGCAATGAAGGTCCATATTGTGGCGTCCAACCGGCGCAATCCGATTGCATGACAGTTCATAAATGTTGATCCGCTGGACAAGCCGCTACGACGAACGGGTAGCATCTCGAAATTGCCGGCCAGTTAAGGCAGTCGCGTCAAACAAATCTCGCCGTTGTGTTCCGCTAACTTCGTTGGAAGGCGATCCATCGCTCGCACGGCGCGATTTAACGATTCATGAACCAAACGTTGCGCAGGCTCGCCGAATGGCCGCAGATGGCCACACCTGAGCGGAATTCGCTCATATGCGAACCTTTCGCTGCCGACCTCGGTGAAATGAAGGGTTTTTTTAGCGATCAATCGATGCGCTTTCACTTATGGCCGCGGCACTACTTTCACCTGCGAACGTCTTTGACAGCCCGGCGCGAGTCGAACAGCTGTATGCAAAGTGCTCCTTCGGCGCAGGCGTGTTGTTTCTGGTTGTTGAGATCGCTTATTTCGGCGCGTGGAAACATCCCTCCCTGTTGGTTCCAACGCGGGATGCGATCGACGCGGTGATTGGATGGGACTTCCTCCCTCCTGTATGCACATCCCTGAAGCTTGGTGAAATCACTGGATACATTCCAGAAGCATCGAGCTGTCAGGCGTGAATCGAACCCGGTTCTAGTTCAGACGAGCGCCATTTAAGCATCCTTTAACTGGAAAGGCCGGGACGTTTATTAACACCTAACAGAGCCTATTCGCCTTGGTACGAATGCTGGGAGGCGGTGCGACGCTTGCCTGGGTCCTGCAACTCGCTCTCACAGGCGTTGTCGCCGGCTTGGTCGGTGCGATCTGGTGGAACAAACGCATCAGCTTTGAACTGAAGGCTGCCGCTCTGGCGGCGGCCGTGCCAATGGCGACTCCCTATGTTTATCTCTACGATCTCAGCGTGCTGGGAGTATCTGCCGCCTTCCTGATTCGTAGTGCGCTTGCCAGTGGCTTTATAGCCGGCGAAGTCACCGGCCTGGCGGCCATTGCGACGCTACTATTGGTCATGCCGTTTTTCAATGTGCCGGTCGGATTGATCACGTCGGCGATTCTCGGGCTTTTGATCCTCCGGCGTGTCGTCCTCAATCGGGCCACACCAGGATTCCTTGTGCTTAGTGTCTCCCCCCGGTGACGCCCAGGTCCGCGTTTGACGGTCGCCCTATTGGGAGGACAGAGAGAGCGCGTTGTCTTCCTGTCGCTGACGCGCTTGGAGCCAAATGCGAATGGCTGCGAGCGTGATGAAGGCGAGGTAGTTCGCGGCCAATTTGGGCACGTCGCTCTCGGAGCAAACCGGACAACCGCGCAGCGGCTGCTGCGCATTTTTTGGGCAGTGTGCCTTGTGGTTGATTGGTATTCCGCGTGAATACCGCGGCAGCCACTGCAATCCGGGCGATTCTAAAGACAAAAATGTCGCGGCCGGCGTGGCACGCGCTTTGCGAAGGCCGTTTGGTCAAGTCGTTTGTCTTTCCCGGTTGAGTGACCCACGTACAAGAGGGAGGCGTGGTCGCTCGCTTGTGCACAGGAGCCAACCATGAAAATCGACAATATCTCTCGTCGCCGCTTGTTGCAGGGGAGCGCGGCCCTGGCTTTAGGCGCCTCAATGCCAATCGAGCGTGCGCTCGCCGCGACCACCACCGTCGGCTTCATCTACGTCGGGTCGCGCGACGACTACGGTTACAACCAAGCCCACGCGCAAGGCGCGGCGGCGCTGAAGAAGATGCCCGGCATCAAGGTGGTCGAGGAAGAAAAGGTGCCGGAGACCGAAGCGGTCGAGAAGACCATGGAATCCATGATCAAT
>JBAQHW010000203.1:0-3297 GCA_049288525.1 Xanthobacteraceae bacterium
CGCGGCAATGCGCTGAAGGGTCTCGGCCGCCATGAAGAGGCGCTGGCGAGTTACGATCGGGCGTTGGCGCTTGCACCCGATCTAGCCGTTGCACATCTCAACCGCGGCAGCACGCTCGCGGAGCTCGGCCGCCATGAAGAAGCGCTGGCGAGTTACGATCGGGCGCTTGAGCTGAAGCCTGGGCTTGCCGACCGCATCAATGCGTTGATCAACCGCGGCAAGATGCTGGCCAAGCTCAAACGCTTCGACGAAGCACTAGCAAGCTACGATCGGGTTCTCGCTCTGGCGCCAGATCACGTCGACGCGCTGACTCGCCGCGGCGTAGTCCTCGCCGAGCTTGGGCACCACGATGAGGCGCTCGCGGCTTATGCAGTAACGCTGCGCATCGATCCCGATTACCCCGACGCCCGCGTCAATCGTGGCAATGTCTACGCCTTCTTGAACCAATTCGATGCGGCTTTGGCCGATTATGCTGCGGCGACGGCACGGCAGCCGGAGCACGCCGATGCCAATTTCAACGAAGCTTTGGTGCGCCTCTCCCTTGGCGATTTTCGCCGCGGCTGGCCGAAATACGAGTATCGCTGGCAGTGCAAACAATATGTGTCGGCGCGTCCCAACTACCCGCGGCCGATCTGGCGCGGCGATCAGGATTTGAACGGCAAAACCATTCTCCTCTCCGCAGAACAGGGGATGGGGGACGCCATTCAGTTTGTCCGCTACGCGCCGTTGGTCGCGGCGCGCGGCGCCAAGGTCCTGGTAGGGGTTCACCGGCCGCTGGTGGCCGTACTGAGCTGCGTTCCCGGCGTTTCCCAGGTGATCGCGGACGGCGAGAGCTTGCCGGACTTCGATCTTTGTTGCCCGTTGCTGAGCTTGCCGCTGGCTTTCGGCACTGAGCTTGCCACCATTCCCTCGACGGTACCTTACATCCGGGCGCAGTCGGACCGCGTGACGCGATGGCAACGCCGCGTGCCGCAAAATGGCCGACTGCGGGTCGGCGTCTGCTGGGCCGGTACCTCGCTGCATCGAGGCGACCGGCACCGCTCGATCCCGATCGAGACTTTCGCCAAAATCATATCGGTGGGCGGAGTCGATTTTATCAGCCTGCAAAAAGATGTCAGCGATACCCAGGGCGCAATCTTAAGAGAGCAGGGCGTCCTTCAGCTCGGCCAGGAGTTCGCGGATTTTGCCGACACTGCGGCGGTCGTCTCCATGCTCGATCTCGTCATCAGCGTCGACACCTCGGTGGCGCATCTGGCCGGTGCGATGGCTAAGGCTGTCGCCGTGCTGATTCCGTTCGCGCCGGACTTCCGGTGGTTTCTCGACCGGACCGACAGCCCCTGGTATCCGACGATGCGGCTCTATCGGCAGAGTACGATTGGCGATTGGGAAGCGCCGGTCAATCGCTTATGCGCCGAGCTTGAAGCCGTGGCCGCGCGTCGCCGTGCCGGCTGAACACGGGCCCCGTTGCGGCCGATCGAAGCGCGTTACAGCATACGGCTGAGGGCGAGCGGGCGGCTCTGTTTTGCGGTCGGCGCCGTGGTGCGACCGGTTGCGCCGTAGACCTGCGGCGCCGCCTTGCGGGCGAGATCGCCGGACAGCCGCCGCACAATTCCTTCAGACACCGCATGCGCGGTCGCCAGCACGATCATGTTCTTCTGCAGAATGCCGCGGAAGCTTTCCTGCAACCGCAGGAGCGCCGCGCACCGGGTCGGCACCGACTTTTGCAGGAATTTCGCGCTGGCTTTGAAACGTTCCCCGGCCGCGAATAGCCGGCCCGCCAGCTCCGCCTTCGTAGCCGCGAGCGCGGCGGCGGCGCGAACCTTGCCCGCATGAACGAGCCGCGTTTCCTGCTCGAGGACGCCCGCGAGGCGCTCCATCAATGCGGTCATGTCGGCAACCGCTTGTTCCGCCTCCGGGACCGTTGCGATCGGATTCATGCCTTCAATCCCTGTTCCTTGAGCAGCGCGCTGTACACCATCGGCGCGATGCCGATGCCGCCAGCCTTGGCGAAAGACTTGGCGATCTGGTCGGTCATGAACGAGCGCCAGATTTTGAGTGAGCCGCTGCCGCCGAACGGTCCGTCGCCGTCGATGCCGGCGAACATTTGCTGGAACATGTTGCCGAGGAAATTGGCCTCGAAGTTTTGGGCGGCTTGCTTGGCCTTGCTTTTGATGTTGAGTGCGGCTTGCGCCTGTTTGGTGGCGGCGTCTCCCACCGAAGACAGCGATGCCGAAAGATCGACGGGGCTCAGGTTCGTCATCACATCACCTCGATGTCGGCTTGGATGGCGCCGGCGGCTTTGATCGCTTGCAAGATGGTGATCAGATCGCGCGGCCCGATGCCAAGCGCGTTCAATCCATCGACGACTTGCTGCAGCGACACGCCCTCATGCATCATCGCGAGCCGCTTGCCTTCTTCCTGGACGCCGACCTGGGTGCGCGGCACGACGGTGGTGCGGCCGCGCGATAGCGCCGCCGGCTGACTGACTTGCGGCGATTCCGAAATAGTGACGGTAAGATTGCCTTGCGCCACCGCCACCGTGGAGACCCGCACGTCGCGACCGATGACGATGACGCCGGAGCGTTCGTCGATGACGATCTTGGCTTCCTCGTCCGGCTCGACCTGCAGCTGCTCGATCTCGGTCAGAAGCTGCACGATATTCTGCGGAAACTTCTTGGGCAGCGTCAGCTGCACGGTCGACGGATCGAGCGGCTCCGCAATCGGCGCGCCGATATAGTCGTTGACCGCCTCGGCGATGCGTTTCGCCGTGGTGAAATCGGCATTGCGCAGTGCGAGCCGCAATTGTCCGACGCTGTTGAGGGCGAATTCGACCTCGCGTTCGATGATGGCGCCATTGGGCAGCCGGCCGACGGTTGGAACGCCCTGGGTAATGCTGGCCCCCTGGCCCTGGGCCCGAAAGCCGCCGATCGACAGCGAGCCCTGAGCGACCGCATAGACATTTCCGTCGGCGCCAAGCAGCGGGGTGACGAGCAGCGTGCCGCCTTCCAGGCTCTTGGAATCGCCCATCGCCGACGCTGTCACGTCGATGCGGGTGCCCTGGGTGGCAAATGGCGGCAGATCTGCCGTGACCATGACCGCGGCGACGTTGCCGGTGCGGATCTGCTGGCCGCGGATGTTGACGCCAAGCCGCTCCAACATGGCCTGCAGGGACTGCTTGGTAAAAGGCGCATTGTTGAGCGTGTCGCCGGTGCCGTTGAGCCCGACCACAAGACCGTAGCCGATCAGCTGGTTCTGGCGCACGCCCTCGATATTGGCGAGGTCTTTGATGCGCGACAT
>JBAQHW010000204.1:0-9426 GCA_049288525.1 Xanthobacteraceae bacterium
CCGACCAGCGCGCCGTCGACATTCTCCACCGTCAGGAGGTCCCGGGCGTTGGCCGGCTTTACCGATCCGCCATACAGAATGCGCACCGCCTCCCCGGCTTCGCCGAACCGCAGGCAAAGCCGGGCGCGAATGAAATCGTGGATGTCGCCGACGTCGCCCGGTGTCGGCGTCTGCCCCGAGCCGATCGCCCAGATCGGCTCATAGGCAATAACGATATCGGCGGCGCGCTCCGGCAGCGAGCCGTCAAGCTGCCGGCCGACGACATGCCGGGTCTGGCCCGCCTGCCGCTCGTCGCGCTCTTCGCCGATACAGATGATGGCGGCGAGACCGGCACGCTGCGCGGCAAGCGCCTTGGCCCGCACCGTGGCATCGGTCTCGCAATGATCGCGCCGCCGTTCGGAATGGCCGACGATCACCGCGCGCGCACCGGCGTCGCGCAACATTTCCGCCGATATGTCGCCGGTATGGGCGCCCGCGGCCAGCGCATGGCAATCCTGGCCGCCGATGATAACGCGACTGCCGCCGGCCAGCTTGGCGCAAGCGGCAATCAGGGTCGCCGGCGGACATACCGCCATGTCGGCGGCGGGAATATTTTGCGCGCCGGCGATGATGGCCTGCAGCTCGCCAAGCGCCGCCGCAAGCCCGTTCATCTTCCAATTGCCGGCAAGCAGGGGACGGCGGGCCATCGGGTGAGCTCAACAGATTATGGCTTCGATCGGTTGCGACAACGAGGCGTTAGCAGAGCCGTTGCAACCGGAAAAGGGGAGCTTTAAGCCTAAAAATCCGCCGGTTGCGGCGCGTGCGCTCGGTCCTTATAGTGCGCCGCCTCTCCGCCATTCAGCGCGCTTTAGACGGGTGAAGTCGGCCCATGTTACGAGGCATCCGCAATATCTCCGAAAATTGGCTCGGCCGCGTCGTCATGGGCGTGATCATGACGGCGCTCGCCGCGAGCTTCGCCGTCTGGGGCATCAACGACATATTCAATGGCTATGGCGATTCGGCGCTGGCCAAGGTCGGGGGCACCGAGATCCAGGTCCAGCAGTTCCGCGATGCCTATAACAACCGGCTGGAGACGATCAGCCATGATCTCGGCCGCCCGCTGCCGCCCGAGCAAGCCAAGGAGCTGGGGCTCGACCGCCAGGTCTTGAGCGAGATCATGGCGCAGGCCGCCATCGACCAGCAGGCGAGCCGGATGGGGCTCGGCCTCTCCATGGCCGAGATTTCCCGCCATATCACCTCCAATCCGGAACTGCAGAACGAGCACGGTCAGTTCGATCCGGCGCGCTTGCAGCTGGTGCTGCAGAACATGCAGATGACCGAGCCGGCCTTTCTCGCCACCGAGCGGCAGACCGTGCTGCGCCGCCAATTGATCGACAGCGTGTCCGGCGATCCCAGCCCGCCGCAGGCATGGCTCGACGCCATCAACAAGTTCCAGAACGAGGAGCGCAGCATCAAATATGTCGCGTTCGGGCCGGCGCAGGCCGGCGCTATTCCGCAGCCGACCGACGACCAGCTCAGCAAATATTTCGACGATCGAAAGATCATGTTTAGGGCGCCGGAATACCGCAAGATCGATACCGTCACGGTGACGCCGCCGGCGCTGGCGCAATGGATGCAAATCTCCGACGACGACATCAAGAAGGCCTATGAGGACCAGCATTCGCGCTTTGTCACCCCGGAGAAACGCCACATCGAGCAGATCGTGTTTCCGCAAATGGCCGACGCGCAGGCGGCCGCCGACCGCATCAAGAGCGGCACGAGCTTCGCCGATATCGCGACCGCGCGCGGCCTCAAGGCGCAGGACATCGACCTCGGCACGCTGAGCCAATCCGCCATGGTCGATCCCAAGGTGGCCGCCGCCGCCTTCGCGCTCAAGGCGAACGAAGTCAGCGCGCCGGTGCAAACCCAGTTCGGCGCCGTGCTCGTGACCGTGCTCAAGATCGAGCCGTCGACCACCGAGTCGCTCGCGGCAGCGGCGCCGGAGCTGCGCAACCAGATCGCGCTCGATCGCGCCAAGAAAGAGGTGCAGGACATCCACGACAAGATCGAGGACGATCGCGCCGGCGGCGCGACGCTCGAAGAGGCGGCGACAAAGGAGAAACTGCCCGTCACCACGCTCGACGTGGACCGCTCGGGCCGCGACCCGCAGGGCAAGCCCATCGCCGACGTGCCGCACGGCCCCGAGATCGTCGGCGACGCCTTTGCCTCGGACGTTGGTGTCGACAACGATCCGATCGAAGTGGACGGCGGCTATATCTGGTACGACGTCGCCGCGATTACCCCGGCGCGCGACCGCAATCTCGCCGAAGTCAAAAGCCAGGTGGCGCAGCGCTGGCACGACGATCAGGTCGACTCGCGGTTAAAGACCGACGCCGCCGATCTCCTGACCAAGCTCAAGAGCGGCAATCCGTTCGACACGCTTGCCGGCAGCGAAAATCTCAAGATCGAAACCGCCAGCGATCTCAAGCGCGGCGGATCGAGCGGCGACGTCTCCGCCAACATGACGCAGGCAATCTTTCACACCGCAAAAGGCGAATTCGGCAGCAGCATTGGCACCGATCCCGACAAATGGATCGTTTTTCAGGTGACCGACGTCAAGACGCCGAAGCCCGACCCGACTTCGGCGGCCGCCAAGAAAATCGAGCAAACTCTGCACACCCAGATGTCCGACGATCTGATCGGCCAATACGTCAATTGGCTGGAACGCGATCTCGGCACCACGGTCAATCCCTCGGTTCTCGCCCAGGCCATGGGGGACGGCGCCCCGGACACCAACTGATATCCGGACCGGACCATGCAGACCGAGCCATCGGCGCAATCATTCGCGGCGCGCTATGCGTCGGGCGAGCCGCAGGTCGTGTGGACGACGCTGGTCGCCGATCTGGAAACGCCGGTTTCGGCGTATCTTAAGATTGCCGGCGGCCGGCCCGAAGGCTCCGCGCCGATGAGTTTCCTGTTGGAATCGGTGGAGGGCGGCGCGGTGCGCGGCCGCTATTCCATCATCGGTCTCGAACCCGACCTCATCTTCCGCATCAATGCGCGGCAGGCCGAGATCAACCGCAGCGTCGCGACCGATCCCGCCGCCTTCGTGCCGGTCGCCGAGCCGCCGCTTGAGGCATTGCGCAATCTCATCGCGCAGAGCCGCATCGCGCTGCCACAGGCGTTGCCGCCGATGGCCGCCGGCGTATTCGGCTATCTCGGCTACGACATGGTGCGGCTGATCGAGGATTTGCCGCCGCCGCCGCCTGATCGTCTCGGCATCGCCGATGCCATGCTGTTGCGGCCGACCCTGATCGTGGTCTTCGATGCGGTGAAAGACACAATCACTATTGTCACGCCGGTGCGGCCGCATGCCGGCGTGAACGCCGAGACGGCGCGCTTGCGGGCGACCGAACGGCTCTCCGCCGTGGTCGACGCGCTCGATCGGCCGCTGAATAAATCGGCGGCCCCGGTCGACAGCGGCCCGCTCGAAGTCACGCCGCGCTCCAACACCGCGCCCGCCGAGTTCAAGCAGATGGTGACGCGCGCCAAGGATTATATCGCCGCCGGCGATATTTTTCAGGTCGTGCTGTCGCAGCGCTTCGAGGCGCCGTTCGCGCTGCCGGCGTTTTCGCTGTATCGCGCGCTGCGCCGGGTCAATCCGTCGCCTTACCTGTTCTTCCTCGACTTCGGCGCGTTCGCGGTCGCCGGATCGAGCCCGGAAATCCTGGTCAAGACCAGCGCCGGGGTGGTCACCATCCGCCCAATTGCCGGCACCCGTCCGCGCGGCTCGACGCCGCACGAGGATCAGGCGCTCGAAGCCGAGCTGCTGGCCGACCCCAAGGAGCGCGCCGAGCATTTGATGCTGCTCGATCTCGGCCGCAACGACGTCGGCCGCGTCGCCAAGGTCGGCACGGTCAAAGTGACCGACCAGTTCTTCGTCGAACGTTACAGCCAGGTGATGCACATCGTCTCCAATGTCGAGGGCGAACTGCGCGCCGACCGCGACGCCATCGATGCGCTCGCCGCCGGCTTTCCCGCCGGAACGGTGTCCGGCGCGCCGAAGGTGCGCGCCATGCAGATCATCGACGAATTGGAGAAGGAGAAGCGTTCGCTCTATGCCGGCTGCGTCGGTTATTTTTCCGCGGGCGAGGACATGGACACCTGCATCGCGCTACGCACGGCGCTGATCAAGGACGGCACCATGCATGTTCAGGCCGGCGCCGGCATTGTCGCGGACAGCGATCCGGATTTGGAACAGCAGGAATGCATCAACAAGGCGGCAGCGCTGTTCCGCGCTGCCGAAGAGGCCAAGCGCTTTGCTTCCGCCGCGCGGCGCGGCCAGTAGGCTGGATGAGCGCGGGGCGTTCTGATTGTAGTGGAACGCGGCTCCGGCCTATGCGGGTCGACGCTATCCTTTTGGAACGAAGCTATACTCGGGCCGAGTAGAATTAAATAATCGTTAATTCTCCGTAGACATTGTAAGGCCCTCGCCATTCTTCCCGGAGAGATTCGCCATGATCCGTGCGGTTGCAGCAATCGCGACGTTAGCGCTTCTTAGCTTCGCCTCCTCCGCTTTCGCCGCCGACAACGGCACCAAGGCCGAAGCCGTCGCGATGGTCAAGCGCGTCGAAACGATGTTTGCCAAAGACGGCGCCACCGCGACGTTCAAGGCCATTTCCGACAAGTCGGTCGCGCAGTTCCACGATCGCGACCTGTATCCGTTCGTCTACGACATGAGCGGCACGTGCGTGGCGCACGGCGCACGGCCGGCCTTGATCGGCAAGAATCTCATCGGTCTCAAAGACCAGGACGGAAAATATCTTATCCAGGAGATGGTGGCCATCGCCAAGGGAGCTGGCTCCGGATGGGTCGACTATAAATGGCCGAATCCACTGACCAATAAGATCGAGGATAAGACCAGCTACGTCGAGAAGATGGGCGACTATTTTGTCGGGGTTGGCGTCTACCGGCAGTGACCTGACGGCCCGATTTCAGGGCAGACTTTCCGGAAGGGCCAGATACATGCCGGCCAGTGGCAAACGTTCCGTGTTCAGTTCGCTCGCGCGTCTGACAATTCGAACCAAGACTTTTGCCGCATCCGCAATCGCGTTGATCTGCTTGATCGGCATGGGCGCCACCGTCGAGCTGACCTCAAGCCAGGTCGCGCGCAACCTGCACGAGCTTTACCGGTCAAATCTTCCCACCCGGGGGGCGGCGGCGACGGTCAATAACGCCGTCATCGCCGCACATATCATGGTTTTCCGTTACGTATCCTGGGCCAGCAATGGCGTAAATGCCGAGCTATTACAAAAACTTCACTCCGACATCGATGCCGATTTTCGGGTCATTCAAAAAAACTTCAAGGAGCTCGCCGAACGTCCGGACCTGTCAGCGGCGGAAAAAACAGACCTGAAGTCGCTTCAGACAAAGCTCGCCCAGTATCAAAGCACGGCCAACGACGTCCTCGGCGTCGGCGCTACCGATCCGGCGATGGCGACGATGATGCTGGGACAAACCGACGATAAGTTCACCAATATCGAAACCGATATCCGAAAGATACTTACAGCAATTTCCGCACAATCGGATACGATCGTAAGGACTCTTTCCGAGGCCACCCGAACCGAAACGTATTCGCTCGAAACTGGACTGTTCACCTGCCTTGCCTTCAGCATTGCTGCCATTGCCTTTATCGCCGGGTCCATTGTCAGACCGATTACGGCAATTACGAACGTGATGCAGAAATTGTCGACAGGCGACACTGAAATCAAATTGGATTATCATGATCGTGGGGATGAAATTGGACGGATGATCGAGGCCATCGAGATATTCCGACGGAACGCCCTTGAAATTCAGGCCATGCAGTTGTCGCGGCGCGAAGCCGATGAACAGCGGGCATCAAAACGTCGCGAAGATATGGCCGCGCTCGCCGAAGAATTCGAGCGTTCGGTCAAACATATCGCCGGGCAGCTCGTCGAGGCGGTCACGGCCGTGCAGAACAATGCCGATGTGATGGCGAAAGCCGCCGAAGACACCCGCACAAGATCGGGCTCGACGGTGGAGGCCGTTGTCAATACCCGAGAGAATGTGGAAACCGTCGCGCACGCGGCTAGCGAGCTGTCTCGCACGATCGACGAGTTGGCGCGGCGCACGAATGATGTCTTTAAACTCACGCAGCGCACCGCGGAGAAGTCCGAGAGCGCCAGCGCCGAACTCGCGAAGCTCTCCGCCTCTGTCGAGCAGATTTTGCCGATTACCGATCTCATTCAAGGCATCGCGCAACAGACCAATCTGTTGGCGCTTAATGCGACGATCGAGGCAGCGCGGGCCGGCGTGTCGGGCAAGGGGTTTGCGGTGGTGGCCGCGGAAGTCAAATCGCTGGCTCAGCAAAGCGGCAAGGCGACTGACGAGATTGCTAATAAAATCTCGGCGGTCCGCGAGACCTGCGGGGCGGTCGTGTCGACCATCAGTCACATCATCGACGCGATCAAAAATCTCAGGGTTTGCGCCACAGAGATATCGACCGGCATCGGGCAGCAGTCGGCTGAGACCTCAGGAATTTTCGCTAGCGCACAATCGGCCGCCGACAGCTCGCGTGCGGTAGCCGCGAATATCGTCGATTTGAACGGCCACGCCGACGCCACCTACGCCGCCTCGAACGAGATGCTCGAAACAACCAAGCGGCTTTTCGACCATACACGCGGCGTGCAGGAGAACGTCGAAAGATTCTTGCTCCACGTCAGACGAGCATAGTCTCAAGAGCGGGTGCGATACCTGGTCGCAATCGGACGCCGATCAAGGCGGCAACCCGCTCACTTCACATTGGGGTAAAGGCCCGACTCCTTGACCGCGGCCAAGCCTTCGGCGCGATCGTCGACCAGTTCCTTGGCGAATTGCTCGGGCGGGCTGAACACCGGCGCCAGGCCGCGGCTCAACAAAAACTTCTTCTGAAAGTCCGGCTTCGCCCCGATCGCCGCAATGGCCTTGTACAGCGTGTCGACAATCGGCTTCGGCGTGCCGGCTGGCGCAAAAATGCCGAAGAAGGTCGGCGCGATGTGTTTGGTGTAACCGACCTGCTTGAAAGTCGGAATATCGGGCGCCAGCGGCGAAGGCGTGTTGCCGTCGATGGCAAGACCGACAATTTTGCCGGCGCGGATGAACGACACCAGGTTGCCGATACCGAAAATCGCAATCTGGGTCGTTCCTGTCAGCATCGAGTTGACCGCATCGCCGCCGCCCTTGAATGGTACGCGGACGATGTCGACGCCGTTCGTCTTGTTGAACTCCTGCATGAAGGCGACCTTCGACAGCGACGGCGCCATATAGTTCAGCGCATTGGGCTTGGATTTGGCCAGCGCCGCCAGCTGGGCGAAGGATTTGACGCCGAGCGATGCATCCACCGCAAAGACCTGCGTTAGGTAATAGGCGCGCGTGACCGGTTCCAGGCCTTTGGCCGGATCGAAATCCGTATTCGGCTGGATGATCGGGTTGATGGTGACAGTCTCGCCGGGGAGGATGCAGATCGTGTAGCCGTCGGGAGCGGCCGCCGCGCAAGCCTGGGCGCCGATCGTGCCTTCCGCCCCGGCACGATCCTCGACCACGATCGAGGTGCCGAGCGCGGCACCGAGCTGCTCGCCGAGCGCGCGCATGAACAGATCGCTCAACCCGCCGGGTCCCTGCGAGGCAATCGCCTTGATCGGGCGCGACGGATAATTCTGCGCCACCGCCGGCAGCGGCAACACGATCAAGGCTAGCAAAGCGAAAAGAGAGCGGCGCATGTGATTTCCTCAATGGCAAACTTATTGTCGTTGCGGCGGAGATTGCCGCAAGATTACCGCTTGCGGCAAGCGGCTAAACTGCGCCAGAGGTCGCAGGTCATTGGCGGCGGGTGGTTTGCGGCGCCGGGTACGCTACAGCGGCAACAGGGAGGCAAATCAGTGCCGAATGAGGCGATGAAGGTCGAAAAGGGCGTCACCGTGCGGATGCGTGACGGCATCCACATCTCGCTGTGCGTTTATCGGCCGGCCGCCGAGGGCCGCTTTCCGGCGCTGTTCGCCGCCTCGCCGTATCAATACGAGATGGACGACGTCCCCGCTTTTCCCTTGTTCCTGTGGCGCGAGACCGGTCCGATCGAATGGTATGTCGCCCAGGGTTACGCCTATGTGCACGCCGACGTGCGCGGATCGGGCCGTTCCGAAGGTGAATTCGAGTTCATGGGGCTTACCGAGCAGCAGGATTATGTCGACCTGATCGGCTGGATCATCGAGCAATCCTGGAGCAATGGCCGCGTAGGCGGCATCGGCCAGTCCTATTACGCCATGGCGCAGTGGCTGATGGCGACCTACAACCCGCCCGGACTCGCCTGCATTGCGCCCTATGACGGCCTCGTCGACCAGTATCGCGGCTCGAACTATCACGGCGGCATCTACTGCTCTTACCGCTCGGTCTGGTACACGTCATTGCGCGCCGACAACCAGCACCGTCCGGCCGGAGCGCATGGCAGGCCGCCGATGAAGCTCGATCTCACCGGCGAGATCATCAATCATCCGCTCGACGACGAATTCTGGCGCCAGCGCTCGCCCTATTGGCGGCTCGATCGGATCAAATGCCCGGTGCTGTCGATCGGCCATTGGGGCAAGATGGGACTGCATCTGCGCGGCAACATTCTCGGCTATGAAGAGGTCAAGGCGCCCAAGAAACTCGTCATCACCGGCGCGCGCAATACGTTCGAGGCGCACCGCCTGTTCGACCAGGTCGAATTTCATGCGACGGAGCTATTGCCGTTCTACGATCTGCACCTGAAGGGCAAAAACAACGGCTTCATGGAGAGCGGGCCAGTGAAGCTATTCGTCCGCGGCACCAATGTCTGGCGCGCGGAGACGCAGTGGCCGCCCGAGAACACCGCCCCTCTCGCCTTTTATCTGCGCAAAGGTCCGTCCGGCAGCGTCGGCTCGCTCAATGACGGTGGGCTCTCGACCGAAGAGCCGGCGGCGGACGAAGCGCCGACCAGCTACACCTATCCGGATTGGGAATGGGTCAACGGCGTCGCGGTGATCGGGCCGGACGGGCGGGTCGACCCGGCGCGCCGCGTGCTGACTTTCACCAGCGCGCCGCTTGAGGCCGACCTCGAAGTGATCGGGCCGATCATGCTCAAGCTGTTCGCGTCATCGACCGCGATCGATACCCAATTCATCGTCAAGCTGACCGATCAGCACCCGCAAAGTCCGGCAGCGCGCGAGAAAGCCGAGCAGCCGGCCTTTACGCCGGTGTCGAAGGGCTGGCTGAAGGCCTCGCACCGCGACAAGGATTCGACGCGCTCCACGCCGCAGCGGCCGTTCTACCGACACACCGATCCCAAGCCGCTCACGCCCGGGGAGATTTACGCCTTTGATATCGAGGTTCTGCCGATCGCCTACGTGTTCAAGAAGGGCCACCGCATCCGGCTCG
>JBAQHW010000205.1:0-3202 GCA_049288525.1 Xanthobacteraceae bacterium
GCCTCGGTCTCGAAGCGGTTGGCGTGAAAAAGGACAATCGCGGCCGTGTCGTCGTCGACCCGCATTACAAGACTTCCGTCGACGGCATCTACGCCATCGGCGACGTCATCGCCGGACCGATGCTGGCGCACAAGGGCGAGGAAGAGGGCGTCGCGGCGGCCGAGATCATCGCCGGTCAGGCGGGGCACGTGAATTACGACGTGATCCCCAATGTGGTCTACACCAAGCCGGAGATCGCCTCGGTCGGGAAAACCGAGGAGGAGCTGAAATCCGCCGGCGTCGTTTACAAGAGCGGCAAGTTTCCGTTCAGCGCCAATGCCCGCGCCCGCGCCAATCTCGCCACCGAGGGCTTCGTCAAGATTCTCGCCGACGCCAAGACCGACCGCGTGCTCGGCGTGCATATCCTGGGCCCCGATGCCGAGACCATGATCGCGGAAGTGGCGATGGCGATGGAGTTCGGCGCCTCGTCGGAAGACATCGCCCGCACCTGTCACGCCCATCCGACGCTGAGCGAGGCGGTCAAGGAAGCGGCGCTGGCGGTCGACAAGCGCGCGATCAATATGTGATTGCTGCCCCGCTATCGCGGGGGGCAGAGCACACCTACAAATTCGCGATCAGCGGTACCGCGTGCGGCGCGTAAAGTCCCAGCGCCAGCAGCACCGCGCCAACAACGCCGAGGCCGCCGGCGAACCACGCCAGCGCCACCATGCCGGTGATGACTGCGGCCGACGCCAGCACGATGCCGATCTGGAAAGCGGCGGAGGCAAGTTCGTAGTGATGGTATTTTGCGGTGGCGAGATCGCGCTCCGCCTCGGCGTCCTTGGCCTGCTCTTCCAGTTGCTTGCGGCCATTGCCGGCCTTCGGGTCGGATTCATAGCGCTCGGCGGTTGTGCGCCAGGTCGCGACCTGCTTGTCGATCGCCGCCTTGGCGGCCGGATCGGTTAAACCGGCCGCAAGCAGCGCGGTCTGGTCGGCCGCCGCGGTGACCACGGTGCGGCGAATGTCCTTGGCCTGAAAGAAGGCCCACAAGTCGGAGGCTTGAATATTTTTGATCACCGTCTCGGTCTGCGCGCCCTTGGCGAGCGTCTCCGCGAACGACAGGAATAGCGCCAGAATTGCGATGATCAGCGCGATGCGCTTGTTGAAGAATTCGGCGTGCTCGCCCTCATGGGCTTTTTCGATGACTTCCGCGAGTTCCGACATTTGTGCGCCCCTTCGTCTTCGCAAGGGGCCATCTTGCCCGTCATTGCGGGGAGCGCAAGCGACGAAGCAATCCGGACTGGATTCGCTTCACGCCCTTGGATGGGCGGCGCGATAGGCTTCGATCAGGCGCTCGGCGTCGACTGCGGTATAGATCTGCGTCGTCGACAGCGACGCATGGCCGAGCAATTCCTGGATCGAGCGCAGGTCGCCGCCACGGGTGAGGAGATGCGTGGCGAAGGAGTGCCGCAGCGCGTGCGGCGTGGCGGTTTCGGGCAGGCCGAGCGCGCCGCGTAGCCGCGCCATGGCGAGTTGAATGAGCCGTGGCGACAGCGCTCCGCCTTTGGCGCCGACGAACAACGAGCCGTCTTCCGGCAGATCGTAGGGGCAGAGCGCCACGTAGTCGGCGATTAATTTTTGCACCTGAGGCAACAGCGGCACCATGCGCTGTTTGCGGCCTTTGCCCATGACGGTGAGCGTGTCGACTCCTCTTCCGCTCGTCCCCGCGGAAGCGGGGACCCAGTCTTTGGCGGCCTTGGCTGGATTCCCGCTTTCGCGGGAATGAGCGGGCAAACAGCCGAGATCGCCGCGCTTTAATCCCAGCGCCTCGGAAATACGCAGGCCGCAGCCATAGAGCAGGCCGAGCACGGCGGCATCGCGCGCATGGATCCAAGGTTCGCGGCCGTCGCCGGCGGCGCTGTCGGCATCGGCCATGCGTTTGGCTGCGCTGTCGGAGAGCGGCCGCGGCAGTGTCTTGCCGATTTTCGGCGAACGCACCGCGGCGAGCGCTCCGACTTTGCCCTTGCCGGCGCGCTCGAGATAACGGCCGAAGGCGCGCAAGCCGGCGAGCGAGCGCATCAGCGAGCGGCTGCCGATGTTTTGTCCCCGCCGGGCCGCCAAAAAAGCCCGCACATCGGCGGGCGTGAGCGCGGCCAGGTCTTTCAGCGACGGCGCGCCGCCGAGATGCTCGGCGAGAAAGCTCAGGAACTGCAGCACGTCGCGCCGGTAGGCTTCGACCGTCTTGTCCGACAGCCGCCGCTCGGCGGCAAGATGGCCGAGCCAGGCCTCGACCTCGGCCGCGACCTTGGGGGCGATGATATCGGGCAGTTCGCGATTTCGGGTCATTCCCGCTCGTCCCCGCGAAAGCGGGGACCCAGTCCTTTTGCGCTGCGCTTTCGGCACTAGATTCCCGCTTGCGCGGGAATGAGCGGAGAATAGGGGTTACCCCTTTCCCCTTCCTAAACCGCCCGGAATCGGCAGAGAATCCCGGTATGGCGAAACGCGTCGTCGATGTGCTGGTCCCGGTCGCGCTGGATCACCCGTATTCGTATCGGGTGCCGGAGAAGCTTGCGCTGGCGCCGGGCGACATCGTCTCGGTGCCGCTCGGCGCCCGCGGCGAGACCACCGCTGTGGTCTGGGCGGAAAATCCGAAGCCCGATATCCGGCTCGATAACCGGCTCAAAGATATCGAGGAAAAACTCGACGTGCCGCCGCTTCGCCCCGAGCTGCGAAGCTTCGTCGACTGGGTGGCGAATTATACCGTGTCGTCGCGCGGCATGGTGCTGCGCATGTGCCTGCGCATGGGCGAGCATCTCGGCCCGGCGCGCGAACGCACCGGCGTGACGCTTGCCGGCGCGCCGCCTCAGCGCATGACAGCGGCGCGCCGCCGCGTGCTCGAACTCCTCGCCGACGGCCTCCTCCGCGGCAAAAGCGAAGCAGCGCGCGAAGCCGGCGTCTCGTTAGGCGTGATCGACGGACTGATCGACGAGGGTGCGCTGGCGACCGTCGTGCTGCCGCCTGAGCCGGTCGCGGAAATGCCGGATGCGGATTTTGTCCGCAGCGAATTTTCCGCCGCGCAGGCCGCCGGCGCTGCAGCCCTGCAAGCGACCGTCGCCAATGGCGGTTATTCCGTCACGCTGATCGACGGCGTCACCGGCTCCGGCAAGACTGAGGTCTATTTCGAGGCGGTCGCCGACACCATCCGCGCTCGCCGGCAGTCGCT
>JBAQHW010000206.1:0-14905 GCA_049288525.1 Xanthobacteraceae bacterium
CGGCAATATATCGGCCGCGTCTTCGCGATTTGCGTGCTCGGCGGCTTGGGCAGTATGCCGGGCGCAGTGATCGCCGCCATGCTGGTCGGCATCGTCGAGAGCCTCACCTCGACGTTCTACGGCCCGTCCTGGGCGCCCGCGGTGTCATTCGGCTTCCTGCTTCTGACGCTGGCGGTACGGCCGGCAGGTCTGATGGGGCGATGACGATGCGGACCCCCGCCTTCCTTGCCATCTGCCTGGTCATCGGCGCGGCCGTTTTCGGCCTCGCCATCGCCGCGGGCAACGATTACGTGTTTTTCGCCGGTTACGTCATTCTGCAATATGTCGTGTTGTCGACGGCGTGGAATATCCTGGGCGGCTATTGCGGCTACGTGAATTTCGGCACCGCCGCGTTCTTTGCGCTCGGCGCCTATTCGACCGTCGCCGTCTACAAATTCACCAGTGGCGACGACCCCACGCTCGCGCTTGCGGTTCCGATACCCGTCCTGATGCTGATCGGCGGTGTGGTATCGGGCATTGTCGGCCTGGGCATGGGCTACCTGACACTGCGGCTGCGCGGCGCGTTTTTCTCAATCGCGACGCTAGCGCTCGCCGTCGTTCTCGAGACGCTGGTGGTCAACTGGGACTATGTCGGCGGCTCGCGCGGCGCCTATGTCATCCGTCCGGAAGTCATGCCGTTTATCGGCAACTACGTCAGATACCTGTTCTTGTTGATGTTGCTGCTTGCGATCGCCGGAATCGTGATAGCGCGGATGATAGAACGCTCGAAGCTCGGCTACGGCTTCGCCACCATCCGCGACGACGAGATGGCGGCAGAAGCCTCCGGCGTGCCGACACTGAGATTGAAGCTTGTCGCGACGACAATCTCGGGCGCGCTGATGGGAATGGCCGGCGCGCCGTTTCCTTATTACATCGGTTATCTGCAGCCGGATTCGACGTTCGCCCTGGATTACGCCGTCAATTCCATCGCCATGCCGCTGATCGGCGGCACCACCAGCTGGGTCGGTCCGCTGATCGGCAGCATTCTTCTCGGCACGCTGCAGCAAGTCGCCACGGTGACCATCTCTTCGGCGGTCAATCTCCTGATCGTCGGCTGTCTTCTGGTCGGCTTTGTCATCATCGCGCCGAATGGGATCATCGGACTGTTCCATACTTACCTGCAGCGGCGGGGAGAGGAAGATTTCGTCGGCCGCCGTCACGTCGACGCCGATGCGCCGGGTGCGGTCCCATGATCGGCACAATGAGCGGCACGACGAGCGGCCCAGTGACGGGATCCGCGGACGCATCAGGCTTGCTGCGGATTGACAACCTCGGCAAGCGCTTCGGCGGATTCGTTGCACTGGAGAACATTTCGCTGTCGGTTCCGGCCGGCGAGCGCCTCGGCCTGATCGGTCCGAACGGCTCGGGCAAGTCGACCCTGGTCAACTGCATTTGCGGCACGCTGCGGAACGAAGCGGGCACTGTACATTTCGACGGCCGCAAGCTCGACGGCCTCGAGGCCCATCAGCGCACCCATCTTGGCCTGTCGCGCAGCTTTCAACTGCCGCGGCCGTTTGTCAGCTTGAGCCTGTTCGATAACATCCGCATCCCGTTGCTCTATACCGTCGCCAGGCGCGGCCGGCAGCATTCCGCCGACGAGCTCGAAGACCGCTGCGTCGGCCTGCTGCGTGAAGTGGGCCTCGAAAACAAGGCGCGGCAGCGGCCCCGCGATCTGACTCAAGTCGAAATGCGCAAGCTCGAGCTTGCGCGCGCCATGGCGGCGGAGCCGAAACTCTTGATTGCCGATGAAGCGATGGCGGGGCTGACGCATTCCGAGGTGGAGGACATTCTGACGCTGCTCGTTCGCCTCAATGAGCAAGGCGTCACCGTCATCCTCATCGAACACATCATGCGCGCGGTAATGAGCTTTTCTCGCCGGCTTGTCGTCCTGGTTTCGGGGCGAAAAATCGCCGACGGCGCGCCGGACGCGGTCATGCGCGATCCGGAAGTCGAGAGGGCGTATCTTGGCCAGTAGCATCACCATCGCCGGCATCAACGCCGCCTATGGTGCCGTGCGCGTCATCGACGACGTTTCGCTCACGGTCAATGGCGGCGAGACCGTGGTACTGCTTGGCACCAACGGCAATGGCAAGTCGACGCTGATGAAGTGCATCATGGGCATGGTGCGTCCGAGCGTTGGCTCGATCGTCGCCGAGATCGACGGCATTCATCACGATCTGGTCGGCCGCACGACCGAACAGATCGTCGATCTCGGCATTGCCCTGGTGCCGGAGGGCCGCCGCCTGTTTCCCAAATTGACCGTGGAGGAAAACCTGTTACTGGGCGCCTATCGGCCCACGGCCCGCCGCGAACTCAATCGCAATCTGGCGGTCTGTTTCGAGACGTTTCCGCGCCTCGCGGAGCGTCGTCACCAGCTCGCCGGCAGCATGTCCGGCGGCGAGCAGCAGATGCTGGCGCTTGGGCGTGCGCTGATGCTGGCGCCCAAGATTCTTCTGGTCGACGAGCCCTCGGTCGGGCTGGCGCCGATCCTGGTCAGACGCACCATCGAGGCCATAGCGGAAATGAAGCAGCGCTACTCGCTCACGGTGCTGATGGCCGAGCAGAATTTCACCCAGGCCATCCGCATTGCCGACCGCGGCTATGTGATCGTGCACGGCAAAATCGCCTTCGAGGGCCGCTCGACCGATGAGCTCAACAACAACGATTTGATCAAGAAGTTTTATTTGGGTCTTTAGCACCGCGCGAGCTTCCGCGCCTGCCGAAGGGTCCATTCACCAGCGCCGAATTGCGAACGCTGGCGGCAGGATGCATTTTGCCGCCATGCTCGACGAAAGAGTCGCATTCATTGCCGCCGTTTTCGTTTTGGCGGGACTGGTAAAAGGCGTCATCGGCCTCGGTCTGCCAACGATTTCCATGGGATTGCTGGCGCTGGCGATGCCGCCGCTGCAAGCGGCGGCGATTCTCGTGCTGCCCTCGTTTCTCACCAATGTCTGGCAGATACTGGCCGGTCCCGCGCTGAAGGCCGCGGCGCTTCGTCTGTGGCCGATGATGCTCGGCATTTGCCTCGGCACGTGGTCCGGCGCCGGCCTGATGAATGGGAGTGACTCCCGATATACCGGCACATTTCTGGGCGTGGCGTTGATGGCCTACGCCGCAACCGGGCTCGGCTCGATCCGCTTTACGATCGGCAGGACCCAGGAAGCTTGGCTCGGGCCCGCAGCCGGCGTGCTGACCGGGCTCGTCACCGCGGCAACCGGCGTGTTCGTCCTCCCGGCAGTGCCTTATCTGCAAGGCGTCGGCCTCGAGAAGGAAGAGCTGGTGCAAGCTTTGGGCATGTCGTTCACGGTCTCGACGCTGGCGCTTACGGTGAACCTTGCGCGCGCCGGAGCGCTTGACGTCACGCTCGCCGGCCCTACCCTCGCCGCGTTGGGAATGGCGGCCGCCGGAATGTGGCTCGGCCAAACCTTGCGCTCGCGCCTGCCGCCGGAGATATTTCGCCGTTGCTTTTTTGGCGGCCTGTTGCTGCTCGGCGCCTATCTCGTCGTCGCCGCCTGGCGCTGAAAGCCTACTGCACCGGGAAATCGAAATATGTCTTCGGGAACGGCTCGCCGCGCAGCGTGAAGTGCCACCACTCCTTGTCATAGCCGCGAAAGCCGCGCCGCCCCATCGCCGTTGCCAGCAGCATGCGATTGGCATGTTGTGCCGGGTTGATGGTGCGATCGGCGGTCCATGATTTCGGACTGAAAAAATCGAAATGGGTTCCCATGTCCAATTCACGGGGTCCAGCACCGTCGGTTTTGGCCAAGGTCAAATCCATGGTCGAGCCGCGCGAATGGCCGGAATGCGACGCAATATAGCCGTCGCGAAACAGCGTCGCCTTGTCGACATTGGGATAGAACTCCGCCTTGGCCGCCCGATCGTTGAGGTCGCGCGCCCAGCGCACGAAATTTGCCACCGCGCGCACCGGCCGGTAGCAGTCAAACACCTTGATAACGAGACCGCGGGGAGCGAGATCGCCCGCGACTTCCGCCAGCGCATTGGCGGCTTGCCGGGTCAACAGGCAATGCGGCGCTTCATAGCCGTCGACCGGCCGAGCGGTAAAGTTATGCGACCCGGCGTAGCGCATCTCGACCACCAGCCCGGGCACGACCGTGGCGGCATTGACGAAGTCGGCGGGACGCTGCTGGGCAGCTGCGGCTTGCGCGTAAAATGCAAGACCGGCGAATAGTGAATAGCGAATGGCGAATAGGGGGAAAATGGTCCTCCTCGCTATTCGCCCCTCACCATTCGCCCTCACTGCGGACACGCCGACACCCAATGTCCTTCGACCGTATTCTGCGTGTCGACCGCCGGCATGCCCGGCATTTCCGCCTTGGTGTGTACCGTCCCCGTATAGTGATGGGGACTGTCGAAATTGAACGCCCCGCTCAGATCCATGTTGAGCTGGCCCTTGCACACCAGGTGCCAGGTCAAGAGCGGACCCTTGAGGCTGCGCTCAATCGGCGCACAGTCCGAATTGACCGTGGCCGCCACCGGCGAAAACGTCGTGGCGAGATCGTCGGTCTGGTCGGATGTGAGGCATTTCGAGGAAATATGCGGCGGACTGGTCACACCGGCGTTTTCGACCCGGTCGATGATTGTCCATAGTCCGGGCGCGATGCCGTCGGCATAGGCCGCCGAGGCGAAAAATATCGACAGCGCGGCAGCCAGCACAAAGCGATAAGTCACAGCTGATTATTCTCCCAGAATATTGGCCTCATGATCTTCGGAAAACCGGTTTCCGCCTCGGATCAGTCCGAGGGCAGGCATTTTCCGGATCATGCTCTAAACGCCCTTTTGCGGTAGCGGGTCGCCTCGCGTTAACCGCTCAGTAACCATATACCCGGCACATTTTGCCTGGGAGGCTAAAGCGTTTCCATCCCACTCTAACGCTCTTCGGGGACAGCCTTGGACTCGAGCGCGGCTCCGCTTCTCCACGTCGGTGGTCCAACGGCCGCCGCGCAAAGCTTTGACTCGCGCGAACGCAGACGCGCCCGATCGGACGGCATGAGCGACACGACGAGGGCGCAAGGCGGCGAGACGGCCCTGGGGCGGCTCGCCGATTTCGGCACCATGCTTCGCCGCAGCGACATCGCGCTGGCGCTCGGCATGATGACGATCCTCGTCATTCTCATCCTGCCGCTGCCGCCGTTTCTTCTCGACTTCTCGCTCGCCGTATCGATCACCTTCTCGGTGCTGATCTTGATGACGGCGCTGTTCATTCACGCGCCGCTCGAATTCTCGGCCTTTCCGACCGTCCTCTTGATCTCGACCATGCTGCGGCTCGCGCTCAATCTGGCGTCGACGCGGCTCATTCTCGCTCACGGTCACGAAGGCACCGCCGCTGCCGGCCACGTCATCCAGGCGTTTGGCAATTTCGTCATGGCCGGCAATTTAGTCATCGGCATCATCGTGTTCACGATCCTCGTCATCGTGAACTTCGTGGTCATCACCAAAGGCTCCGGCCGTATCGCCGAAGTGGCCGCGCGCTTCCATCTCGACTCCATGCCCGGCAAACAGATGGCGATCGACGCGGATCTCAATGCCGGCCTGATCGACGAGAAGGAGGCGCGGCGGCGGCGCAAGAGCCTCGAAGACGAGTCCGGCTTTTACGGCGCCATGGACGGCGCCTCGAAATTCGTGCGCGGCGACGCCATCGCCGGGCTTCTGGTCGTTATGATCAACGTGATCGGCGGCATGATCATCGGCATCGCCCAGCAGGGCTTGAGCTTCACCGACGCGGCGCACGATTACACGCTGTTGACCGTCGGCGACGGCTTGGTGACGCAAATACCGGCGCTGATTGTTTCGACCGCCGCGGGCCTCCTCGTGTCCAAGGCCGGCGTATCGGGCGCCGCCGACAAGGCCCTGCTCGGCCAGTTCTCCAGTTATCCGAAGGCGCTCGGCATGTCGGGCGCGGTGATGCTGGTGATGTCGCTTTTGCCCGGTATCCCGATGATTCCGTTCCTGGCGCTGGGCGGCGGCGCGGCGGCCTTGGCTTATATGATCGACCGCCGCGCCAAGAAGGTCGTCACCGACGATGCCAAGAAGGTCGAGGAGGCGAAGGCGGCGCCGGTCGAGGAGCCGATTGCCGCGTCGCTCAAGATGGACGATCTCAAGGTCGAGCTCGGCTATGCGCTGTTGCCGATGGTCAATGCGCCCGACGGTTCCGACCGGCTCACCGAGCAGATCAAGGCGCTGCGCCGGTCACTGGCGAGCGAAATGGGCTTTGTCATGCCTGCGGTTCGCATCCTCGACAACGTGCAACTCGACGCCAACAGCTATGTCATCAAGATCAAAGAGGTCGAAGCCGGCGCCGGCAAGGTCTGGCACAATCAGTACATGGTCATGGATCCGTCCGGCAACCAGGTCACGTTGCCCGGCACGCACACTACTGAGCCGACCTTCGGCCTGCCCGCGACCTGGATCGATGCCTCGCTGAAAGAGGAAGCCTCCGTCAAGGGCTATACTGTCGTCGACGCTGCGACCGTGCTCGCCACGCACCTGACCGAGTTGATCAAGGGCAATATGGCGGAGCTTCTGTCCTACGGCGAAGTGCAAAAATTGATCAAGGAATTGCCCAAGGAGCAGAGCGAACTGATCAAGGATATCGTGCCGGCTCAGATCACCATTTCCGGCATTCAGCGCGTCCTGCAAATCCTGCTCGCGGAGCGGGTGTCGATCCGGGACCTGTCGACGATCCTCGAAGGCATCGCCGACGGCCTGCCGTCGACGCGCAATGCCACGATGCTCGCCGAGCACGTCCGCGCACGGCTGGCGCGCCAGCTTTGCGCGCAGCACGTCACCACGGCCGGCACGCTGCCGATCATCGCGCTGACCGCCAAATGGGAACAGGCATTTGCCGAATCGATCATCGGCCAGGGCGACGAGCGCAGTCTCGCCATGCAGCCGTCGAAACTGACCGAATTCATAAATCTGGTCCGCGAGAAATTCGAACAGGCGGCAAAAGAAGGCGAAGCGCCGGTGCTCGTTACCTCGCCGGGGATCAGGCCGTTCGTGCGCAGCATCGTCGAGCGGTTCCGCGCGCAGACCGCCGTGCTGGCACAGTCGGAAATCCATCCGCGGGCGCGGCTGAAGACTGTGGCCAGTATTTAAGATTGCAGCACGATCGCTACGTTTCCCCGCTCGGATCGAGTCCGTGGGCGGGATTTTTCTGGGTTATGCCTTTAAGAGGCGACCGACAGGCCTTTGACGCGGTGCTTCTCAATCAGCCGCGCCACCAGACCCGAACTTTTTGCTTCGGCGACGAAATCGCGCAAGAATGCGCCGGCGGCGGTATTGGCTTTCGCGGTACCGATCGCCTGCTGCACCGTCATGAAATTGCCCGGCAGAATCTTCGAGCCGGGGAGCTTGTCCGCATCGGTCAATAGTTGCGGTTTCAGCGAGGCGTAGGCCTCGAGCTTTTCGGCGGCGAATTGATTGAAAGGACCGTCGGCGCTGTCCGAGAGCATCAGCTCGGCTTGTTTGATATTGCGCTCCAGCCACAGGCAGTAGGCTGCACCGCGCCGGACCGTGATGCGAACGCCGGGCCGATCCACCTCGGCGATGCT
The DNA here is from genome assembly GCA_049288525.1 of Xanthobacteraceae bacterium. Classification (GTDB taxonomy): domain Bacteria; phylum Pseudomonadota; class Alphaproteobacteria; order Rhizobiales; family Xanthobacteraceae; genus BOG-931. The sequence goes on from JBAQHW010000206.1 coordinate 7,611, forward strand.
CGAAATCGACGAGCCGGCCGGTACGAGATAAGTGGCCTCGATTTGGCAATAGGCCGGGGTAAACGTGATCTTTTCGGCCCGTTGCGGCTCCGCGCCGATCAGTCCGATATCCCAGACATTGGTCCCGGCAGCATCGGCCAAATGCGATGGCCGGTCGAACTTCACGTAAGCGACCGGTACGCCCAACCGCCGCGCAATCTCAGCCGCCATATCGGGCGCCACGCCCTGCGGATCACCCGACGGCGCCTTGTCGGTCACCAACAGGAAATTGCTCATATTGATGCCCGCACGAAGAACGCCTGTTGGGGCAAGCTCGGAGGTAATCTGATTCACGGTCTGGCCTTTCACGAATTCTACTGATTCGACATGGGTTTAGGTGGCTTACCTGATGAGGAAAAGAGGACAGCGTCAGGAACCATTGCCATCCTCACCGGTTTATCACGCGTCTTCACTGTTCGGTGAGGGCCTGTTTTTGTGACCGTGATCACCGCTTACCTGTTGAAACTGGACGAAACCTTCGACCCGGCGCAGCGACGAATGCGCAGAAGCGGGAGGATGTCATGAACCATTCGATGTATAACGCCGACCGCGCCACCCATTTGAAGATCGTAGTCATCGGCCTCGTGTGCGCGATTGTAGTCGCAGCCGTCGGCATTTTTGCGAACGTCGGCAGCGGAGTAAACCTCGGGACTGAGGTTCTGGTGAAAGCCGGTCAGCCAATGACACTGAGCGGGCAGTTCCCGACAATCCGATAATCTTTGCGTCTTCGTCTTCAATGTCTGAGTTTCGGCCTCAGCTCTTCGGCGCCGCCGCCGTCGGCAGCGATTCTACCATTTTGCCGGTAAACAGCACCGGTCCGGTCGGGACGCCACTCGGCGACCCACCGGCCGGCTCGAGCGAGACCGCGTAACTTGCCGAGCGCATTTGTGCCGCTTCGAACCCGGTGGGCAGTGGCCGCGTGGTGAATTCGCTCCCGCCAACCAACCCCAGTGATTGCGGCTTGGAGTCTTTGCCGGAAATCAGCCACAGCTGGTAGCTTCGGCCGGGATCGACACTCGACGTCAAACGGCGAACCGTCATGGTGCGGCTCTGCGGATCGACCGTGAGCAGAAAGGCTGGGGCCGTCGGCTCCTGCTGCAGCACGGCCACGAGGCGTGAAGCTGGAGGCGGCGCCAGCGCCGCGGTTTGCCGCAATCGGGCCGCCGGAAGAAGTCCGGGCGCCAACTGGGTGACGGCGACATACACCGCCAGAAGCGCCGCGACCGCGCTCATGGCGACCGTCAGGCTCCGCCAGCGCCGGACCCGGCGCGCCAGATAGACCACGTCGGCGCCGCGCTCGATCTTGGGCACCTCTGCGGTTGCCGGGGGGGTCAGCGCCGGCAATTGCGCGTCAGTGCGTGGCTCCGACGACAGCAAGCTCGATGCCAGCGCCGCGACCGCAGCACTATCGTCCGCATCCTCCAGCGGCGTGTCCAAATCCTCGGCAGGCGTCGCCAGCAAATCCGCAGCCGTCTGCGGCGACGGCTCAGCGGCCCCTTCCGGCCTCACCTCCGCGGTCGCCTCGGGCACGGTTTGCGGCGCAGGCTCCTCGATTGTCGGCAGCAGGGTTACTTCGATTTCAGGCGCTTGGTTTTCTTCGGATTCGGCTTCGGCTTCGGCGGCGATACGGCGCTCGGCGCCGTCGATATCGGTCTTGACCCGTTCCCAAATCTCCGGCGGCGGTTCGACGGCTTCGACCATGACGTTGAGTTCGCCGAGGCGGTGCTCCCATGCGCGCACGACCTCGGCAAAACCCGGGTCGATCAGAAGCAACGCTTCGGCCTGTTCGCGCTCGTCGGCGGAGAGCGTGCCCAAAACATATTCGGCGGCAAGAGCATCGCGATCGTCGTCGTACATTTCCACTCCAAGGCCTTGAGTTTCTCAGGGTCCCATACACTCGCGAATTTCGAGCAGACTGCGGCGAAGCCAAGTCTTGATCGTGTTGACCGGAATGTCGAGTTTTTGCGCGAGTTGATCGCGGCTCCAGCCACTGTAATAGGCGAGCAGCACGATGCGTTGCTTTTCCGGATCGAGCTTGCCGAGGCAGAATAAAAGCTGCTTCAGCTCCTCGGTCATCTCACGGCGCGCCAGCGGAGCCGGCACCTCCGACGCCGCCTCAAGCGCCTCCGGCTCCTCCTCGATGGACACGTCGCCGCGCTTGCGCACGATGTCGATGGCGCGATTGCGGGCGATCGCCACCATCCAGGTCATGGGGCTCGCCAACGTAGGATCGAAACGATCGGCCATCCGCCACACCTTGAGATAGGTCTCCTGCATAACCTCATCGGCCAATGCCGGCCTGCCCAAGATACGCAGCAGGACCCCGTAAAGTTTCGCGCGGGTTTCGATGTAGAGCCGTTCAAATGCCGCCTCGTCGCCCTTGGCGACGGCCCCGAGCAGCCAGACAAGTTCGGTCTGCATCAACATGACAGCCTCTGGCCCCAACCAGGCCGTAACAGTGCGTCCGGCAAAGCTCGGATGAGCCTTCCCCCGCCCAATTATCGCCGCGGAGCATAGTCTTCGTCGAGAGCGAAAGGTGGGGCTTTTCGTCTTTCCGCAGCGGCGCCAATACCGCACCTCCGGCTCCCGCACTGCGTTGAGCACGGGGTCGGGAGGCCGGGCCGTGTTGACGTCGGAATTTACGCCGGGGCGATGCCCCGGGCGCGCATCAGCGCGATGCCATCAAGCTCCATCTGCTCGGCGGCGTTCTCGGCGTCGCGCTCCCGCATCTGGTCGCGCTCGTCGAGCAGTTCGACCTTCTTGAGGTCGTCAAATGCCTCGCCAAGCGCCCCCTTGGCGTCATCGAGCTGAACGCGCAGTTCATCGGCGGAACGCTTGAGATTTTCCCGTCGCGCAATGGCTGCCTTGGCATAGGTCGGATAAGCAAAATGGCCCGGATCGTGGATGCCGGCGCGATCCTGCTCGGCGCGGATTTCGCGCTCAAGATCGCCGGCCATGCGCTCGAACTCGGCGATCATGGCCTCGATCTGCGCGACCTTGCGCCGCTTTTCGTCGACCTGAAATTTCTTCAGGCGAATCAGCGTCTCTCGCGACTTCATCGACTCTTACTCCCCCGAAGCCATTCCGAACGGTTTGGGACATCGTTACCGAGCGAAAGCCCGGTGCGCCGTGGTCCCGATCGATGGATTGTGGCACGGATAACGTTAGCGTTCGGTTTCCTCCGCAGCCACGATCTGCGCCAAACGGGCATATCCTTCAGCCAAGCTGGTTGCTTCTTCCTTACTTTGGGCCAAAAAGTCCTCGAGTGGCTTGTGCAACCGGATGGCTTCGTCGACCTCGGGGCTGGTTCCGGCCCGATAAGCTCCAAGCCGGATGAGTTCCTCCATATCCGCATAAGTCGCCATGACCTGCTTGGCGCGCGATAAAGCCGGCAGATAGGCCGGATCGGCTGCCTTGGGCATGGTGCGTGACACCGACTTGAGGACATTGATGGCCGGGTAGCGCCCGCGTTCGGCGATGGCCCGCTCCATGACAATGTGGCCGTCGAGGATGCCCCGCACCGCGTCGGCGATCGGCTCGTTATGGTCGTCGCCGTCGACCAGGACCGTGAATATGCCGGTGATGGTGCCCTGCTCGGTGCCGGGCCCCGCCCGCTCCAAAAGGCGCGGCAATTCGGTAAAGACCGTTGGCGTATAGCCCTTGGCGGTGGGCGGCTCTCCGGCCGACAGACCGATCTCGCGCTGGGCCATGGCGAAACGGGTGACCGAATCCATGAGCACCAGGACGTCCTTGCCCTCATCGCGAAAATATTCGGCGATGGCGAGTGTGACGTGTCCAGCCTGCCGGCGCATCAAAGCCGGTTCATCGGAGGTCGAGACCACGACCACCGACCTGGCCAGGCCGGCCTCGCCCAGATCGTCCTGCAGGAATTCCTGGACCTCGCGGCCGCGTTCACCGATCAGCCCAATCACCGTAACGTCGGCCAGGACGTTGCGCGCCAGCATCGACAGCAGCACCGATTTGCCGACGCCGGAGCCCGAGAAAATGCCCATGCGCTGGCCGCGGCAGCAGGTTATGAAGGTGTTGAGTACCCGCACGCCGAGGTCTAGCGGCGAGCCGACACGGCGCCGCGCATGGGCGAGCGGCGGCGTATTGCGGAACGGATAAGGCGATGGCCCGAGCAGCAGCGCCCCCTTGCCGTCGACCGGCTCGCCGAGCGCATTGACCACCCGGCCGAGCCAGCCGGACGACGGCCGAACGGCACCGGCGACCGACGTGACCAGCGCCCGACAGCCGCGGCGGACGCCTTCGAGCGGCGCAAACGGCATCAACAGCGCGTGGGTGCCTGAAAAGCCGACCACCTCGCACGGGATATTCTTGCCGGTCTCGATCACCACACGTGCGCCGACCGACATCGCGTGGAGCGGACCGGCCACCTCCACCATCAGCCCGCGCACCCCGACGACCCGGCCATAGATTTCGATGCCATCGAGTTCGTTGATCTGCTCGGCGAGCGCCTTCATGGCCTCGATATCCGTTCGGTCGGCAAAAGAATGGTTACCTCGGAGGTCACCTTCTTAATGGCTTGTTTACCCGGGCCGTTAATCATTGCGCGTCGTCCTTAGGGCTAAGGAAACCTAACCGGCCAGCTCACCCTCCAGGACGGAGGGTTGAGTCGATTGAGTCGGTTAGCGCCAAAACTTAATCTGGGACATGAACGCAAACGTGGCTAAAAAAACACTACTGGGCAACATCTTAAGGCGATTCGACAGAATTTGCCTACGGGATGCTTGCATACCAGAATCAGGTTTTGTTAACCATAGTGCCGTTAGTGTCCCGAATCAGTTGTGCAAGGCGTTTTCCAGGCCGCCCCACCGGCGTGCCGACCTTGAGCCCGCGCGGCGAAGAAGGGGCATTGCATGCGCGTTTTGCTAATTGAAGACGATAGCGCCACCGCGCAATCGATCGAACTGATGCTCAAATCCGAGAGCTTCAACGTCTACACGACCGATCTCGGCGAAGAAGGCATCGATCTCGGCAAAATCTACGATTACGACATCATCCTGCTCGATCTGAACCTGCCGGACATGTCGGGATTCGAAGTGCTTCGCAGCCTTCGCGTGTCGAAGGTCAAGACGCCGATCCTTATCCTCTCCGGGCTTGCCGGTATCGAGGACAAGGTCAGGGGTCTCGGCTTCGGCGCCGACGACTACATGACCAAGCCATTCCACAAGGATGAACTGGTCGCGCGCATTCACGCCATCGTGCGCCGCTCCAAGGGGCACGCCCAATCCGTCATCAATACCGGCGACCTCTGTGTCAATCTCGATACCAAGACGGTCGAGGTCAGCGGCGCCCGGGTGCATCTCACCGGCAAGGAGTACCAGATGCTGGAGCTCCTGAGCCTACGCAAGGGCACGACGCTGACCAAGGAAATGTTCCTCAATCACCTCTATGGCGGCATGGACGAGCCCGAACTGAAGATCATCGACGTCTTCATCTGCAAGCTGCGCAAAAAGCTCGCCAATGCCTCGAACGGCAAGAACTACATCGAAACGGTGTGGGGCCGCGGCTATGTGTTGCGCGAGCCGGCCGAGGAAGAGGTCAAGATACCGGCCTAAATTCTTGCATAACCAACACGGTGAGTCTGAGACTGCAAAACCCCGGCCATTTGGCCGGGGTTTTTGTTTTGCCGCCGCTTTGCCCGCGAGATGCTACTAGCGGCCGCCATTGACGGCGACGAGCCGCGGACCAAACTTATTGCCGCTCGCGGACGATGGATGCGCAGCATTCGGCACGTATAGGCCACGCTTGTCCGGCACCATCTTGAAACGATTGGTCAGCCCGACCACCGTCTCCGCCGCACCGAGGACGAGGTAGCCATCGCTCGCGGTGACACGGGCTATCCGGTCGAGAACGTCCGACTTGGCCTCCTGATCGAAATAGATCAGCACGTTGCGGCAGAAGATCAGGTCGAAAGTGCCGAGTTGGGAGAAATCGGCGAGCAGGTTGAGTTGCCGGTATCTGACCATCGCCCGTATTTCGGGTGCGACCTGCCAGAGTTCGCCGCTCTGCGAAAAATGCCTGATCAAGAGCTGGATCGGCAGGCCGCGCTGCACTTCAAACTGGGTGTACAAGCCACTGCGCGCCTTCTCCAGGACCTCGCCCGAAAGGTCGGTCGCCAATAGTTCGATGCGCCAGCCGACGATATCGGGCTCGATTTCCTTCAGGCACATCGCCAGCGAATAGGGCTCCTGCCCGGTTGCAGCCGCCGCGCACCAGATTCGGAGGCTGCGTGACGATTTTCGTGCCGCCAGGAGCGCCGGCATGATGGTCAGGCGGAAATGCTCGAACGGCACTTTGTCGCGAAAAAAGAACGACTCATTGGTCGTCATCGCTTCGACCACCGCGGTCATAAGCAGGCGATCCTGGGCAAGCCGCAATGCGGTGACCAGTTCGCCGAGATTGGCGAGGCCGGCTTTGCGGGCGACCGGAAGCAGCCGGCTCTCGACCAGGTACTGTTTGTCGGCCGACAGCACCAGACCTGAGCGGGCTTTGAGGTAGTGACGCAGGAAATCGTAATCGCCGGGTGTCACGAGCGTGCCCCCGCCAAAAGCCGAATGACCTTCGGCGCGATCTGATCGAGCGGCAATACGGCCGAGCACAAGCCCGCTTGCGCCACCGAGCGCGGCATACCCCACACCACGCTGGTCGCTTCATCCTGGGCGATGATGCTGCCGCCGGCCGCCACGATATCGGTGGCGCCGCGGGTGCCGTCGGCGCCCATTCCGGTCAGCACCAGCGCCAGCGTTGCCGCGCCCCAGACCGCGGCTGCGGACGTAAACAACGCATCCACCGCCGGTCTGCAGAAGTTGATCGGCGCGTCGTCGCCGAGTGCGATCCGGATACCGTTGTCGCCGGCCACGACGCGCATGTGGCGCCCGCCCGGGGCTACATAAATGCCGCCGGCCAGCACCGGCTCACCGTCTTCGGCTTCATGGGCGCCGCGGCCGCCGGCGCGAGACAGATGCTCGGCCAGGACGGTGGTGAACATAGGCGGCATATGTTGAGCAATGAGCACCGGCGCACGGTCGACCGCCGCCGGCAGCTTTTCGACCAAGGCCGTAAGCGCTTGCGGTCCGCCGGTCGAAGAGCCGATCAGCAGCACACGCGGCGGCACGGGAGATGGCGGCCGCAGCTGGAATAACGGGATTTCGGTCGGCGCCGGCTTGCGCGGGCGCTGCGCCAGCACCGGCTTGACCCGCAGCGGCGCGCCAGCTGGCGCGGGGCTGGCA
>JBAQHW010000207.1:0-9407 GCA_049288525.1 Xanthobacteraceae bacterium
GCACAGGATTTGCTTGGGGAAATGGCTATGTGCATTTCGGCGACGTTGGCGCGGCTGCCAGCCTGGACTGGCAATTCTACCGCTTCGGCATGACATGGCTTCCCTATGCGGAAATAAATGTGAATCAACTGTTCGCCTATAACGATGATCAAGATATTCCTGCTCAAGCTGGTGCAGCGGCGAATGTCGTCAGTTTCAGCCGTGCCACGACGTTTGCCGGCGCCAAGCTTGGCGTTCAAGTGGTCACCCGTCCGGGATACTCGGTTAAAGCGGAGGGCTTCTACGATGGGAGTGCTGACCTCGCGGTTTTTGGCGGTGACGCAAGTTTCAACGTCCTGTTTTGAAAGCGATGCCCGCCAGGGTCTTTCTTCGGGAAGTGTCGAGTGATAAATGGTCCGGCGCGGCGTTAGAGCGAGGCTCGCGAGGTTAAAGCGAGGCTTATGCCCAGTTCATTTCGTGTTCCAGCGGCGGCCCGTGGCCTAAGCCTTAACCTATGCCTTCTCTTCGCTTTAGAGGCATGTGTCGCCAACGCCCCGACGGAATTGCCGGCTGACCCAACGCCGGAAGCCTATGCCGCCTATTTCGGCCACGGCGCAACGATAGTGCCCGCCGGCCAATATGCGCTCGATGACCGACACGCGGCCTGCAAGTCACTACCGACTGTGCTCGATCCGCACCTCAACGATTATGCCGCGTCGTTCCCCAAATTCATCGTCGTCCGACCCGACTTGATGGCCAAGCCCGCAACGGCAGTGAAGCTTTGGATTTACTACCACGAATGCGGCCACGAACATTTAGGCCCCGACGAGAACAAGGCCGATTGTTATTCCGTCACGCAGGGCGCTAAGGAAGGCTGGCTCAAGCCCGACGGCCTCGATCAAATCTGCAACTTTATCGCTGTTGCCCAGCCCGACGCCGCCCATCCTGCCGGCCCGCAGCGCTGCGAACTGATGCGCGCCTGCTACGCCAAGGCGGTGGCGAGCAGCAATTCACAGCGTTAGTGCGCGCCGCGGCTATCGTGTGCCGCCGCGGTTGACTACTTCTTGGTCGGTGCGGCCGGATTGAGCGCCGATGGATCGGCCGGCGGTGCCGCGGCCGGCGGCACTGCGGCAGGCTTGTCGAGCCGCTCGATGGTCGCGTCCTTGCGCAGACTTGCCACCAGTTCGGCCTGCGCTTTGTGGGCGACGTAATTCTCCAGCTGCGGTTTGACTTCGTCAAAAGTCGGCGTCGGCTTGATGCGCTTATCTTCGACCTTGATAATGTGCCAGCCGAATTGCGTATGCACCGGATCGGAAATCTGGCCCTTATCGAGCTTGAACGCGGCGGCTGAGAATTCGGGCACCATCTGGTCCTTGGTGAAATAACCGAGATCGCCGCCGTCCGCCGCCCCCGGATCCTTGGACTTTTCCTTGGCCAGCGTGGCGAAATCCGCGCCGTTTTTCAGCTCGGCTTCGATCTCCTTGGCTTCGTCTTCGGTCGGAACCAGGATATGGCGAGCATGCACTTCCTCTTCCGGCGGCATCTGCTTGACGGCCTCATCATAGACCTTGTGCAAGGCGTCGTCGGTCAGCGCGGCCTTGCCGGTGTCCTGCAGCAACGATTCCATCAGCACCTTGTTACGCTCGAACGCGATGCGGTGTTTGACGTCGGCGCGGTCGGCGATGTTCTGCTTTTCGGCGGCCTGGGCGACGATGATCACGTCGGACAGATAGGTAATCAGATATTCGCGCTTCTGATCGGGGGCCATTTGCGGGATGCTCGAGCCGACCTCATCCTCGGCCGTTGCGAGATCGCTCTGGCGGATGTCGACGCCGTTGACGCGGGCGACTACCGGATCGGAATCCTGCGCTCGAACGACCGACGGAACGGCAAGGAACGCAGCGAGCACGGCGGCGGCGAGCACGCTGGCGAGCGGGCGGGTGAGAGCCATAATTCGATCCTTTGGCGGCGTGACGCTTCGCCGGTTTGATATGGGGGGTCGGACGCATACGCCTGCGGTCCGGGTTGGGCCGGACAGTCGCCGAATCCCCTCGCATTGGCAATGGTGGAGTGGGCCCGGCTCAAACGCCGCACAAACCACCGCTTGGATTGACAAAAAATCGACCCCCTCCTATCTCTCGAATGACGATTGGGACGTTCAGTCGCCTTGCAGAAGCCCGAATAGCGCCGCATTTTCCGCCAGTTACGGCATGCCGGCGAGATGAAGTCAGAAGCATGACTCCCAACAGTGGGAACCGGTTTTCGGACACGATTGTGCGTCATCGAGTGCGGCCCATCGAGCCGCTCGGCGGGCAAGCCCAAACTAACAGGATGATGCAATGATCGGCGCTGTCGCCCGCAAACTGTTCGGTTCTTCCAACGAGCGCCGTATCCGTTCCTATCGGCCGCGCGTCGAGACGATCAACGCGCTGGAAAAGGAGCTGGAAGCGCTGTCCGACGAGGCGTTGCGCGCCCGCACCGAGGAATTCAAGAAGCAGCTCGCCGACGGCCGGACGCTGGACGATATTCTGGCGCCGGCCTTCGCCACGGTCCGCGAGGCCGGCAAGCGGACGCTGGGGCAGCGTCATTTCGACGTCCAGATGATCGGCGGCATGGTGATGCACGAAGGCAAGATCGCCGAGATGAAGACCGGCGAGGGCAAAACGCTGGTCGCCACACTGCCGGTGTATCTCAACGCGCTGACCGGCCGTGGCGTGCATGTCGTCACCGTGAACGACTACCTCGCCAAGCGCGACTCCGAATGGATGGGCCAGATCTACACATTCCTGGGGCTGACGGTCGGAGTCATCGTTCATGGCCTCGATGACGAGCAGCGCAAGAAGCAATACGAGTGCGACGTCACTTACGCCACCAACAACGAGCTCGGCTTCGATTATCTGCGCGACAACATGAAATATCGGGTCGAAGACATGGTGCAGCGCGGCCATGCCTATGCCATCGTCGACGAGGTCGACTCGATCCTGGTTGACGAGGCGCGCACGCCCTTGATCATTTCCGGACCGCTCGACGATCGCTCCGAATTCTACAACACCATCGATGCTTACATTCCGAAGCTCGCTAAGGAAGACTATGAGCTCGACGAGAAGCAGCGCACCGTCAATCTCACCGAGATCGGCATGGAGAGGATGGAGACTTGGCTGCGCGACACCGGCCAGCTCAAGTCCGACTCTCTATATGACGTCGAGAACGTCTCGGTCGTGCATCACGTCAACCAGGGCTTGCGCGCGCACAAGCTGTTTCAGCGCGACAAGGACTACATCGTACGCAACGGCGAAGTCGTCATCATCGACGAGTTTACCGGCCGCATGATGCCGGGGCGGCGTTATTCGGAAGGACTGCACCAGGCGCTCGAAGCCAAGGAGCACCAGCCGATTCAGCCCGAGAACCAGACGCTCGCCTCGATCACGTTCCAGAACTACTTCCGCATGTACGACAAGCTTGCCGGCATGACGGGTACTGCGTCGACCGAGGCCGAGGAGTTTCAGGACATCTACGAGCTCGAAGTCCTGGAAATCCCGACCAATATGCCGATGGTCCGTCTGGATGATGACGACGAGGTCTATCGTAGCGCGGCCGAGAAATTCCGCGCCATCCTGGCGCTGATCGAAGACTGCCGGACGCGCGGCCAGCCGATGCTGGTCGGCACCACCTCGATCGAGAAATCCGAACAGCTTGCGCAATTGCTGCGGGAGCAGGGCTGGGAGCAGCACGATTTCTCGGATCCAAACGCGTTCGCCGCGCTTTATTCCGGCGACAATTCCTCGAAAGTCTTCGCTATTCTCAATGCGCGCTATCACGAGCAGGAGGCCTATATCGTGTCGCAAGCCGGCGTGCCGGGCGCGATCACGATTGCGACCAATATGGCAGGCCGCGGCACCGATATTCAGCTCGGCGGCAACGCCGATATGCGCATCCGCCAGGAGCTTGCCGACATCGAGAACTACCAGGAGCGCGACAAGAGCCCGCGCGCCGCGGAGATTCGCGCACAGATCGCTCGGTTGAAGGAAAAGGCGCTGGCCGCCGGTGGACTTTACGTGGTCGGTACCGAACGGCACGAGAGCCGCCGCATCGACAATCAATTACGCGGCCGCTCCGGTCGCCAGGGCGACCCCGGCCACTCAAAGTTCTTCCTGTCGCTCGAAGACGATTTGATGCGTATCTTCGGCACCGACAAGCTCGACGGCATGCTGCAGAAGCTGGGCCTGCGCGAGAACGAGGCAATTATCCATCCCTGGATCAACAAGGCGCTGGAGAAGGCGCAGCAGAAGGTCGAAGCGCGCAACTTCGACATCCGCAAGAACATCTTGAAATACGACGATGTGATGAACGATCAGCGCAAGGTGATCTTCGATCAGCGCGTCGAGTGGATGCAGGATCAGGCCGTCGGCGAGGTGGTCGCGGATATGCGGCACACCGTGATCGACGATCTCGTCGCCAAGCATGTGCCGGAAAACGCCTATCCGGAACAGTGGGATGTCGCGGGCCTGCGCGAGGAGGTGGGGCGGGTCCTCGGCCTGGATCTGCCGGTGGATGACTGGGCGAGGGAAGAGGGCATCGCCGACGAGGAAATCTTCACCCGTGTGGAGGACCGCGCCGACGAGCACATGGCGGCGAAGGTCGCGCAATGGGGTCCCGACGTCATCCGCTACATCGAGAAGTCGATACTATTGCAATCCTTGGATCATCTGTGGCGCGAGCATCTGATCATGCTGGATCATCTGCGTCAGGTGATAGGGCTGCGCGGCTACGGTCAGCGCGATCCGCTCAACGAATACAAGGCTGAGGCTTTCACTTTGTTCGAGACGATGAGCCAGAGCCTGCGTGAGGCGGTCACCGCCCAGCTGATGCGCGTCGAAATCCAGGCCACGCCGCCAGCGGAGCAGCAGCCGACGGAGCTGCCGGCCATGGCAGCGCACAAGATCGATCCGATGACGGGCGAGGACGAGATGGCGTTGGCCATGGCCGGCGCCGAGACGCTGGCGCGTCATGGCATTGGCGTGGGCGCTTCGGCGGTCGCCGGTGCGGCCGCGCTCGCGGCGCGTCCCGTGCCGACCCCGGCGCGCAATGCGCAAGACCCGCAAAGCTGGGGCAAGGTCGGCCGCAACGAAGCGTGCCCGTGCGGTTCAGGCAAGAAATTCAAACATTGCCACGGCAAATACGCCTGACGGATCGCCGCTGAATAGTCGGCGGTCCTGGAACGCAATCGCTGCAGATTGAATCGATTGGCGCTCTATTACTTTCCGGATCACGTCCGGGGGGCAGGGCATTTTCCGGACCATGCTCTGACTGGCCGGATTGCCGGTTCGCGGTTATTGCAAACCCGCCCAGCGGCTGTCGAAGTTGCCGGTGGGGATCATGGGCTGCGCGCCCTTCATCACGCCCGTGCTGCCAGTGCTCGAGGGCGCGGCGGCGTTGGCATCAACCTGCGGGGCGGTTTGCGGTCTGGTCTTCGGTTTCGGCGCCTGTGCGATCTGCGGTTCGGCGCGCTGCGGTTCGCTTCTCGCGACAGCGGTCGAAGGCGGAGTGGGGTTCAAGCCCGCGAGCGCCGTGCCTTGCTCCGCGAAAGCGGGCGGCGGCGGCTTCTTCGGTTCGAACAGGCTGGCGAAGAAATTCGAGTGGTTTTGCGAATTCGTCCCGGCGGCGGGTGCGGGCTCGGCGGGTGTCGGGGATGGCTGATTTTCCTGTCCGGCCGCTTGGGTGGTGAACAACCCGCCGAAGACTCCCGGCGACGAGCTCGCCACCTGGGTCTGAGTGAATCCATTCTCGGGATTTTCGCGCGGGCCGCTCAACATTGGCGCTGACATGCCGGGGTGCACCGGCGGCGCGTGCAAATGTCCGTTATTGTCCATTATCGGCTGAGTTTCAGCGAGCTTGGAGGCGAACACGCGGTTCATGCCGCCGTCGGTGCCCCACACCACCGGCTCGGTCGGCACGTTCTCTTTGACCAACTGGGCAAGCTGATATTCGTCGTTGCGCTGCTTTTCCAACGCAGGCCCGGCGATGTCCTGCGGGACCTGATAGGCCGGGCAACGGCCGGTCGGATTGAAGACCAGCGGCCTGGTCGAGCTATCGGGCGGCTGCGCATCGAACACGTAGCGGCGGTCGCAGACATCCACTTTGGGCTCGAGATGAGTCACCTCGAAATGGTCGTTGCCTTCCTTGAGCATCATCCAGAAGGGCATGTTCGGATTGTTGCGGTGCTTCGCCAGATTGGCCGGCGTCATGCGGAACGGATAGGCCTGGATCTGAAAATCCTTCTGCCCGCCGAGGAAGGAATCGCGCGCCAGCGAATAGATTTCGCCGATCTGCTCGTCCGTCATGGCGTAGCAGCCGCGCGACGAGCAGTCGCCGTGGATCATCAGGAATGCACCGCTATAGCCGTTGGCTTTGTCGTAAGCGTTGGGGAAGCCAATGTTGATGGCGAGGTAATAATTGGAGTTCGGATTCATCAGGCCGGGCGATATCGCGTAGAACCCTTCCGGGGCTTGGCGATCGCCCTCGGTTTTCTTCGGTCCAAGCTCGCCGGACCAGCGGCAGATCGGGTAGACTTTCAGCAGCTGAAATTGGCCGGTGGTGTCCTGCTTCCAGACTTCGAGCTCGGATTCTTCCTTGAATATTCGAACGAGGATGGGAGAATCCTTCGGCATATTTTTTTGTTGTAGGAGCGCCAGCATCTCCGGCGACAGTTCTTTCATCGCGCGGGTCGGGATTTGATAGCCTACCTCGCCGTAGCAACCGGCAAGCGCCAGCGCGGCGGCGGCAAGCGCCACCGAAGTCATCAGGACACGCAAGTTTTGCGCGCACCACAAGAGCGTGCGGACAATGCAGGTCCGGATCACGGTAAAGTTCCCCGACAGATGGACAATCCCCGTGCCATCACGCGCTAATCGTTATCCATAAGCGCTGGCTTTCGCAAGGCAAACAGCCGCCGGCGGCCCGCTCCAGCATGCGCCGCATAAATGAATAGTAAATTATCGTCGAATTTGTGGGTGGAAGCTGAGAAATTTGGTAACCAAAGCCGGCGGGGGACCAATCGGGGCGGGATTGTGGCGGGAGGCCGCTCCGGCCGCCCGACCGGCTGTTATCTGAAATCTGTCCGCTCAGGTCAGCGTCCGTCCAATGGCCAGGAACTTGTCGCGGCGTTGCCGCACCAGCGCAGCGCGATCGAGTCCGTGCAATGCGGCGAACGCCTCGGCGATGGCCTCGCCGGTTGCGGCGACTGCGGCGGCCGGATCGCGATGCGCCCCGCCCATCGGCTCGCTGATAATGTCGTCAACGATCCCGAAGCGCAGCAGATCCTGCGCGGTGATCTTCATGTTGGATGCGGCGTCCTGCGCCTTGGACGTGTCGCGCCACAGGATCGACGCCGCGCCCTCGGGCGAAATCACGCTGTAGATTGAATGTTCCAGCATCAGTACGTGGTTGGCCGTTGCAATGGCGATAGCGCCGCCCGACCCGCCCTCGCCGATGATCGCGGCGACATTGGGCACGCCGATGGCGAGGCAGGTTCCGGTTGATTGCGCGATCGCCTCGGCTTGGCCGCGTTCCTCGGCGCCGATGCCGGGATAGGCGCCGGCGGTATCGATCAGCGCGATCACCGGCACGTCGAAGTGGTCGGCCATGCCCATCAACCGCGCCGCCTTGCGATAGCCTTCGGGGCGCGCCATGCCGAAATTATGTTTGAGCCGGCTTTCGGTATCGGAGCCTTTTTCATGACCGATGATGCAAACCGACTCGCCGCGGAACCGGCCGAAGCCGCCGACGATGGCGGCGTCCTCGCCATGCTTGCGGTCGCCGGCGAGCGGTACGAAATCGGCGATCAGCGCCGCGATATAATCCAGACAATGGGGCCGCTGCGGATGGCGCGCGACTTGCGTTTTCTGCCACGGCGTCAATCCGCCGTAGAGTTCCTTGAGCGCCTGCGCCGCCTTGCCCTCTATGCGCGTGATTTCGTCGCCGATGCCGATGGCATCGCCTTCGGTCTGCAGGGCGCGCAATTCCTCCACCTTGGCCTCGAGCTCGGCCACGGGCTTTTCGAAATCGAGATAGCTGCGCATCACGCCTTGCAACTTGCGAAAGGACAATGGGCCGTTACGGCCGCAACGCCGGTAACTCGCCCGCGGACGACGCCCAAGTCAAGCAAAGAGCGCGTATCCTTTATTATTCCTGAGCAAGCGGATGCAGATCGCGGACCAAGCTCTTCAGGCGCTCTTCCAGCACATGCGTATAGATTTGCGTGGTCGAAATATCGGCGTGGCCCAGGAGCGTCTGCACCACCCGCAGATCGGCGCCATTATGCAACAGATGGCTGGCGAAAGCATGGCGCAGCACGTGCGGACTGAGCTGAGCGGGCCGCAGCCCGGCGGCGCCGGCCAGCGCTTTCAGCTCGCGGGCGAAATGCTGCCGGGTGAGATGGCCGCTTTCGCCGAACGAGGGGAACAGCCATTGCGACCGCGCGTCGCGGTCCGATTGCGCCAAGAGATTGAGATACGCGACCATTGCCCGCTTGGCCGCTTCGCCGAGCGGAACGAGCCGCTCCTTGTTGCCTTTGCCGCGCACCACGATGACGCGCGCGTCTTTGTGTGCCGCCGACATCGGCAGGGCGACGAGCTCGGACACGCGCAAGCCTGTGGCGTAGACAATCTCCAAAAGGCAAGTGAGCCGCGCCGCGCGCAGCCGCACCGCCGGAGCCGCCTGGGAATCGCAATCGCCGACGGCGCGAAGGAGGCTGTCGACCTCGGCAAGCGTCAGCGTCTTCGGCAAAGGTCGCTCACGCTTTGGACCTTCGAGCACCGCGGCGGGATCGTCGCTGCGCCGACCCTCGGCATAAAGGAATCGGTACAGCTGACGGATCGCCGAAAGCCGGCGCGCCAGCGTGGTCACCCGCAACCCGCGCCGCGACAGCTCGGCGAGATAGGCGCGCAGATCGTCGGTCTTCGCCGTGGCCACCGAGCGGCCGATGGTGCCAAGAAAATGCGCCGCGTCTTCCAGGTCGCGGCCGTAGGCCGCAAGCGTATTCTTCCCGGCGCCGCGCTCCGACGCCAGCATGTCGAGATAAAGCGCGACGAGCCGCTCGTCGGCGTGTCGCGCGCCGTTGCGCCGTTGGCCCCGTAGGCCCCTTTGACGCCCGGTGCGAGTTGCAGCGCTTTCACGGACCGTCCGAGCCATGCGTTCGCCTCAGCGATCCTTGAAGAACCTGTCGGGCGGGATCGAGACCGACATGTCGCGGGTGTGCGGATGCACGAAATGCGCAAGCGCGAACAGCCCGCCATAGACGATCCCACAGATCACGGCGATGACAGCAAGTAACCGCAGCAGGCTCGGCATTGTCTTAGGCGGTCCGTTTTTCCGTCACTCGCATCCGGCGCTTACGCGTTCGCGGCAGGCGCGCGCCACGCGCCACGGCG
>JBAQHW010000208.1:0-6189 GCA_049288525.1 Xanthobacteraceae bacterium
TCGCTTTTGGACGACGAGGGCAAAAAGCCCGGCGCGGCGGCGAACGTTCATGAGGCACCGATGCCGAAGCCACCCGCTGCCGACGCCACCGATCCGAGGCGCAACTGATGATCGCCGACAAGGACCGCATTTTCAAAAATCTCTAAGGCCAGCACGACTGTGGGCTTGATGGCGCACGCGCCCGCGGCGCCTGGGATGGCACCAAGGCCATTCTGGAAAGAGGCCGCGACGGGATTGTCAACGAATGCAAGGCGTCGGGTCAGCGCGGCCGCGGCGGCGCCGGCTTTCCCACGGGACTCAAATGGTCGTTCATGCCGAAGCAGGTCGAACGCCCGCATTATCTCGTCATCAACGCCGACGAGTCCGAGCCCGGCACCTGCAAAGACCGCGAGGTGATGCGGCACGATCCGCATCTACTGATCGAAGGCTGTTTGATCGCCGGCTGCGCCATGGCGGCGAACCATTGTTACATCTACATCCGCGGCGAATTCATCCGCGAACGCGAGCGGCTGCAGGCGGCGGTCGATCAGGCCTACGAAGCCCGCTTGATCGGCAAGAACAACGTCCACGGCTGGGATTTCGACATCGTCATTCATCACGGTGCCGGCGCCTATATCTGCGGCGAAGAGACCGCGCTGTTGGAGAGCCTCGAAGGCAAGAAAGGCCAGCCGCGGTTAAAGCCGCCGTTTCCGGCGAATATGGGCCTCTACGGCTGCCCAACCACGGTCAACAACGTCGAAACCATCGCGCAGGTGCCGGACATCATGCGGCGCGGCGCGGCCTGGTTCGCCGGCATCGGCCGGCAGAACAACACCGGTACCAAGCTTTATTGCATTTCCGGGCATGTCGAGCGGCCGTGCAACGTCGAAGAGAACATGGGCATTCCGCTGCGCGAGCTGATCGATCGCCATGCCGGCGGCGTGCGCGGTGGCTGGGATAATCTGCTGGCGGTCATTCCTGGCGGCTCGTCGATGCCGCTCGTTCCCGCCGGACCCGACCAGGCCGACACGCTGCTGATGGATTTCGACGGCTGCGTGGCGAAGAAATCGGCGCTCGGCACTGCCGCCGTCATCGTCATGGATAAATCCGACGACATCGTCAAAGCGATGGCGCGCATCTCCTATTTCTACCGCCATGAGAGCTGCGGCCAGTGCACGCCGTGCCGCGAGGGCATGGGCTGGATGTGGCGCGTGCTTAACCGCATGGCGGAAGGTCATGCGCAGAAGCGCGAGATCGACATGCTGTGGGACGTGTCGAAGCAGATCGAAGGTCACACCATCTGCGCCTTCGGCGATGGCGCAGCCTGGCCGGTGCAAGGACTGATTCGCCACTTCCGTCCCGAGATCGAAAGGCGCATCGAACAATACACGGCCAATCCGCATCCCGATCCGGTTGCGGTCGCGGCGGAGTGATGACGATGGACGTCACCCGCCATCTCGCGCAGCTCAATATTGGGCGGTTCCGCTACCCGACCGACGATCCGCGCATGGCCGATTTCATGACCAATCTCGATCTGGTGAACGGTCTCGCGGAACGCAGCACGGGCTTTGTCTGGCGGCTCAAGGATGACAGCGGCAACGCCACCAATTTTCGTCCCTTTCCCGATCCGCAGATGGCGGTCAATTTGTCGGTGTGGGACAGCGTCGAGGCGCTGGAACGGTTCGTCTGGCAGACCGTGCATAAGCGGTTCTACGGACGGCGCCCGGAATGGTTCGACATGCTCGATACGCCGCATTTCGTAATGTGGTGGGTAGACGCCGGCTATCGGCCATCGCTTTCGGAAGCGAAAGAACGGCTTGAATATTTGACGGCACACGGAACGAGCGATTTTGCTTTCGGCTGGGAAGGCATTGCCTCGGCGCAGGTGTGGAAAACGGCGCGCTGCGCCGCATCCGACGGACAAGTGGCATGAGAGGCAGATGACCAAGCTCATTGTCGACGGCAAGGAGATCGACGTTCCGCCGGAATTCACGCTGCTCCAGGCCTGCGAGGCCGGCGGCGCGGAAATTCCGCGCTTCTGCTTCCACGAACGCCTGTCGATTGCCGGCAATTGCCGGATGTGCCTGGTCGAGTTGGTCGGATCGCCAAAGCCGGTGGCGAGCTGCGCCTGGGGCGTGCGCGACTGCCGGCCGGGACCGAAAGGCGAGCCGCCGCAGGTCAATACCCGCACGCCGCTGGTGCGCAAGGCGCGCGAAGGCGTGATGGAATTCCTCTTGATCAATCATCCGCTCGATTGCCCGATCTGCGACCAGGGCGGCGAATGCGATCTGCAAGATCAATCGATGGCCTACGGCGTCGACGCCAGCCGCTTTCACGAAAACAAGCGCGCGGTCGAAGACAAATATCTCGGTGCGCTGGTCAAGACCTCGATGAACCGATGCATACAGTGCACCCGCTGCGTGCGCTTCTCGGCCGAGGTTGCCGGCGTTCCCGAACTGGGCGCCATCGGCCGCGGCGAGGACATGGAGATCACCAGCTATCTCGAACAGGCGATGAAGTCCGAGCTGCAGGGCAATGTGGTCGATCTCTGTCCGGTCGGCGCGCTCACTTCGAAGCCTTATGCCTTTGCCGCGCGGCCGTGGGAGCTTATCAAGACCGAGTCGATCGACGTGATGGATGCGCTCGGCTCCGCGATCCGCATCGACACGCGCGGCAGCGAAGTGATGCGCATCCTGCCGCGCACCAACGACGACATCAACGAGGAGTGGATTTCCGACAAGACGCGCCACGTGGTTGACGGCTTGCGCGCGCAGCGGCTCGATCAGCCTTATGTGCGCGAAAACGGCCGCCTGCGGCCGTCGACTTGGCCGGAGGCGTTTTCCGCCATCGCGGCAAAGCTCGGCAAACCCAACCCGAAGCGCATCGGCGCCATCGCCGGCGATCTGGCCGCTGTCGAGGAGATTTTCGCGCTCAAGGAACTGATGACGCGGCTTGCCGTCGTCAATATCGATTGCCGGCAAGACGGCTCGGCGCTGGATCCGGCACTCGGCCGGGCAGGCTACCTGTTCAACGCCACGATCGCCGGCATCGATGCCGCCGACGCCTTGCTGATCGTCGGCTCCAATCCGCGCCGCGAGGCGGCGGTGCTCAACGCGCGCATCCGCAAGCGCTGGCGCGGCGGAACGCTGCCGATCGGTCTTATCGGCCCGAAAATCGATCTGACTTATACTTATGATTATCTCGGCGCCGGCGCCGACACGCTTGCCAGCCTCGCGCGGCATTCTTTTGCCGATGTGGTGCGCAAGGCCGAGCGTCCCTTGATGCTGATCGGCGCAGGCGCCCTGACCCGCGGCGACGGTGCGGCGATTGCGTCGCTCGCGGCCAAGGCCGCGCTTGAGCTCGGCGTTTTCAAGGACGGTTGGAACGGCTTCTGTGTGCTGCACTCGGCCGCATCGCGCGTCGGGGCGCTCGATCTGGGTTTCGTGCCGGGGCAGGGCGCGCTCACCGCCCGGCAAATGGCGGCTTCCGGAACGCTCGATATCGTATTTCTGCTCGGCGCCGACGAGATCGACATCGCGCCCGGTGCCTTCGTTATCTATATCGGCACGCATGGCGACCGCGGCGCCTCGCGCGCGGACGTCATCTTGCCGGGCGCGGCCTATCCGGAAAAATCGGCGACCTATGTCAACACCGAAGGCCGGGTGCAGATGGCGGCGCGCGCTTCCTTCCCGCCCGGCGATGCCCGCGAAGACTGGGCGATCCTGCGCGCGCTGTCGGACGTGCTCAAACACAAATTGCCCTACGACTCGCTCGCGGCTTTGCGCCAGGCTTTATACAAGGCGCACCCGCATATGCTGCGTGTCGGCCAGATCGCACCAGCCGACGCCGCCGCGATGCAAAAACTCGCGAGCCTTGGCGGTACCGCCGACAAGGCGCCGTTCGCCGCGTCGACGGCCGATTTCTACTTCACCAATCCGATCGCACGTGCCTCGGCGGTGATGGCGGAATGTTCCGCCATTGCCCAAGGGCGCACGGCCATGACGGCCGCGGAATAGGGGACGGCGATGGAGGCGTTCTGGTCCAACTATCTTTGGCCGCTGATCATCATGGTGGCGGAGAGCGTCTTGCTGCTCGTGGTGCTGCTGATCGCCGTAGCCTACGTGCTGTTGGCCGACCGTAAAATCTGGGCCGCGGTGCAGATCCGGCGCGGCCCGAACGTGGTCGGGCCGTGGGGCCTGTTTCAGTCTTTCGCCGATCTGCTCAAATTCGTGCTCAAGGAGCCGGTGATCCCGGCCGGAGCCAATAAAGGCGTGTTCCTACTCGCTCCGCTCGTCACTTGCGTATTGGCGCTGGCGGCTTGGGCGGTGATCCCGGTCGACGCCGGATGGGTCATTGCCAACATCAATGTCGGCATACTTTACATTTTCGCCATCTCGTCGCTCGGCGTCTACGGCGTGATCATGGCCGGCTGGGCGTCGAACTCGAAATATCCGTTTCTCGCCGCGCTGCGCTCGGCGGCACAGATGGTGTCCTACGAAGTCTCGATCGGCTTTGTCATTATTACTGTGCTGTTGTGCGTCGGTTCGCTCAATCTGTCGGCGATCGTCGCAGCGCAACAGAACCACGGTCTGGCGACAATGCTGGGCGTTCCCTGGCTGTCGATCCTGAACTGGTACTGGCTGCCGCTATTGCCGATGCTGGTGATCTTTTTCATTTCGGCGCTGGCCGAGACCAACCGGCCGCCGTTCGACCTGGTCGAGGCCGAATCGGAACTCGTCGCCGGTTTCATGGTGGAGTACGGCTCGACGCCCTACATGATGTTCATGCTTGGCGAGTACGTGGCGGTTTGCACCATGTGCGCCATGGCGACGATTCTTTTCCTTGGCGGCTGGTTGCCGCCGTTGATGGTGCCGCCGTTCACCTGGGTTCCAGGTATTGTCTGGTTCGTGCTCAAGGCGTTCTTCGTTTTCTTCATGTTCGCCATGGTGAAGGCGTTCGTGCCGCGCTACCGCTACGATCAGTTGATGCGGCTCGGCTGGAAGGTGTTTTTGCCGATTTCGCTGGCCATGGTGGCAATCGTCGCCGGCGTGCTGCAAGTCACGGGGTGGGCGCCGCAATGAAGGGAGGACGGCATGGATTATTCGCTGCCGGCCTGGCTCGGCGGTCTTGCCGGGACGATCGTTGCCGTCGCCGTCTATGTGCCGGGAATCCGCATCGTCGAGCGCCGACTACGCGCGCAGCGCGGCCCGCTGACACTCGAGCAGCGTGCGGCATTCGAGGATCGGCTTTCGGTGACGCGGCGCCTGATTTTGGCTATCGCTATCGCCGTGCTCGCCACTCTGGGCTATTGGATCGGCCGGGCAGTCGGCGGCAACGCGGCGGGATGAGAGGCTGACATGAAACTCGACCAAGCCGCCCGCTCGCTGTTTCTCAAAGAATTCGTGCAGGCCTTCTTTTTGTCCATGCGCTATTTCTTCAAGCCGAAAGCGACGCTGAATTATCCGTTTGAGAAGGGCCCGTTATCGCCGCGCTTTCGCGGCGAGCATGCGCTGCGCCGCTATCCGAACGGCGAAGAGCGCTGCATCGCCTGTAAATTATGCGAAGCGATTTGTCCGGCGCAGGCCATCACTATCGAGGCCGGACCGCGGCGCAACGATGGCACGCGGCGCACGACGCGCTACGACATCGACATGGTCAAATGCATTTATTGCGGGCTGTGCCAGGAAGCCTGTCCGGTCGACGCCATCGTCGAAGGGCCGAATTTCGAATTCGCCACCGAAACGCGCGAAGAGCTCTACTACGACAAGGAACGGCTGCTCGCCAACGGCGATCGCTGGGAGCGCGAACTTGCACAAAGCATCGCGCTCGATGCGCCATATCGGTAAGGCGCTCCGGCCATGATCATCCACGCCATCTTCTTTTATCTCTTTGCCGCGATCACGGTTGCGTCCGCGGTCATGGTGATCTCGGCGCGCAATCCGGTGCATTCGGTGCTGTTCCTGATCCTCGCCTTCGTCAATGCCGCCGGCTTGTTCGTGCTGATGGGCGCGGAATTCCTGGCGATGATCCTGATCGTCGTCTACGTCGGCGCCGTCGCCGTATTGTTCCTGTTCGTGGTGATGATGCTCGACGTCGATTTCGCCGAATTGCGCGAAGGCTTTCTCAGCTATCTTCCGGTGGGCGCGCTGGTCGGCGCCGTGCTCTTGGCCGAGCTCCTGGTCGTGGTAGGCGCCTGGGCGATAGGGCCGG
>JBAQHW010000209.1:0-15049 GCA_049288525.1 Xanthobacteraceae bacterium
ATTATGAGCCGATCATAGACGGCTCGCGGGTGCCGACCGGGCAGTTCACCGCGCCGCTCTACCGCCGCCCGCCCAACCTCGTCGTGTCCGGCTGGCGCCGGCTCGGCAAGAACGTTTTTCCGAGCAAGGGAGTATTCGTCGGCCGTCGCGTCGGGCGCCGCAAGATCGTGCCGTATTACACTCGCGCCGAGATCGAAGACGGCGCCCTCGACGGCTGGCACCTCGAGATCTGCTATCTGCACGACCAGGTCGACGTGCTGTTCGCGCAGATTCAAGGGTCGGCGCGTATCAGGCTGGAAGACGGCACCATCCTGCGCGTCAACTACGATTCCCATAACGGCTGGCCGTACACCCCCGTCGGCCGCATCCTGATCGACGACAAGCTCATGGCCAAGGATCAGGTGTCGATGCAAAGCATCCGCACCTGGATGGAGGCCAATCCGGATTTGGCCAACGAAGTGCGCCAACAGAACAAATCTTATGTGTTCTTCCGCATCACCGGGCTGTCGACCGAGGACGAAGCGGTGGGCGGCGAGGGCGTGGAACTGATGCCTGGCCGCTCGATCGCGATCGACCGGGCGCTGCATGCTTACGGCACGCCGTTCTTTATCGAGGCCGAGCTGCCGATCGCCAACCAAAAGGCGGAGACCAAGTTCGACCGTCTGGTCATCGCCCAGGATACCGGCTCCGCGATCGTCGGACCGGCGCGCGCCGACATCTATTTCGGTGCCGGTGACGAAGCCGCGCGCATCGCCGGCCGCATCAGGAATACCGGCGAATTCGTCATGCTGCTGCCGCGCCAGCTCGATCCGGTGGCGGCGGGCCGCGACACGCCGCTGCCGCCCGAACGGCCCAGCACCTTTGGCCTCAGTGTGACCACCATGGCCGATCCGACTGCGGTCGATGCTACGGTTGACGCTCCGCCGCTTGCCGAAATCAAGCCGGCGCTGACGCCGAAGCCGAAGCCCAATGGCGGCAGGCAGCGCAAAAAATGAGCCGGCGCCGCCACGTCAGCGAGGAGGAGGAAGCGCTGTGGACGACGATCGCGCGCTCGGTGACGCCGCTGCGCAAAGCCAAAGCAGCCGACAAGCCAATCGCCAATCTGCCGGTCTCGGCTAAGGAAGAACCCTCCGCGCGGCCGCGACCGGTTGGCCGAGCCGAAAAGGCGGTGCCGACTGAGCATCGTCCGCTTCTGCCGCTCGTTTCGCTCGACCGCCGGTTCAAGCAGCGTGTCGCTCGCGGCCGCCACCCCATTACGGCGCGGCTCGATCTGCACGGCCTGACCCAATGGCAGGCGCACACGGCGCTCATCGACTTTCTGCGCCAGGCGCAGGCCGAAGGCGCTGCCATCGTTCTCGTGGTCACCGGCAAAGGCTCCGGAAAAATCGCGCATGACGGCGGCGAGCGCGGCGTTCTTCGCCGGCAAGTGCCAATGTGGCTGGCGTTGCCGGAATTCCGCCGCTTCGTCGTCGGCTTCGACGAGGCTCACGCCGGTCATGGCGGAGGGGGCGCGCTTTACGTGCGGCTGCGCCGCGCGCGGTAGTTCACGCGCATTAACGTTAATACCGAGAAAGCCACATAAGCCGCAAAAATTCGTCAACTTGGTCTGCAACAAACGGCGTCTGCCACAGAGCGCTGTTGTGTGTAGGAGTTCGCGATGTCCGACAATCTTGCCGCTTCGATGCAGCACCCGTCGCCGCGCACCAATGCGGCCGATACGCGGGTGTTGGCCCAGGTCGAGAAATGGATGGCGCTGATCCGCGAGATCAAACGCGAGCGCGGCGCGAACTAATTGATCTTGATGCCGGCGGTTTTAATCACGCCGATCCATTTTTCCGTATCCGCCTGCAGCCACGTGCGCAGCTCTTCGGGCGAGGAGCCCTGCGCCGTATAGGCGTTGCGGGCCAGCGCATCCTTGATTCCTGGCGTCGCGAGCGCGGCGATGATCTCGCCGCTCAGCTTGTTTACGATGTCCGGCGACGTCTTGGCCGGCAAGAATACCCCTTGCCAGGAATCGACGGCATAGCCCGCAAGCCCGGCTTCGGCGATCGTCGGCAGTTCCGGCTCGGCCGGCGATCGCTCGGCGCCGGTCGTCGCCAGCGCCCGCACTTGGCCGGCACGCGAATAGGTCAGCAATTCGCCGCTGCCGAAATAACAATCGACGCGTCCCGGGATCAGATCGACCAGCGCCGGCGCCGCGCCGCGATACGGCGCCTGCACGAGCTTGATGCCGGCCATTTGCATGAACAACACTTCGGCGAGCTGCGGCGCGCTGCCGGTTCCGGGCGACGCAATGATGCGCTTGCCCGGGTTGGCTTTTGCGTCGGCGATAAACTCCTTGACCGATTTTGCCGGCGATGAATTCGGCACGATCATGAAAAATGGAAATTTGGCGACCAGCGATACCGGCGCCAGATCGGTGGCGGCGTTGTAACTCAGCGAACGATAGAGACCGACATTGGTTGCCAGCGACGACGTCGCATAGAGCGCGGTGTAGCCGTCAGGCTCGGCGCGCGCGACGTATTCGTTGGCGAGATTGGTGCCGGCGCCCGGCTTGTTCTCGACGATGACTTGCTGACCCAGCGTCTTCGACAGTTGATCGGCCAGAACTCGCGCCACGATGTCGGTCGGTCCGCCGGCGGCGAGCGGTACGATCAGATGGATCGGCCGATTTGGCCAACTGCCGGCGGAAGCATCGGCACGTGCCGCACGGCCCAGGAAATTGGGCGCGCTTACGGCGACAGCAGATGAGGCGATCAAACGGCGACGCGTCAGCATGGCCGGCTCCGGCTAACCGGGCGGAAGTCTAGCGGCAAATCGCGGCTTGTGCCAAGCGGCCACGCCGCGGCGCAATGAACGCCGCCCGGGTGCCCCCGGCTAGAGGATGAACCGGCTCAGATCTGCGTTCTTGGCGAGGTCGCCGACGTGCTTATGCACATAGGCGGCGTCGATCTTGACGGTCTCGCCGGAACGGTCCGGGGCGCTGAACGAGACATCGTCGAGCACGCGTTCCATCACCGTCTGCAGCCGCCGGGCGCCGATATTCTCGACGCTCGAATTCACCAACACGGCAACATCGGCAACGGCATCGATCGCATCCTCGGCGAACTCCAGCGTCACGCCCTCGGTCGCCATCAGCGCGATATATTGCTTGATGAGAGAGGCTTCCGGCTCCGTGAGCACGCGCCGCATGTCGTCGCGGGTGAGCGGTTTCAACTCCACTCGTATCGGCAAACGGCCTTGCAATTCCGGCAACAGATCGGACGGCTTCGATATATGGAAGGCGCCCGAGGCGATGAACAGAATATGGTCGGTCTTCACCGCACCGTGCTTGGTGGCGACCGTCGTGCCTTCGATCAGCGGCAACAGATCGCGTTGCACACCCTCGCGCGATACGTCGCCGCCGAGGCGGCCTTCGCGCGCGCAGATCTTGTCGATCTCGTCGAGGAAGACAATGCCGTTGTTCTCGACCGTCTTGATCGCCTCTTGCGTCAGTTGATCGGTGTCGAGCAATTTGTCGGATTCCTCGTTGAGCAGGATTTCATAGGAGTCACGAACCGAGACCCGCCGGGACTTGGTGCGGCCGCCGCCGAGCTTGCCGAAAATGTCACCGATGGAGATCGCGCCCATTTGCGCGCCGGGCATGCCGGGGATGTCGAACAGCGGCGTGCCGCCGCCCGCGGCCTGCACTTCGATCTCGATCTCCTTGTCGTCGAGCTCGCCGGTCCGCAGTTTCTTGCGAAACGTGTCCTTGGTCGACGCGCTGGCATTGGCGCCGACCAGCGCATCGACCACGCGATCCTCGGCGGCTTTCTGGGCGCGGGCCGCGACATCCTTGCGCTTTTTTTCGCGCGTCAGGGCGATGGCGACCTCGAGCAGATCGCGGACGATTTGCTCGACATCGCGGCCGACATAGCCGACTTCGGTGAATTTCGTCGCCTCGACTTTGAGGAACGGTGCGCCGGCAAGCTTGGCAAGCCGGCGCGAGATTTCGGTTTTGCCGACGCCGGTCGGTCCGATCATCAGGATGTTCTTCGGCAGGACTTCTTCGCGCAGCTTGTCGTCGAGCTGCAGCCGCCGCCAGCGGTTGCGCAGCGCGATGGCGACCGCGCGCTTGGCATCGGTCTGGCCGACGATGAAGCGGTCGAGTTCGGAAACGATTTCGCGGGGAGAGAAGTCGGTCACGTCTTCAACGTTTCAATGGTGACATTGCGATTGGTGTAGACGCAGATGTCGGCGGCAATATCGAGCGACCGGCGCACGATCGCCTCGGCGTCGAGCGGCCCGTCGGCGAGCGCCCGTGCCGCGGCCAGCGCATAATTGCCGCCGGAACCGATACCGACGATGCCGGCTTCCGGCTCGAGCACGTCACCGGTCCCGGTGAGCACCAGCGACACCTCCTTGTCGGCGACGATCATCATGGCCTCGAGCCGCCGTAGGTAACGGTCGGTGCGCCAGTCCTTGGCGAGTTCGACCGCGGCGCGCGTGAGCTGTCCGGGATATTGCTCGAGCTTCGATTCCAGCCGCTCGAATAGGGTAAAGGCGTCGGCCGTGGCGCCGGCAAAGCCGCCGATCACGTCGCCTTTGCCGAGCCGGCGAACCTTCTTGGCATTGGCCTTGACGATAGTCTGGCCGATGGACACTTGGCCGTCGCCGCCGACCGCCACCAGCCCGTTCTTGCGGACGGTCAGGATGGTGGTGCCGTGCCAGAGGCCGGATGAGCCATGTTCGGAGAATGACATACGTCGGGAAACCCTTGGTCAGGCAAGATTTTGATCAGGCAAGATTTAAGAGCTGGCCGGGGCCAATGCAAATGCAGCCGCAAGAGTGGCGGCTTTGGCCAAGCCCTGTTAAAACGCCCGCGATCATCCCCGCGATTATGCCGCGGCAAGCGCAAGGCGCCAGATGCGTAAAGGCTCAGTCAAGCGAACGACCAAGGAAACCGACGTCGAGGTCGCGGTCAATCTCGACGGCGACGGCCGCGCGTCGATCGCCACCGGGATCGGGTTTCTCGACCATATGCTCGATCTTTTGGCGCGGCACTCGCGCATCGACATCACCGTTAAGGCCAAAGGCGATCTGCATATCGATCAGCACCACACCACCGAGGACGTCGGCATCGCGCTTGGCCAGGCGCTCAAGCAGGCGCTCGGCGACATGAAGGGCATCACCCGTTATGCCGACGCCCATGTGCCGATGGACGAGGCGCTCACCCGCGTGGCGATCGACATATCCGGCCGGCCATTCCTGGTGTTCAAGGTCGAATTCGTGCGCGACAAGATCGGCGCGTTCGACACCGAGCTCATTGCCGAATGGTTTCAGGCCTTCGCGGTCAATGCCGCGGTAACGCTGCACGTCGCCACGCTGTACGGCAGCAACGATCATCACATCGCGGAATCCTGTTTCAAGGCTCTGGCGCGGGTGTTGCGGGCGGCGGTTGCGATCGATCCGCGGGCCGCGAACGAGGTGCCGTCAACCAAAGGCTCGCTCGGCGCATGATCCGGAAAAAGCCCGCCCTTGGCCTTGATCCGGGGATGAATGCCGGTTTTCCGACTGGATTAGGCTTCCTACATAGCTTTCGAAGTCTCTGAAAGACCAAGCCCAAAAGACGAAACAATGCCCGTTTACACCGTCCATGAACCGCCTCCGCGGTCCGCCAGTGCGTTGGCGTATACGGAGCGCTACGTCTTCGTCCGCGACGGCTTCCACTGGTGGGCGTTCCTGCTGACGCCGCTGTGGATGCTGCGCCACCGGCTATGGCTGGTGCTCGTGATCTATCTCGTGGTTACGGCGGCGCTCGACGGACTGCTGCGCGGTCTCGGCAGCTCGGTCTTCCTGATTATGCTGACCGGCGTCCTGATCTCGCTGTTGATTGGATTTGAGGCCTCGACGCTGCGCCGCTACACGCTGACACGGCGGCACTGGCGAAACGTCGGCGTCGTCTCCGGCGACGGTCTTGAAGACGCCGAACAGCGTTTCTTTGCGGCCTGGGTCCATGACGCCGCCCGCAGCGGCGTGGCGCCGCCAATGCCCCCGTCCACATCGCCGCCGCCTGCATCGCCGCCATCCGCATCGCCGCCGTCGGCGGTCGGGCCGGACGCGCCCGCGGTGGTGGGCCTGTTTCCCGAGCCGGGAGCGCTGCGATGAGCGTGGCGATTGTGGACTATGGCTCAGGCAATCTGCATTCCGCCGCCAAGGCGTTCGAACGCGCCGCGCACGAGGCCGGTTTGCATCAACCCATCCTCGTGACTCAGGATCCGGCCGCGGTGGCGTGCGCCGAGCGCGTGGTGCTGCCCGGCGTCGGCGCCTTTGCCGATTGCCGGCGCGGGCTCGACGCCGTGCCCGGCATGCTCGAAGCGCTCGACGATGCGGTGCGGCGCAAGGGACGGCCGTTTTTCGGCATCTGCGTCGGCATGCAGCTGCTTGCCGAGCGCGGCCGCGAATACGAAGTGGTCGACGGCCTTGGCTGGATTCCCGGTGAGGTCGACCGCATTACGCCGAGCGATGCAAATCTGAAAATTCCGCACATAGGGTGGAACACGCTTAACGTCGCGCGGTCGCACCCGCTGCTCGAAGGGCTCGCGCTGGGAGCTACGGGTCGGCACGCCTATTTCGTGCACTCTTACCAGCTCAATCCCGCCCAGCGCGACGATCTTATCGCCGATGCCGACTACGGCGGACCGGTGACGGCGATCGTCGGCCGCGACAACATTGTCGGTACCCAATTCCACCCCGAGAAGAGCCAGAAATTCGGGCTGGCGCTGATCGCGAATTTCTTGAAGTGGAAACCGTGATTCTGTTTCCTGCCATCGATCTGAAGAACGGCGAAGCGGTGCGCTTGCAGCAAGGCGACATGGCCCGCGCCACCGTGTTCAATCGCGATCCGGCGGCGCAGGCGGCAGCCTTCGTGCGGCAGGGCTTTGATTACCTCCACATCGTCGATCTCGACGGCGCCTTTGCCGGCAAGCCGATGAATGCCGCCGCAGTGGATGGCATCCTCGCCGCCGTGAGCATCCCGGTCCAGCTCGGCGGCGGCATTCGCGACCGCGCCACGCTCGATGCCTGGCTCGGCAAGGGCGTCGCGCGTGTCATTATCGGCACTGCGGCGGTGCGCGATCCGGCGCTGGTGAAGGAAGCGGCGCGGGCGCATCCGGGACGCGTCGCGGTCGGGCTCGATGCGCGCGACGGCAAGGTCGCGGTCGAAGGCTGGGCGGCAACCTCGGAAATCTCGGCGCTCGACATCGCGCGGCGCTTCGAGGACGCCGGCGTCGCCGCGATCGTCTATACCGACGTCGCCCGCGACGGCATGCTCAAGGGGCTCAATCTCGAAGCGACCGTCGCGCTGGCCGCGCATGTTGCAATTCCCGTCATCGCGTCGGGCGGCTTTGCTTCGCTCGACGACGTGCGCGCACTGTTGCAGCCGCGAGCCCAGAAACTGCAAGGCGCCATTGTCGGACGCGCGCTCTATGACGGCCGGCTCGATGCGGCCGAAGCATTGAAGTTGATACGCTCGGCGGCGACGGCAGCCTGAGGCAAGATCTTTAAGCCATGTTCAAGGTCCGCGTCATTCCCTGCCTCGACGTCAAAGACGGCCGCGTCGTCAAAGGCGTCAATTTCGTCGATCTGCGCGACGCCGGCGATCCGGTCGCGGCGGCTGTTGCCTATGACGAGGCCGGCGCCGACGAGCTCACCTTCCTCGACATCACCGCCAGCCATGAGAACCGCGGCATCATGCTCGATGTGGTGCGGCGCACCGCCGAGGCCTGCTTCATGCCGCTTACGGTCGGCGGCGGCGTGCATACCGTCGACGACATTCGCGCGCTGCTCACCTCCGGCGCCGACAAGGTTTCGATCAACACCGCCGCCGTGGCGCGGCGCGCATTCGTCAAGGAAGCAGCGGAAAAGTTTGGCGACCAGTGCATCGTCGTCGCCATCGATGCCAAGCGCGTGTCGCGGCCGCCCGAGCCGGAACGCTGGGAGATATTCACCCACGGCGGCCGCCATCCGACCGGGATCGATGCCGTTGCCTATGCCGGCGAAGTGGCGGCGCTCGGCGCCGGCGAGATTCTGCTCACCTCCATGGACCGGGACGGCACCCGGCAAGGCTTCGATATCGCGCTCACCCGGGCGGTAGCCGATGCGGTTTCCATCCCGGTCATCGCCTCGGGCGGCGTCGGCAATCTCGATCATCTGGTCGCCGGCATTCGCGACGGCCATGCCACGGCCGTGCTCGCCGCCTCGATTTTCCATTTCGGCGAATATTCGGTGCGCCAGGCCAAGGACCATATGGCCGCCGCCGGCCTGCCGATGCGGCTCGATCCGTGATAAGGCAAAGGTGACAAGGAAATCCGCGATGCCGGCGTTCACCCTTCATGACCTGGAACAACGCGTCAAAGACCGCGCGCGCGAGAGTGCGGATGTGTCCTACACTCGCAAATTGCTCGACCGCGGCGTCACGCATTGCGCCAAAAAGCTCGGCGAGGAAGCGGTCGAGGCCGTCATTGCGGCTGTCGTCGAGGACAAAGAGCGCATGATCGCCGAAGCCGCGGACGTGCTTTATCACCTCCTGGTCGTGCTTCATGCCCGCGGCATCACGCTGGATGCGGTCGAGGCGGAACTCGCAGCCCGCAGCCGCCAGTCGGGCCTCGACGAGAAAGCCTCGCGCAAGGGCGCCTAGAGTTCGGCCGCATGGAGCAACGCACTCAAACCGACGTTTCGCCGTATCGCGTCTTCTCACGCGGCGAATGGGCGACGTTGCGCCAAGACACGCCGATGACATTGGAACCGGCCGAAGTCACCCGGCTGCGCTCGGTGCACGATCGGCTCGATATGTCGGAAGTGGAGGACATCTACCTGCCGCTGTCGCGGCTGCTTTCGCTCTATGTGGCGGCGACGCAAAATCTGTTTCGCGCGCAGGAGGGCTTTCTCGGCACTGGGGAAGCCAAGGTGCCGTACATTATCGGCGTCGGCGGCTCGGTGGCGGTCGGCAAATCGACCACGGCGCGCGTGCTGCAGGCCTTGCTGGCGCGCTGGCCGAACGTACCCAAGGTCGATCTGATCACGACCGACGGGTTTCTCTATCCCAATGCGGTGCTCGACCGCGAAGGCCTGATGGAAAAAAAGGGCTTTCCGGAAAGCTACGACCTGCAGGCGCTCCTGCATTTCCTCTCCGACATCAAGGCCGGGCAGCACCCGGTGCGCGCGCCGGTCTACTCGCACCTGATCTACGACGTCATTCCCAATCAGTGGGTCGAAATCGAGCGGCCGGACATCCTGATCGTCGAAGGGCTCAATGTGCTGCAGGCCGGACGCCTGCCGAAAGACGGCAAGGCCATTCCCTTCGTCTCGGACTTTTTCGATTTCTCGGTCTATCTCGACGCCGAAGAGTCGGTACTGCAGGAGTGGTATGTCAGCCGGTTTCTGACGCTGCGCGGCACCGCCTTCGCCGATCCCAAATCCTATTTTCACCGCTATGCCCGCTTCACCGATGCGGCGGCGACCGCCACCGCCACCTCGATCTGGGAACGCATCAATCTCGTCAATCTGCACGAAAATATCCTGCCGACCCGCCAGCGCGCCGATCTCATTCTGAAAAAGACCGAAAGCCACCAGGTCGCGCAGGTCGCGCTACGCCGGCTTTGATGCGCTGCGCTATTTGCCGTGTGGCAAGATTTTTTCGGAAAACCGCGATCCACCTTCGGATCAAATCCGAGGACAGGCTTTTTCGAGATCCTGCGCTAGCGGTCCGATTCTAACATTCGCACCACTGTCCGGCATGCCATTATGCGAATGTTAGAATCAAAGGACCACTAGCAAATGTCAGTCCTAGTGGAACTCAAATCCGCTCCACTAGCTAGCTACGCGGCAACCGCCGCCGCGTCGGCCGGCGTAAGCGCCGCCGCGAGCCGGTCGCGATCCAGCGGCTTGATCAGGAAGCCGTCCATGCCCGCGGCAAGACTGGCGTCGCGATCTTCGGCGGAAGCATTGGCCGTCAAGGCGACGATCGGTGTGCGCGGTATATCGTCCTCGGCTTCGAGCAGCCGAATGCGGCGGGTGGCTTCCAGGCCATCCATGCCCGGCATGTGCAGATCCATCAATATGCGATCGAACGGCGCGCCGGCGGCGCGCGCCGCCAGCCAGCAATCGATGGCGGCGTTGCCGGTGCCGGCCATCGTCGGACGATGACCGAGCTTCTGCAGCAGTGCGCGGACCAGCAGCGCGTTGATTTCATTATCCTCGGCCACCAGGATCGACAGCCCGCCCGCGGCTGGTGCGGCGGCTGGTGTTTCTGCCGCTTCGATCGGCGCGCCATGATCGAAGGCGTCATCGGCGGCAAAACGGGCCGCGAGCGAGGTCGCGCGCACCGGCTTGATCAGATAGCCGGTGAAGCCGGCCGCCTTCAGGCTCGACAGTTCATTGCGCTCTGCCGGGGTGACCAGCATGATCCGCCGGGTCACCGCCGCAGTCATGCGGACCATCCCCGCGCTGGCGACGCCGCCGAGCGCGTGATCCACCAGAATGGCGGTCCACGACCGCTCCGGCAACAGTGCCGCCGCCACCGCCTCGTCAGGCACGATCATGGTATGCGCGCCCCAGCGCTGCAGCCGCCGGGCCAGGAGCGACGCTTCGACGGCGGCGGGCGCGACGATCAGGATATCATCGCCGGAAAGATCCGGCACGGCCATGGGCTGTTCCATGGGCTGTTCGTCGTCGTCGTCGGCGGCGCGCGGCAGCGGCAGCGCCACGCGGAACGTCGCCCCCGCGCCGGGGACACTGTCGACCGCGACCGCGCCGCCCATGCGCTCGACGATGCGCTTGGAAATCGTCAGGCCGAGCCCGAGGCCGTCGTATTTGCGGGTCGAGCCGACGTCAGCTTGTTCGAATTCAAGGAACACGCGACTCTGATCTTCGGGCGAGATGCCGATACCGGTATCGCGCACGGCGATGACGATTTCATCCGGATGCGGGCCGGGCTCGACGATGATCGAGACGCCGCCGGTTTCGGTGAATTTGATCGCATTGCCGACGAGGTTGAAAATCACCTGCCGCAACCTTGCCGCATCGCCGATGACGCGCGACGGCAGGCGCTCGTCGACATAGCCACAGATTTCGAGACCTTTGGCCTGCGCGCGCGGCCCCAACAGCTCGACTGCCTCTTCGACAAAAGCGGAAAGCGAGAATGGCTGCGGCGCCAGATCGAGCCGCCCGGCTTCGATCTTGGCCAGATCGAGCAGTTCCTCGATGAACGACAGCAGCGTGCCGCCGGAGGCTTTCATGGCGGCGAGATAGGTAGCCTGTTCGGGGGCCAGCGGCGTATCGCCGAGCAGATCGGCCATGCCGAGTATCCCGCTGAGCGGGGTGCGGATTTCGTGCGACACCATGGCCAGGAAGCGCGACTTGGCGCGGTTGGCGGCTTCCGCCTGATCGCGGGCATCGGCCAGCGCGCGCTCGGCGATGACGCGGTCGGTCACGTCGCGGCCGACGCTTTGCATTTCGCTGCCGCGGTCGGAGCGTACGGTGACCTCGCGCCAGGCAATCCAGCGCGCGCCGTCCGCTGCCACGATTTTTTGGTCGTAGCCCCGCGTGCCGTCGGCAAGCAGTGCGGTCTCGCCCTGCTGCTCCGTCGCCAGTGCGAAGCTAGTGCCCAATAGGACCTCGCACGCGCGGCCGGCCAGCGCGCAGAACGCGTCGTTGGCGTAAGTGATCGCTCCGTTGCCGTCGCGGCGCACGATGACGTCGCCTTGCGCCTCAAAGAAGCTTTTGGCGCGTTCCTGCGCCTCGCGGGATTCCCAGTGCCGGTCCTCCGCCTGGTCGAGACGCGACTCCAGACCGCGCAACTCGGCCTTCATCTGGCGGACGCGCGACAACAGGATGCCCATGCCGCCGCAGGCGGCGCCGAACAGCGCGGCGACGCCGATGGCAAACGAATTCGGGTCGTAATGGGTGCCAGGCGACCTGGCGCCGGACAGAAAGCCGAAGGCCACCGCGAACGCCGTCGAAGTGATGGCAAGACAGCGGATGACGATCGAGAAAAGCCGCCGGGTGATGATGGCGGGCCTTCGGATGGTGGCGCGATCCCGCATTGGGTCCCCGTTCGCCGCGGCGGCGATCGCTCGGTTGCGAACCGCGATTTGCCGATGCGGCGAGGGCGATTGTGCCCGGGAACCCTTGCGCATTGCTTGCGCCGGCAGCGCGATTTAGGGGTCGGCCGCCGCGATTGGAGAAAGGGTTGATGCTTTGTTAACATGCGATAATGACTAGGATGCGCAGGACCGAATTGTCGCAACCGCAAGGTCCGGCGCTCCGCAGCCGGGCCGGAGAAATCTGATGGACAAAGTTGTGAGTTCGAAGCGCGAGCGCGGCAAGCCGGCCGGACCGGCCCTGGCCGCGCGGCCGTCGCGTACCGAGGCGGAGGCCGCGGTGCGCACGCTCATTCAATGGGCCGGCGACGACCCGGACCGCGAGGGGCTCAAGGCGACGCCGGCTCGCGTCGTGCGCGCTTACGAAGAATGGTTTGCCGGCTACGGCGACGATCCGAGCGAATACCTCAAGCGCACATTCGAAGAGACCGGCGGTTACGACGAGGTCGTGGTGCTACGCGACATCCGCTTCGAATCGCATTGCGAGCACCATCTCGCGCCGATCATCGGCCGCGTGCATATCGGCTATCTGCCGCGCAATCGCGTCGTCGGCATTTCAAAATTGGCGCGGCTGGTCGAGGTTTTTGCGAAGCGCCTGCAGATTCAAGAAAAGATGACGGCGGAGATCGCCGCCTGTCTCGAAGCCGTGCTCAAGCCGCACGGCGTCGCCGTGGTCACCGAAGCGACCCACCAATGCATGACGACGCGCGGCGTGCATAAGCCCGGCGTCACCATGGTGACGAGCCGGATGCTCGGCGTGTTCCGCGATCACGCCGAGACCCGCCAGGAATTTCTTTCCGCCGTCGGCATGCGCGGCCTGGTTCACGGCAACGGCGCGGGATAGGGCGCACTTAAGCCGCACGGCCACGCTTTGGCCAAGCACGATCTTTCCGAAAGCCGTTTCACAAGCCGTTTCCAGCCTTGGATCAAGTCCGAGGGCCGGCAATGTCCGGATCATGCCTTACGCCGCGCGCCGGACCTCGTCCGTCAGCGCGCGGTATGACAGCGCTTCCGCCAGATGCACGCGCCCCACTTTATCGAGGCCGTCGAGATCCGCGAGCGTGCGAGCCACCCGCAGCACGCGGTGATAGCCGCGGGCGGTCAGCCGCATCGCGTCCGCGGCCTCGCGCAAAAGCGCAAGGCCGCTGGCGTCCGGCCGCGCGACATCTTCCAGCACCGTGCCGGACACCACGGCGTTGCTGTGAATATGCGGCAGCCCGATCGAGGCATAGCGCGCTGCCTGGCGCTCGCGGGCGAGCGCGACGCGCTCGGCGACTTCGCGGCTGCCTTCCGCCGGCTGCGGCAGGATCAGGTCGGCGGCGGTCACCGCCGGTACCTCGATATGCAGGTCGATGCGGTCGAGCAGCGGACCGGACAGTCGTCCCTGGTAATCGGCGGCGCAGCGCGTATTCGGCCCGCGGCGGCAGGCAAAGCCGGGCTCGTCGGCGCGGCCACAGCGGCAGGGATTCATGGCGGCCACCAGCATGAAGCGAGCCGGATAGGTGACGCGATGGTTGGCGCGGGCGATCGAAACCTCGCCGGTTTCCAAGGGCTGACGCAGCGAATCCAGCGCCTGCGCCTGAAACTCGGGCAGTTCGTCAAGAAACAGCACGCCGTGATGAGCGAGCGATATTTCGCCCGGCCGCGCATGCAAGCCGCCGCCGACCAGAGCCGGCATGCTGGCGGAATGATGCGGCGCGCGGAACGGCCGCCGGTTGGTCAAGGCGCCGCCTTTGATTTCGCCGGCGACCGAGGCGACCATGGAGACTTCAAGCAGCTCGGCCGGCGCCAGCGGCGGCAGGATCGACGGCAGCCGCGCCGCTAGCATCGATTTGCCGGCGCCCGGCGGTCCCACCATCAGCAAATTGTGGCCGCCGGCGGCGGCGACTTCAAGCGCGCGCTTGGCGCTTTCCTGGCCTTTGATGTCGGCAAGGTCGAACGTTGGGCCGGCCGCTTCCAGGATCTTGGGCTGCGGCCGCGACAGCACTTGGGTGCCCTTGAAATGATTGGCGAGCTGGATCAGCGAGAACGCCGCGATGATCTCGATATCCGGGCTCGCCCAGGCGGCTTCCGGACCGCAGGCGCCCGGACAGATAAGACCCTCGCCCCGCGCATTGGCGCCGATCGCGGACGGCAGCACGCCGGCCACCGGGGCAATCGAGCCGTCGAGGCCGAGCTCGCCCAAGACCGTGAAGCCGGACAAAGCATCGTGCGGGATGGCGCCGATCGCGGCCATCAGGCCGAGCGCGATCGGCAGGTCGTAGTGACTGCCTTCCTTGGGCAGATCGGCCGGGGCGAGATTGATGGTGATGCGGCGCGCCGGCAACGCCAGGCCGGAGGCGATCAGGGCCGAGCGCACGCGCTCGCGCGCTTCGGACACCGCCTTGTCGGGAAGGCCGACGATGGTGAAGGCCGGCATGCCGGGCGCCACCTGTACCTGAACGTCGACGGGCCGAACCTCGATACCCTCGAACGCAACCGTGGAGACGCGCTGGACCATGGCAGCCCCTGTCCTGCAGGCAGACTAACCGAAGCTCCTCAAGGTTGCAAGAACAATCCATGAACATAACTTCTACAGGAATGCCATGCTCAATTTACTTTCATCGAGGAGTAGCCGCGCCGGGGTCAAACCGCAGCCTTGTTGCGGCTTGCGCGATAGCGCTTTCCGCAGCCGGCGGCGTGCAAAAGCTCCTGCCGCGCCGCTTTGAGAATTTCGTCGGACAGCGCGACATCGTCGACCGCCCGCGCCAGGATTACGGCGCCGACCAGCGCCGCCACGGCGGCCACCGCCTTGCGGCGCCGGACTGCTTTCGCGCGGGCCGGGACGGCATGGGCGGGGATGGCCTGGGCGATGACGTCGATCAGCGGCTCCAAGCCCGCGGCGAAGGCCGCGCGCACCGGCTTGCCGC
>JBAQHW010000210.1:0-1697 GCA_049288525.1 Xanthobacteraceae bacterium
GAACTTCTGCTGCTCGAGCGCGGCGGCTTTCCAGAAGGCCATCCGTTCCGCAACGTGCACGCCGTTCCCGCCGACGTGGCGCTGCCGCCGATCTGGCTCTTGGGCTCGAGCGGCTACAGCGCCGAGCTTGCCGCCTCAGTCGGCATGGGGTTCGCCTTCGCGCATCACTTCGCCGACTACGACGCGGCGAGCGCGATGCTCAGCTATCGCAGTCACTTCAAGGCGTCGGCGACGATGGCTGAGCCCTACGCCATTCTCGGCATCGCAGTGATTGCGGCCGACAGCGATGCGGAGGCCGAGCGCATCGCATCGAGCGCCGAATTGCATCACGTGCGCCGCGCCAAAGGCGAATATCTGGCGCTGGCCTCGCCCGAAGAGGCGGCGGCTTATCCCTATACCGCGGACGATCGCGAACGCCTGGCGCGCCATCGCACGCGCCTGGTCATCGGCGGCATCGAGCGCGTGAAGGAGCGAATAGATGCGCTGATCGAGGCGACGCGCGCCGACGAACTCATGATCACGACCATGGTCTACGATCACGCCGCGCGCCGGCGTTCCTACGAGCTGTTGGCGCAAGCCTTTTCGCTTTTGCCGGCAAACTAGCCAGCCAGCGATCCGCCGTTTGAGTCGGCCGGCCGACAGGTGGTGATTATTTCTGTCATCGGCCCGCCACTTAGTCTGGCGTTTAGTATTTCCATGTCATGAATTGGCCGCCATCATGCCGCGATGTGCCAGGAAGCGGCAGTGTTCCAAATCTAGCTTTTGCCGGCACGGGTGC
This sequence comes from Xanthobacteraceae bacterium, assembly GCA_049288525.1. Lineage (GTDB taxonomy): Bacteria > Pseudomonadota > Alphaproteobacteria > Rhizobiales > Xanthobacteraceae > BOG-931. The sequence goes on from JBAQHW010000210.1 coordinate 779, forward strand.
GGGATTGACGATCTCAGACGCAGGGCGGCAACGGGGTTTGGCGTGGCACCGCCGCGGAAGCCGGCTGGGTATAGGGCTTGGCAGAAGGCTTGGACCGGCCGGGCTGGTGACGACGCTGACATTGGCGCTTGCCGGCGGCTTAAGCGTCGCGCCGGCGTCGGCGCAATATTACTATTATGGCTACGGTTACAACGACGGGTACTTGTACCAGGCCAGGCACCGGCCGGCGACGCAAGCTGCCAAGAAAGTTGCCAGGAAAGGCGTCAGACAACTCGGCAAGGAAGCCGGCAAGGATCCGTTCGGCAATATCCGCAAGGGTCCGCTGCAGATCTTTGTTTCGGTCGATCAGCAGAAGCTGCATCTATACAGCGATGGCGTCCATGTCGCCGATACCTCGGTCGCCACCGGGGTGCCGAGCCTGCCGACGCCGCTCGGCGTCTTCAGCGTCATCCAAAAGCAGGTCTTCCACCGCTCCAACCTTTATAGCGATGCGCCGATGCCGTTCATGCAGCGGATCACCTGGTCGGGGGTCGCGCTGCACGAAGGCGAAAGCATCGGTCATCGTGCCTCGCACGGCTGCATCCGCATGCCGCATGATTTTGCGGTGCGTCTCTACCATCTCACCAGGCTCGGCGTGCCGGTGTTCATCGCCGAACGGGAATTGAAGCCGGTTGAATTTGCCGATCCGCATCTGTTCGTGCATCGGAATCTGCCGCCGCCACAGATCGCGGCCGCCCCGGCCGCCACCAATCCGGTTGGCGCCGCGCCGGCCGCTGAGGGCGGGAAGTCGTCCGACGCGATGGCGTCGCTTGTGCCGGTCGCCGAAGCTTCGACGATCGGCCTGCGCGGTAGCACCGACGGCAATGCCGCCCCGCCCAACGCGCTGGCCGATGCCGCTTCGCTCGATCCCACCCTAAGC
>JBAQHW010000211.1:0-4238 GCA_049288525.1 Xanthobacteraceae bacterium
AGCGACGTTTCCTCGTCGGTGGCGACGGAAACCGGCTTGCCGTTCACGGTGAGATCAAAGTCCGGCATGGTTCGATTTCATAGCCGATGGGTCGGTGCCCCGGCAACGGCCGGGATATAACGGTGAGGCCCCCTGGCGAGCGGGGCCTAAATCGTTAGCATGGCGCTTAAACAACGTGGGAAACACCATGCCCGTCCGCATTATTGGCATGATCGGGGTCACGCCGCCGTCGAGCGCGGCCACCCTGCATGTCATCGAAGGCGGCCTGTCTCCGGCGCATGTGGTCGCGGCGGCGCGCGCCCACGAGCAAGCTGGCTTTGACCTGGTGCTGGTCGGCTATTCGTCGTCCTCGGCGGAAGGATTTCTGGTCGCGTTGCACGCCGCCGGGCACACCGAGCGGCTCGGTTATCTTATCGCGCACCGGCCGGGCTTCGTGGCGCCGACCTTGATGGCGCGCAAGATCGCGACTTTCGATCATCTCAGCGGCGGCCGGCTCGCCATGCACATCATTACCGGCAAAACCGACGACGAACAGGAAGGCGACGGCGATTTCACGCCGAAAACGGAACGCTACCGCCGCGCCGCCGAATATCTCGAACTGATGAAGCTTGCCTGGTCGAGCGAGGCGCCGTTCGATTTCGAAGGTCAGTTCTACCGGGTGAAGGGTGCCCAGTCCGATGTGCGTCCGCTGCAGCAGCCGCATCCGCTGTTGTTCTTCGGTGGGGCGTCGGACGGCGCGCTGGAGATGGGGGCACGGCTTTGCGACGTCTATGCCATCTATGCCGAGCCGCTGGCCTCGACGCGCGAGCGCATGAAGGAGTTTCACGCCCGCGCCGCAGCGTTCGGCCGCACGCCGGGATTCAATGTCTCGGTGCGGCCGATCCTTGCCGCAAGCGAAGGCGCGGCCTGGGACAAGGCCAATACCATCCTCGCCGCAATGACCGGCAAAAAAGGCTGGAGCCGGCAAGAGGCCATGACCGGGCCGGTCGACAATGCCGGACGGCGATTGATGGGCTTCGCGCTTGAAAGCGACGTGCATGACGAACGGCTGTGGATGCCGATTGCCCGGGCGACCGGCGCGCTCGGCAACACCTCATGTCTCGTCGGCACGCCGGAGCAGGTGGCGCAAGCCATCCTGCGGTATTACCGGCTTGGCGTCGGCTCGTTTTTGATCCGCGGCTTCGATCCGCTAAACGACACGGAAGAGTTCGGCCGCGAGCTCATTCCACGCATCAAGGCCGGCGCCGCCGAAATCGACCGGGCGCAAACGGCATCCCGCGGCCTTCAGTCGATCTCCGAAATGTCGCCGGCGAATTCCATCGGGCAATAAAAGCCGCCGTGGAATTGCGCGGCGATCTCGTTTTCCTTGACGCCCGCCGCCAGAATTTCCGCCGCGAAACTTTCCGAATCGTCTTGCGGCCGATAGCCGAGAAATTTGACGTTGCTGTTGTCCCAGCGGCTGCGCAGATTGTTGGAGACGCCGTAGGCGGTGACGAAGTGATAATGCGGATGATCGATGCAGCGGCGCACGAGCTGCACCATGTCGCGGTGACTGATCCAGGTCAGAAGCTGGCGCGCATCGGCCGGCCGGTCCGGATTGCGGAACGTACCGATGCGCAGGCAGGCGACGCTTAAGCCGTATTTGTCGGCATAGAGCCGGCCGACCGCCTCGCCGAACACCTTCGACACGCCGTAGCGCGTATCCGGCCGTGGCACCACGCGGTCGTCGATGAACCGTTCGCGCCGGTGAAAGCCGACGGCATGATTCGAGCTGGCGAAGATCAGCCGCTTGACGCCTTGGCGGCGCGCAGCCTCGAAGGCGTTGTAGCAACCTTCGATGTTGAGCGGCAGCACCTTGTCCCATGGCGATTCGACCGAGGCGCCCGCCAGATGCACGACACAATCGATGCCGGCCATGGCCCGTTCCATGGCCGCGATGTCGCGAATATCGGCGGTAGCGATCTCTTCGCCGGATTGGGCCTCGCCCAGTGGTGCAATGTCGAGCAGGCGAATAAGCGGATATGAGCCACGCAGGCCCGTCCGCAACGCGACGCCGATTTGCCCGGCCGCGCCGGCAATCAGTATTTTCGTCATGTCCGATCCTCAAACTCGCCGTGCGCCCGCGTCTTGCGGTGCGGCCGCGAACCTCCAATACTCACGCCTAACGGTGTCTTCGGCAAATCGCCGTTCGGCGGTAAGGTGGTGCCGTGGCGTTTGGCTTTAAGCGCAGAGACTTGAGTGCGGGCGTGGCCGGTCGCGAAACGGCGCTTGCGATAGCATTGGTGATCGCACTTCTCATGTCACCGCAGCCGGCGTCAGCGCAGGGCTTTTTCGATTTTCTTTTCGGCGGTCAGCAGCAGCAACCGCCGCCGCAGAATCCCGAACTGCCGCCGCCGCCGCCCGGGATCGGCCGCGTGGCGCCGGCGCCGCTCGGACCGGAGCGTGTCAACGAGGGCGCCGGCTCGACCGGACATACGGTCGCCTTTTGCGTGCGGCTTTGCGACGGTCAGCACTTTCCGCTGGAGCAGATGGCGAATTCCACCCCTGTCGCTACCTGTAGCGCGATCTGCCCAAGCAGCCAGACCAAGGTCTTCTTCGGCGCCGAAATCGATGCCGCCAGGGCAAGCGACGGAACGCATTATGCCGATCTCAAGACGGCGTTTCTGTACCGCAAGCAGCTCTTCGCCAATTGCACCTGCAACGGCAAGGATGCATTCGGGCTGGTTTCGATCGATGTAAAGACCGATCCCACTTTGCGGCCCGGTGACGTGGTCTCGACCAAAGAGGGGCTTGAGACGTTTAACGGCAAGAACGGAAAGTCGGGCGCCTTCACCCCGGTCACCCCCGCTGCACTCGGGCTGCAGTTGAATTCGATTACCTCGCCGCAGGGGGCCGCCGCGGCTGCGGCAGCCGCGGACGAAGCCGGAGCGAAACCCGCGGCAAATCCGGCGCAGCGCTGACCGCAATGACAAACGCACCGCTCGTCTCCGGCGCCTCCGCGGCATTGCCCGGCGTCAATCTCTGGTTCGTCGATACCGGCGGGGACGGCGTGCCGCTCGTGCTGTTGCACCCGAATACCGGAACGATCGAGATTTGGCAGCCGCAAATCGCGCCGCTGCGTCAGGCCGGCTATCGGGTCATTGCCTTCGACCGCCGCGGCTGGGGCAAGAGCACGCCGGTTCCGGAGACCGGTCCGCAACCAGGCAGTATCGCCGGCGATCTCGATGCGCTGGCCGATCATCTGGCGCTCGATAAATTTCATCTGCTCGGCGTCGCCGGCGGCGGTTTTGCCGCCTTGGACTATGCGGCCTGGCGGCCGCAACGCCTGCGCAGTCTCATCGTCGGCGCGTCCACCGGCGCGCTCGCCGATCAAGAGATGGCGGATTTCATTGCGCGCATCGCTATTCCGGATATCCGCAAGCAATCGGCGCATTATCGGGAAATCGGAGCGTCCTATCGTGGCGCCAACCCGCAAGGCACGAAACGTTGGATCGAGATCGACGAAGGCGCGCGCCAGGCCGGCGCCGGGTTTCAGCCGCCGCTGCGCACGCCCAACACCTTCGCCAAGATCGCAACCATCCCGACTCCCACTCTCGTCATCGCCGCGGATGCCGACCTGTTGGCGCCGCCGGCCTTGATGCGGCTGTGGGCGCGGCAGATGCAAAATCACGAATGGGCGGTGATCCCGGACGCCGGCCATGCCATGGCCTGGGAGCGGCCGGGCACGTTCAACGATATCGTTCTGGATTTCTTGCGACGGCATTGACCGAATAGCCGCAAATAGCGGCATCGCCGAACGCCGCTGACGCGATCCATGCCGCATGCTAAAAAGCCAAGCACAAACATTCACTCCATAATTCAGGTAGTACCGCGCCCATGCCTAAACTTTATGAAGCGCTCGCAGAAGCGTTCCTTGCGGAGGGAACAGACACGCAGTTCGTCCTGATGGGCGACGGCAACATGCATTGGTCTACCGCCTTCGCCAAACTGCCGGGCGTTCATACCGTCCACGTGCGGCACGAGCACGTCACCGTTGCGGCGGCGACGGCCTATCACATAGCGACCGGCAAACTCGCCGTTGCCTCGGTCACTTGTGGCCCCGGCGTGACCCAGTTGATGACGGCGCTGCCGGCCGCGGTTCGCGCCCGCCTGCCGATGGTGGTGTTTGCCGGCGAGTCGCCGATCAACGCCAAGTTCTATAACCAGTACATCGACCAGGCGCCGCTGGTGACGGCGAC
>JBAQHW010000212.1:0-22715 GCA_049288525.1 Xanthobacteraceae bacterium
GGATCACCGTAAAGTCCGGATGCCGCGGTTCCGCTGAACTTGCAATCCAGTGCCTGCTCGCGTCCAGCAGGTCGGGTTTGCCGTTCGCGACTGCAGGACCGTCACGTCACTTTCACGTTCTGCCAAAAGCCGAATCGGCCGCCGACAGCGTTCATCTCTGGGCGTGGCGCTTCATAGCACCAAGCGGCCCGCGCGTGCCGGACGCCGCCAACGACGACATCGTAGAACTGCACGCCGTGCGGACAGGCCAAGTCGTCCGCAGTTTTGTCCGTCTTTTCAAGCCAGTCCAGGCGCACCGCCGACCGCGGAAAGTATTGATATCCCTTGCATTCGAGAATTTCATCGCTTTCGGCGACGGTCCGGCCATCGACTTCGGCTTTCATGGTGATGCTCCGTGGGGTCCGTAGATACCAGTATATGGGTTGGGTGGCCGCGAGCTTCGAGGGAAAAAAGCCCGGTGGAATGAGTGTAACCGTGTTGCCACACCTTCAAAGAAACAGTGAAGTTATCCCGCAAACGCATAAAAAGTCAGCATTTGCCGACGTTTTAATCTTGGCTCCTTAACAACAAAATTCAAGAATTCATGAAGGTTCAAGCCGCGCAAATTTGAGTTAGGCGCTGCAGGAATTGGCTCAGTATCGGATGTCGACGGGGGACGTCGCCCGAGTGCGGAGAGCAGGGACAAAAGAAGGGGCTCAGTTATGAAGAAAGTGGCTTTATCGTTGGCTTTGGTGGCTGCGTTGACGACCTCCGCCATGGCGGCGGATATGGCAACCAAAGCTCCTCCGGCACCGCCCGCACCTCCACCTTCACCATGGGATGTGGCGATCAGCGCGGCGTTGATGACCGACTATAACTTCCGTGGCATCACGCAGTCGGATCACAAAGCGTCGACCCAGGCCGGCTTCGAGCTGCGCTATAATTCAAGCGCGAGCCTGCAGTGGTACGCGGGTATTTCTGGCGAAAGCATCGACTTCCCGAACCATGCCGCGGCCGAAATTGACTTTTACGGTGGCTTCCGCCCGACCTTCGACAAGCTCGCGCTCGATTTCGGCATTTGGGAATACTATTACCCGGGTGGCCAGTGCTACAGCGCGACCTGCCCGCAAGGACTCATCCCGATCAACGGCAATGTGGCGAAAGCCAGCGCAAGCTTCACTGAGTTTTATGCCAAGGCCACCTATACGATTAACGATCAATGGGCGACCGGCATCCAGGAATGGTATTCGCCGTCGGTTTCCAACACCGGTGCGGACGGCTGGTACACGGTTGGCAATCTGACTTTCACCGCGCCCGGCTCATGGTTCCCCGCCAACAGTGGCCTCGGCGGTTATGTTTCCGCCGACCTTGGCTATTGGGCGTTGGGCACGAGCGACTCGTTTTATGCCGCTCCTCCCGCCTTCCCGAACGGCGTTCCCTACACGAGCTATTGGAATTGGGACGCGGGCTTCGGTTGGACCTACAAGGCCTTCACGCTCGATCTGCGCTACTATGACACCAATCTGACCAAGGCCCAGTGTAACGTCTTCACTAGCGATTACACGGCGACCTTCGGTGGTGCAGGCGCTGTAACCACGCAGAACCCCGGCGGATTTGCCTCCAACTGGTGCGGTTCGGCCTATATCGCGAAGCTCTCCTTCGCAGCCAACCTCAGCGGTCTGAAGTAAGACCCTCTGAGCGGAACCTTCTAAGAAATGCGGCCGGTGGCGGAAACACCCCGGCCGTTTTCTTTTGATCGCCTCACCGCTTGTTACCCACCGCTCATTCTCGCAAAAGCGGGAATCCAGTCTGGCTTATAAATGCTGAGATGCTGGATCGCAGCCTTCGCGGGACAAGAGGAGAGAGAACGGTTCACTCCGCCGCCGAAACCAGGGGCACGTCCCGGACTTCCGACGCCGCTTCGCCCGTTACCACCTGGACGCGGCGGCGATGGAAGGCGCCGAGCGTCGAACGGTGGCCGATCGAGATGATCGTCGTAGCTTTAAGCCGGTCTTGAAGCAGCCGGTACAGCATCGCTTCGGCCGCCTCGTCGAGCGACGCAGTCGCCTCGTCGAGGAACAGATAATCCGGTTCTTGCAGAAGCGCCCGGGCGATGCCGAGCCGCTGCTGCTCGCCTTGCGACAGCATCCGGTTCCAGTGGGCTTCTTCGTGCAGTCGTACGCTCCACCCCGGCAGTCCGACCGCGGAAATAACTTCGGTAACGTGCGCATCGTCGAACGTGCCGTCCCGCGCCGGATAGCTGACGGCCGCGGCAAGCGTCGCCACCGGAAAATACGGGCGCTGCGGCAGCAGCATGACCTTGGCATCCTTCGGCACCATGACGCGGCCCGATCCGAACGGCCAGATTCCCGCGACCGCGCGAAACAACGTCGATTTTCCGGCGCCCGATGGCCCCGTCACCAGCACGCGTTCGCCCGGCGACAACACGATATGCTCGGCGTTGACCAGCGGTTCGCCGTTCGGCAAGCGGACGCTCAAATTGTCGATCGCAATCACGTTCGGCGTCTCGCGCGGCAGGACTTCGACCACCGGCGGCGTTAGCGCGACGTCGCGGCCGGCGACGATGGCCTCCTCGAAGCCGGCCAACCGTGTCACCACCGCGCGGTATTGCGCGATCGATTGATATGCGTTGACGAAATAGGACAGCGCCGTCTGCACGCTGTTGAAAGCAGACGCGGTCTGCATCAGGCCGCCGAGCTTCATGGCGCCGGAGAAATAGGCCGGGCTCACCATCAGGTAAGGAAAAATCACCGACGCTTGCGAGTAGCTTTGCGTAAAAAAAGTCAGCTGCTTCTGCCGCTGCATGATGGCGATCCAGTTCGACACCACCAGGCCGAAGCGGCTGAGATGCCGCTCACGCTCGGCCGGTTCGCCGCGCAGCGCCGCAATCTGCTCGGAGTTCTCGCGGGTGCGCACCAGATTGAAGCGGAAGTCAGCCTCGTAGCGCTGTTGCTGGAAATTGAGCGGAATAAGCGGCCAGCCGATCAGATGGGTCAGCGCAGTGCCGGCAATGGCGTAGAGCAGCGCCGCCCAGACCAGATAGCCGGGGATGGCGAACGACGCGCCGAACAAATGCAACGGTGCCGCTTCCGACAGCTTCCACAAGATGACGACGAACGAGCACAGCGTCACGCAGGAGCTCAAGAGCCCGAGGCCGATCGACAGCGTATTCTGCACGAACATCTGCAGGTCGTCGGCGATACGCTGGTCCGGATTGTCGGCGGCGTCGCCGAGAAGCTGCATGCGGTAGTGGTTCGCCGTGTTCAGCCATTGCCGCAGATACGTCTGCGTCAGCCAGCGCCGCCAACGGATCTGAAGCCACAGATTGAGATAATTCTGATAGACGGCGAGAACCGTGTAGATCGCAGCCAGCGCGCAGAACACCAGGATGTACCAGACGAAGCCGTTCCAGTCGTGATTCTGCAGCGTGTTGTAGAAGCCGTTGTACCAGTAGTTCAGGATCACGTTGATAGCGACGATCGACAATTCGATTCCCACCACCGCGCCCAACAGAATACGCCCGGGCCAGCGGTCTTCCGAACGAAAATACGGGATAGCCAATCGCCAGATCGTGGCGAGGGTTGCAGAAAGACGATTCACGAAGACCTCCGACTTTAAGAAGCTTCTGGGCGCGGTTTCCACGAGCCATCATTGGCAGCATCAGGAAACCAAGCCATAACGGCGACTAAACGGCGCACAGACGGGCAAACCAATAGAATCGAACCGAAAATTCCAACGATGCCCCGCAATATCACGCCTACATCCACAACGTCCTGGGTTTCTCCGTGGCACGGCTTGATTATGCGTTAGCTACTGACGACGAATCGCCTAAATTTACGGCAGGGCGCCAAAAAAATCTCCCTGCGGCCGTGGTGCGCGGTGTTGCCGCAGCGCGCCCGTGCCGCCGCCACCGCGCGGCTGTAGACCGCGCGCCCGTTGCGAAGCTGCCCATGTCGCACGCCGGCCGGTGGCCCGCCGATAGTCCTGTTTTGTCGAGGGTATGCCGTCCATGTTTACGGTTCCGCTCCCGGCTTGGGGAATGGCGGCTGGATCACATTTTGGGGAGTGGTGCCGTTCAACAGCCGGTCGTGACAGGCGCTTCAAGCAAACGGCGGTGCCGCCTCGTGCGGCATGGAGCACGCGGCGTACGCTTGCAAACTGCGTCGGCATGGCGAGCGGCAGCTACCTAGGCAAGGGGGCGAAGTGATCCGGCATAGTGTGGTTGGCATCGCTGCCTTACGGGAGGGCGCGCCGCGCTCTGCCGGGCTGGCTGCGGCCACGCCACGGCCCCATTGATTTGCGAGCCGGTATGCCGGCCGCAGGACGTCGCCGCTTGACGCCGGGCTGCGGCCCGCGGATTAGATTCGGGCGCGGCCGTCCGGCCGCCGCTTTCCTTTGGCTGCAACCTGTCGCGAGAAACGATGCTGACTTTGTGCCGGCGCTTGCCTGGCTTATTCGCTTTGTTCATGGCCGCCGCGGCGGTTGTTCCCGCCCGCGCCGGCGAGCCGTTCCCGTTTGGCAGCGAACTGATACTCGATGCCTCGCCGAGCCACGGCTCGAAGCGCGTTCCGATGCTGGAAATCGAGGATGACGGTTCGGCATCGATCGATTTGTGGTGCATCAGCCTGCACGGCCAAGCCACGGTGACCGACGATTCGATCACGATCGTGCCCGGAGCGCCGATGAGTCTGGTGCCGGGACAATCTGCTGACGTGTCGGCGGCGCAATGCGATCCCGATCGGCAAGCCGACGACGCCGCGCTTATTTCCACGCTTGCCCAGGTCACCAGGTGGCGGCGCAACGGCGACGTCGTCGAGCTGACCGGCCCGACCACGCTGCGCTACCGGCTGATGACGAATTGATCCCCGCAACCGACGGCTATTCTAACTCTCCCGGCAGCCGCGTTTGTTCGCCGAGACTATCGCGAACGTAGAGCTTCTTGATCGCGATGAACACCATGACCGCGATCGGCCCGGCAAAAATCACCGATATGCCGCCGAACAAAAACAGGATGGTGACGAGGCCGAGCAGCATCACGGCCGGCGGAATGTAAACCATGCGACGCTGAATCAGAGGCACGATCAGATTACCCTCGATCTGATGAATCGCCAGATAAGCCAGGATGGTCCAAAAGGCGGCATTGTCGCCTTTGGTGACCGCGACCAGGACGGCGGGCACCGCGGCGATGAGCGGCCCCAAATAGGGAATGAATTCGGCGAAGCCCGCAATCACGCCAAGAGCAAGCGGCGACGGCAGCCCGATGAGCCAAACGGCCCCGGTCGAGAGCGTTCCGATCAGCACCATTTGAATCAGCACGCCGATCAGCCACAAGTGCAGCGCGCGTCCGATATCCTCGATGGTTTCGTCGACATTGCCGCGCCATTGCCGCGGAAAGAGCCGCGCAAGTCCGTTCCGATAAGTATCTGGCTGGGCGGCCAGATAAAATCCGCCGATGAGAGTGACAACGGCCGTTCCTACGAACGTGATGCTGACCGAAAACAGGCCGGTGAGAAGTTCGGGAATTGAAAAGCCGGCACCACCTTGAATATGTGACAGCACGACCTTGCCCAGATTAGAGCTCTGAAGCTGCGCGGTAATGCTCGCTGCGGCGGTCGTCGCGCGCTGAAATACATCGCTCAATTCGGCTTCCATTCGGGTGCCGAACAGATAGCCGGCGCCGCCTACCGCGCCGACGATGATGACTCCCGAAATCGTCAAAGCGATCGGCTGCGGCAGTCTGCCCCAGGTCGTGAACGGTTCGGCTATCAGCCGGAGCAGCGTGGCGACGACAATGGCGCCAATGACGACCAGAACGACATCGAACAGGAACCACACCAGGACCGGCACGAGAGCAACAAGAAGGACGATGACCGCTCGTTCGAAAAATTCGACCTTGCTCAGTCGCGGCGGCGGCAGGCGGTCCGCATACAAATAAACGCTCCCACTTCGGATGGCTGCGGGCGTGAGCCCGGATGCGCTTAATCGCGCATAAGGGGAACGGAAAAACCGCAGCGATGTTCCGCTAAGCTCCGCTAGCAGCGCCGGTCGCGTGCGTCTGCAGGATGCCTGACGGAATGGCTTGCCGGCAGCGGAACCGCATGGCCACACCGTGGATTGTGCCTTTGAGGGTGCCCAATTGCCGGGTGGTTTCTGGTGTGATCGTGGAACTCGTTTTTTTTTCAAGTGTTTGGCTTGCCATCGTGATTTGGCTGATCGTGCGGGCGTTTCATCAGCGCGACATCTTGCCCGTGCTTTCGCCGGCTGAACCGGGGCCGCAAACCTTGCCTAGCGTTGCCGTCGTCATTCCAGCTCGCGACGAGGAGGCCAATATCGGACGCTGCTTGGCCAGCCTCGTCGCGCAGAACTATCCGGGATCGCGGCTAAGCGTCGTGGTCGTCGACGACCATTCGGCCGATGGCACGTTTGCAATCGCCGCGGGCGTAGCCGCGAAGCACCGCCATGTTTCCGTGCTGCGCAGTCCGCCTTTGCCGCCGGGCTGGGTCGGCAAATCGCACGCCTGTTGGATCGGCGCACGTACGGTCGGCGAACAAGCCGAGTGGCTATGTTTCATCGATGCCGACGTATGGGCCGAGCCGGCGCTCATCGCCAGCGCCATGGCTGCGGCTGCCGCCGAAAGCCTCGATCTCTTGTCCTTGGCGCCGAGGCAGGAATTGCAAAGCTTCGCCGAACGCCTGGTTATGCCGTGCGGGCTTTATCTGCTCGGCTTCTGCCAGGATTTGCGCGCCGTGCAAGCACCGGAGAGCGACGAAGCCGTGGCAACCGGACAATTTATGCTGATGCGCCGCAACGCCTACGAGGCGGTCGGCGGCCATGCTGCCGTTCGACACGCCATTTGCGAAGACCTCGCGCTCGCCCGCGCCGTCAAGCGCTCGGGCCGGCGGGTTGTTCTGCAAGATGGCCGCCACGTGCTGGCGACGCGCATGTATAGCGGCTGGGCCACACTGTGGATCGGCATTTCAAAAAACTTGAGCGAAATGCTCGGCGGCCCGCGGCGAACGGCAGCGATTGCCGTCATCGCCGTGATCCTGGCCTGGGCAGCGGTTCTTGTCCCCATCGCCGATGCGGCAGCCTGTACCGGCGGCGAAACCCAGGCGTGTTGGGCTCTCGCCCCGGCTGCACTCGGCTCGGCGGCGGCATTTGGCCTGCATATCGCCGGTGCATCCTATTTCCGCATTCCGTTTTGGTACGGGCTCTTGTTCCCGCTTGGCTATTCGGCTGGCGCCGCCATCGCCGCCGATAGCGTTCGCCGCCGCTGGCGCGGCCGCGTCAGCTGGAAGGGGCGCGCTTATCGATGACGGCACCGAATAAGCGATCGATGCTTGTTCGCAGCGATCACGATCATGTGGGCAGAATTTCCACGACCACAACGATTTTCGTGGCGATCGCCGTCGCACTGGTGCTGTATGAGATTCAATGGATTCTGCCGCCTTTCGTATTGGCCGGGTTGCTTGCCTATATCTGCACGCCTTTGATCGAATGGCTGACCGCGCGGAGCGGGCTGCCGCGAATGGTATTCGCGATCGCGGTATTCATGGTGTTTTCGCTGCTTGCGGCGGCGATCGGTTATCTGGGGCTGCCGCCGCTTGCGCAAGAACTGACGCGGGTCTTTACCGACTTCGAAAGCATCGTGCGCGAGATGGCGCAACGCATGCTGGGCGGCGCGAAAATAAGCCTGCTGGGCCGGCCGATGGATGCCGCGCAATTGGCGCAGGCCGCCGGCGATGGCTTGCGCAACTGGCTCGGTAAGACCGGTAGCGTCCTGGTGATCGGTGGTGTGGCGTTCGGCACCATGTTCGGCTTTCTCTTGTCGGTGGTCCTGCTGTTCTATTTTTTGGTAAGCGGGCCAAGCATCGCGCGCGGCCTGCTGCGCCTCGTACCGCCGGGCCAGCGGCCCTTGATCGTGCATGTCTGGTCGCTCCTCGACCCCGTGCTTAAGCGCTATTTCATCGGCGTGCTGATGGTGGTGGCCTATGCCGCCACGGCCGCCTACGTCGGTCTGGGACTTGTGCTCGGCATTCCGCATGCCGCGGCCTTGGCACTCGTCACCGGCTTTCTCGAGATGATTCCGGTGCTCGGTCCCGGTGCGTCCGCCCTGATCGCCGGGCTTGTCGCCGTGCATTACGCAACCGGCATCGGCCCGATCATCGCTTATGCGATTTACGCTACCGCTTTGCGAATTTCGATCGACCAGCTGTTCGGCCCGCTGGCGCTCGGCGCCGCCGCGCGGTTGCATCCGGTTATGGTGATATTTTGCTTCCTCGCGGGCGGCTTGTTGTTCGGCATGGTCGGGGTCGTATTGTCGGTCCCGGTCACGCTCACGGTCAAAACGACGCTTGCGCTCCTTTATGACGAAATGGATGCCGGGGCCCGCTGAACAGCGGTAAGCGAGCCTCCGCTGTCCGCACTAGTGTCGAATACCGAACGCAACTATTGGAGATTGCAGGCGTTAAATCTGCGGGCGACGAATTGATTCCATGACTGATGCTCATGACCACCGGCAGCGCTTTTCTCCGGGATGGCAGAGGGAACCCCCCCGATCATTCCTGGCTCGAGACCTTCGTCACAGCCCTCGATGACCGGTTGCGCCTGCGTTACGGCGTTTTCGAATATACCCATCGTTCCGATTGTCTGTTCCGTATCCAGCTCGCCCGCAACGAAGACGATGTGATTCTGTCAGATGGGGTGTCAGTGCGGTCCGGCGCCCGGATCATCAATTTGCATGTTTGGAATGAGCAATTTCCGGCCTTTCCGCCGCAGGGGCCGACTTTGGCCTGGGCCTGCCGGCTCAACCGCGCGTTCGACGCGTCGCTGCGCGAACTCGCGGTTTTTCTGCAGTCGCGCCCGGCGCTCGACGACGTGGTCGCCATTTGCGGCAACATGACCTTCGAACCGTCGTGCCGCAACGCGCAACTGACGCAGTTTGCCGGCCGTCTTGGCTTCGAGACGGTCGCGGTACGCCGCACGCGTAGCATCGGGCAGCAGGTGCATCGCTTCGGCGAGAATATCTTGATCTCGATGATGGTGCTCGCACGCAATGCCGGGGCGTTGCGGGCAGATACGCTGTGGCGCGACCGTACGTTGGTATTCCTATCGCGCCGCAAACTGCAAGACCGCTACGGGGCGGTGCGGGAGCACGCGGCGTAAGTAAAGCGATAGCGAGTATCAGGTCTGCCATGTCGAAGAAGAATTTCCGGTCTGCCTGGTCGCGCTCCGCTTTGTCCTGGTCGTCTTTTTCTTGGCCGGCTCTTTCGTCCACCTCACGCCCCTGGCCCGCGCCTTCGTGGTCAACCTTTTTCAACACCACGGACTCGCAATTGCGATGGTGGCAAGCCTGGGCTGCAATGTTAAGCAGTTGGGGCGGCGCGGTTGACGAAATCGTCGAGGTGAGCGACGGCCCCCTGGATGCTGCCGAGCCGGGACTTGAGCTCGGCAATTTGCCGGCGAGTTCGGTGATCGCGCTGGTTGGGCTTGCCTTTGAGGCCCGCATTGCCGCCGGGCCAGGTGTACTGGTGATTTGCCGCGGCGGCGAACGCTGCGCTGCCGAACTCCTGCCCGTCGCTGTTTCCGGTGGTTGTCGCAGCATCATCAGCTTCGGCGTTGCTGGCGGGCTTTCGCCGGATCTGGAGCCCGGCGACTGTATCGTCGCCTCGTCGATCATCGACTATCCGGCGTTGCGGCCGACCGATCCGCTGTGGTCGGGCAAGCTCCTGCAGATGATTCCTGACGCGCGGCACGGGCCGATCATGGGCGTCAATGCCGTGATCGCCGACCCCGCCGACAAGCGGAAGCTTCATTCGGCGACCGGAGCCATAGCGGTCGACATGGAATCGCATCTGGTCGCCCGGCTGGCGGATTCCCATGGCTTGTCGTTCGCTGCAGTGCGGGTGGTTATCGATCCGGCCGACCGCGCGGTTCCGCCCGCGGCCCTGTTGGCGATGGCGCCGGACGGCGGCACTGACATGTCTTCCATGATCTGGGAAATCCTGGCCCGGCCGTCGCAACTCACCGCTCTGCTACGCGTCGCCGCCGATGCCTACGCCGCTCGTGCGGCGCTCGCGCGGCTGCGCCGCGCGTTAGGCCCGGATTTTCGCTGCGGATAGATATGATCCGGAAAATGCCTGCCCTTGGACTTGATCCGAGAGTGGCAAATGGCTTCCAAAAATATCATGTGCCACCAACAAATGTCAGAGCGTCAATTCAATTGGAAAAAATTGCGTTCTGACTGGGGAACGCAAAAAAAGGGGCCGGCGTGCGCCGGTCCCGATCTCATATCTTGCTGCTTGATTAGCCTGTCAGTGCTTCCTTCAATGCAGCCGCATCGGGAGTATTGATATTGCCGGCAAGAATTTTGTCCGGCTGAACCTTGTGACCGTAATAGGACTGGTTGTTGTTGTCGGCCCAATTCAGGTCGGTGACGCTGACATTCGCGCCGGCGTAAGCGCCGGAATTGTCCGACCACATGATGATGTCGCCCTTACCCCACGACGCCTGCCCATTGTGTGAGAAGTCGACGATGGTCAGGCCGGCGCCGGCATTGAGCGAAACCTTGTTACCGCTCTTGAAGGCGTCGACGGCGTTGTCGGTCATCAGCAGAAACGCGACCTTGCCCCCGGATCCGCCCACCTGCGGCCCGAAGCTGATGGCGCCGTAATCATAGAACGCGGGGTCGGACCATTTCCCGTCGTTCTTGGCCAGGACCACGCCGGCGCCGCCGCGACCGCCAACGATCAGCGCTCCGCGGCCGAATTCCGGCACGAGAAACACGCCTTTGGCTTTTGCCAGCAATTGTTTCAACTGCGGATTTTTGTTCATTGTTTTAACTTCGGCGGTGGCGGATTTCACCAACGACTGCGTCTCGCCTTTGTGGCTGGTGTTGACGGCGGTCTGATTGTTTTCGGTTCCCGCGGAACTGCTGCTATTCGCGGCAAGCGCCGGGGCGGCGGCAAGCGCGGCGCTCAGCACGAGTGAGGCGGCACCGGCCAGCAGGAATTTTCTCGAATGACGCATAAACGTTTTTTCCTTTTTCAAGTTTCTCGGCTCACCCGCGTGGATTGAACGCAGCGTCGAAGCGCCACGTTCCGTCTTTTTCTGCCTTTTCCCTGTGACGTGTGCGCACGCTCGGTCGATTTGTTTAAATGCGCGGCGGCGTTTCTGTTCCGCCCGTCGTTCGATCCGCTACTCCTGCGGCCCTCCTGCGGCTGCGCTACGCATCGGAGCGGAATTCAGCCGCCGCTGAGCACAAGCTATTCCGCGCCTGGGTGCGCCGGCGCGGTTTGCGGCCGGGGACTTGTCTGCTCCAAACCGCCGAGCCGCCCGGAAAGCGGAATGTCCGCCGCCTGCGGGACGGCGCGATACTGATAGTCGCGCGTCCACGGCCGCGCCACAGCACCGTCGGCCGCCGGCCGGAACGCCAGAATCTGCGCCACCGACAGCCAGCCGCGGTCGAATGCCTGCGCCATGCCGGCAAGATAGACCCGCCAGATGCGGTAGCGCTCTGCGCCTGCCGCCGCGATCGCCTCCTCGCGCCGCGCCTCCAGCCGCTGCACCCAATGCGTCAGCGTCCGCGCATAATGCGGCCGCAAATCCTCCGCATCGGCAAATTCGAACCCGGCGCGCGCGATCTCGTACATGGCGCGGGAAATGTGTGGCACCGCCCCGCCGGGGAAAACGTAGCGGTTAATGAACTCGCCGCCCGGCGGTCCTTGCGCGCGCCCCGCGGCGTCGGTGGCATAGATGCCGTGATTGAGAAACGCGCCGCCCGGCCGCAGCAGCCGTCGCACTGTCGCGAAGTAGAGCGGCAAGTTGGCAAGCCCGACGTGCTCATACATGCCGACCGAAACGATCTTATCGAAGCCGGATTCTGCCGCAAAATCGCGATAATCGGCCAAGCGGATCTCGATGCAGTCGTCGAGCCCATCTGCGGTAACGGCGCTTCGCGCATAATCATGCTGCTCGCGGCTCAGCGTGATGCCGGTGCCGCGCACGCCGTAGCGCCGCACCGCAAAGCGCAGCAGCCCGCCCCAGCCTCAGCCGATGTCGAGCAGCCGTTCACCAGGCTTGAGCATCAGTTTGCGGCAGATGTGGTCGAGCTTCTGCTGCTGCGCGGTATCGATGTCTTCGCTGCCGTCGCGGAAATAGGCGCAGGAATAGATCATGGCCTCGTCGAGCCACAGCCGATAGAAGGCATTTCCGACATCGTAGTGGTAGGTGATGTCGCGGGCGTCGCTACGCCGGGAATGTCGCCGCGGCAAAAGCCGCGCCAGCTTTGCCAAGCGCGCCGCCGCCGGCGATCTGCCGACGCGCTCGGCAAGCACGATGCCGGTTTGCAAAACCTCCTCGATCGGGCCCTCGACGCCGAGCTCACCGGCGACATAGGCGTCGCCGAGCCGGCCGAAATCGCCGCGCAAGAGAAGCCGCATCAGGCGCTTGGAATGCAGCGTAATGGTGACCCGTGGCGCCGGTGAAAAATCGAACCGTTCGCCATCCCAGAACACAAGCCGCAGCGGCAAGCCGTCGCCACCAAGCCGCGCGCGCAAAAAGCCAAGCGCGCGAGCGCGCAGGCGCACGCGTCGGGATCGCTGCCGCAGTCTCGGCTTGCGCTGAGCGCTCATGCCATCAGCGGACCAAAGCCTGTTTGAGATTAGTCGCGTCCAGCGTGTCGATCTGCCCGGCGAGAATATGGTCGGCTGCACGAACCTGTTTTTCCTTTTTTCCGTTTGCCGACTCAGCCCGCGTGGATTGAACGCGGCGTCGAAGCGCCGCGTTCCCGGATTTTCCCTGTGACGTGTGCGCACACTCGGTCAATGTTGATGTGTTGAAATGCGCGGTGGCGTCTGTCCCCGCCGAGGGAATTGACCGCGGCGCGACAGCTTCGCGTCGTCGCCTGAAACTGCGTAAGCGCAAAAAGGGCGCGGATCGCTCCGCGCCCTTTGCATTCTCGCTGACAGTTGGGCTTATTAGAAACCGCCCATACCGCCCATACCGCCGCCGCCCGGCATTGCCGGCATGGCTGGCGCGTCCTTCGGCAGTTCGGCGACCATGGCTTCGGTCATGACCAGAAGGCCGGCGACGGAAGCCGCGTCTTGCAGCGCTGCGCGCACCACCTTGGCCGGATCGACAATGCCCTTGTCCAGCATGTCGACATACTCCTCGTTCTGAGCGTCGAAGCCGTAGGTCTCCGACTTGTTTTCGAGGATTTTGTTGACCACGATGGAGCCCTCGACACCGGAATTCTCGGCGATCTGGCGCAGCGGCGCTTCGATCGCCTTGAGCACGATGTTGATGCCGGTCTGGACGTCGGGGTTGTCGTTGCGCAGCTTGCCGATCGCCTTCTTGGCGCGCAGCAATGCCACGCCGCCGCCCGGCACGATGCCTTCCTCGACCGCGGCGCGGGTGGCGTTGAGCGCGTCTTCGACGCGATCCTTTTTCTCCTTGACCTCGACTTCGGTCGCGCCGCCGACGCGGATCACCGCGACGCCGCCGGCGAGCTTGGCGAGCCGCTCCTGCAGCTTCTCGCGGTCGTAGTCGGACGTCGTCTCCTCGATCTGCGCCTTGATCTGATTGACGCGCGCCTCGATCTCCTTCTTCTTGCCGGCACCGTCGACGATCGTGGTCTTTTCCTTCTCGATCACGATCTTCTTGGCGCGGCCGAGCATCGCCGGGGTCACGCTCTCGAGCTTGATGCCGAGGTCTTCAGCAATGAGCTGGCCGCCGGTGAGGATGGCGATGTCCTCAAGCATGGCCTTGCGGCGGTCGCCGAAGCCCGGCGCCTTCACGGCGGCGACCTTCAAGCCGCCGCGCAGCTTGTTGACCACGAGCGTGGCCAGCGCTTCGCCCTCGATGTCCTCGGCGATGATGAGGAGCGGCTTGCCGGACTGCACGACGCTTTCAAGCACCGGCAGCATGGCCTGCAGCTGCGACAGCTTCTTCTCGTGCAGCAGCACGTAGGCGTCTTCGAGCTCCGCCACCATCTTCTCGGCATTGGTGATGAAGTAGGGCGAGAGATAGCCGCGGTCGAACTGCATGCCCTCGACGATCTCGACTTCGGTGTCGAGCGACTTGGCTTCCTCGACCGTGATGACGCCCTCGTTGCCGACCTTCTGCATCGCTTCGGCAATCATCTTGCCGACGGCGGCGTCGCCGTTCGACGAAATGGTGCCGACCTGGGCGACCTCGGACGACGAGCCGACCTTCTTGGCGCGCTTCTTGATGTCCTCGACCACGGCGGCCACGGCGAGATCGATGCCGCGCTTGAGGTCCATCGGGTTCATGCCGGCGGCCACCGACTTGGCGCCTTCTTTGACGATCGCGGCGGCGAGCACGGTCGCCGTCGTGGTGCCGTCGCCGGCGACGTCATTGGTCTTCGACGCCACTTCGCGCACCATCTGCGCGCCCATATTCTCGAACTTGTCTTCGAGCTCGATCTCCTTGGCGACGGTGACGCCGTCCTTGGTGATGCGGGGCGCGCCGAACGATTTGTCGATAAGGACGTTGCGGCCTTTCGGGCCGAGCGTCACCTTTACGGCGTTGGCAAGTGTCTCGACGCCGCGCAGCATGCGGTCGCGCGCGTCGCCGGAAAATCTTACGTCTTTGGCGGACATTGTTTGTTTGCTCCTAGAGTTTGGTTTAGACGTCATCCCGAGGTGCGAGCGAAGCGAGCCTCGAAGGATGACCGGTTGGAGCCGTCGCCCCACCCGAAATCGGTTGCCCGATTTCGGACTTTGAGGTTTCCAAGTCGGCAACCGCCGACTTGGTTGGGCCGCTTCGCGACCGCCTCAAGGCGACGGAATTGGGATTCAGGCGATCACGCCCATGACGTCGGACTCCTTCATGATCAGGAGCTCCTCGCCATCGAGCTTCACTTCGGTGCCGGACCATTTGCCGAACAGCACCCGGTCGCCCGACTTCAAGCCAATCGGGATGAGCTTGCCCGTTTCGTCACGGCCCCCGGGGCCGACGGCGACCACTTCGCCTTCCGACGGCTTTTCCTTGGCGCTGTCGGGAATGATGATGCCACCCTTGGACTTGTCTTCGGCGTCGACACGCTTGACGACCACGCGATCATGTAACGGCCGGAACTTGGTTTTTGCCATGACTTACCCTCGTTGCCGCCGAGCTCAGGCGGCCTTTGGCGTTTTGGAAAATGCTTATTTTGCAGTATCTTAGCACTCGCAGTTCCGGAGTGCTAAGAGGCATGGCGGAGATATGCCGTTGGCATTGTGCTGTCAAGGCGGGGCGGCCAAGCAATGGACACCAGGCGCGGCCGAATGGCGAACCGCCGCACCCCATCCCGGTATCGTCTGCTCTACTTTCGCTGCTAATCTTCGCGCCGGCGGTGGCCGCCAAACGATGGGATATCCGGAAATGCGGGCGCTGAGCTTGGACGAAGCCAATATCATCATCGCGGCGACCTTTGTCGCGGCAAAGAAGCATAAATGCCGGCCGATGAGCGCGATCGTTCTCGATGCGGGCGGCCGAGTTAAGGCATTCCAGAAACAGGACAATGCGTCGATGCTGCGTTTCGAGGTTTGCTACGGCAAGGCCTATGCCTCATTGGCGCTCGGCCGGCCGTCGAAGCTGGTGCTGCAAAAGGCTGACGAAAAGCCGCTTTTCATGCGTTCGGTGGAGAATCTTGCCGACTATCCACTGTTTCTGGAAGGTGGCGGCCAGCTTATCCGCGACAAATCCGGCGAGGTGATTGCCGCCGTTGGCGTCACCGGCGACGCCAATGAGATGGACGATATTTGCGCCATCGCCGGCATTCATGCCGCCGGCTATCGCGCCGATTCAGATTTCTTCACCGAGCCGGAGCGGATGCGCAGTTTGAGCATCCACAAATCGGCCCCCCTGGTCGATCCGCGGCCCAATACGGCGCGGCCCAAGGCGGCGCGGACGAGAGCCGCGCGCACCAAGCGCCGGCCGGCGGGCCAGGGGAACAATGGCGCACGAGTTCCGGCCAATGGCTCAAGCCGTTCGAGGAGCGCATAAATCGCCCCATCCGGGCCGTAATCGTCGCCGACTGGTCTCTCTGTCGGTCAATGCTGGGGGTGGGATTTGAAACCAAGTCGAAAGGTCGGGGCGATACAACAGATACGGTTTCCGTCTCGCGCCCGTCTCGTGAGGGTCTCTGCATGAGCGCGTCCTATCGCCGATTGGCCTACGGCATCGCGATGGCCGGAGCGCTCGCGCTCTCGGCCTGCACTTCGAATACGCCGGCACCGCAAGAAGCCGCGACGCCGGCCGTGCCGGAACAGCCGGCGATCCCATCGAAATACCGGCCGGAGGATATTGTCGGCCGCTGGGGCTACGGCGCATTTCACCGCGACGAGGATTTGGCCCGTACCGCCGCCGCGGCGCGCCAGCAATGCGGACAACCGGTCGAGATTACGCGCGGACCGAATGGCGGCGTGATGATGTACCTTGCTGACTCCGCGCAATTGCAGGAGTTGCAGCTCAAAGGCTCACAGAACGGGGCGAACTATATCGGGCCGCCCGGGCCGCCCGGCGGCATGCAGGATCGCCAGATCGTCTCGTTCGATGGCCGCACCATGGTGCTCAAATGGATGGATCCGGAGGTCGCCGGCCGATACGGCACCGGCGTCTATGTGCGTTGCGCGCCTGAGGGCACCGCGCGCGCCGTCGGTCGGCCAGCGATGCGACCGGTGGGACAGTAGGCTCTCACCGCCATTGCGGATTGCCGCACGGCGGCAAGTTCGGAATCCATAGGTCCAGCGCAGGGGTTATAGATTGCGGGCTCCTCGCTTTGCTCGGCCCGGAATGACGAGCCAGAAATGCCCGCCCCTCGCGACTTCATCTTCGGTCCCTGGCGTGCGGTCAGCGTGCTCGGAGTTACCCAGATTTTGGCCTGGGGCGCGCTGTTCTATCCGCCGGTATTGACCGTGCCTTTGATTGCCGCCGATCACGGCTGGTCCCGGTCGTTCGCGATGGGCGGCTTTTCGTTGAGCTTGCTCGTCGGCGGACTAAGTTCCCGCTATATCGGCGCGACGATCGACCGGCTGGGCGGCCACTTCGTGATGCCCGTGGGGTCGTTGCTTGGGGCGGCGGGTCTGGCAGCCCTGGTGGCGGCGCCGGGCGCCCCCACCTATTTCGCGGCATGGATGGTGCTCGGCGTTGCCATGGCGGCGTCGCTGTACGATCCGGCCTTCGCCACCCTCGGCCGCATTTTCGGCCCCGGCGCGCGGTCGCCGATCACGACGTTGACCCTTGCCGGCGGCTTCGCGTCGACCGTGAGCTGGCCGGCGACGCAATATCTGATCGACGCGGTCGGCTGGCGCGGCACCTATCTGGTCTATGCCGGATTGCTCGCCGGCGTCGCCGCGCCGCTGCATGCTTTGGCGTTGCCGCGCGAGCGCTTCAACAAACCGGTGCCGCCGCCGGTTCTCGCCCCGGAGCAGAAGCCGGCGGCGGTTCTGCCGGCGCGCGGGATGACTTTTATCCTGATCGCTGCCGGCTTTGCCGCCTATGCCTTCGTGCCGTCGGCATTGTCGGCGCAGCTCCTGGCCATCTTCAAACGGTTCGGGCTTCCAGCCGAGACGGTGGTCGCCATCGGCATGCTGTTCGGGCCGGCGCAAGTCGCCGCGCGCATTGTCGAGCTGACATTCGGGCGGCGGCTACATCCGTTATGGATCGCGCGCTCCGCCGTCGGGCTTCTCGTCGTGGCCTTCGCGCTGCTGGCGATTTTGCCGTTCAGCGTGATCACGGCCGCTTTGTTTGCCGTGCTGTACGGTATGGCGAATGGGCTTTTGACGATCGCGCGCGGCACCGTGCCGCTCGCCCTGTTCGGCGCCGCCGGTTATGGCCGGCTGGTCGGGCGGATCGGCGGACCGTTCCTGGTGGTGCAGGCGCTGGCCCCGGTGGTCGTGACCTATATTGCCGACCGCGTCTCAGATGCCGGTAGCTTGGCGGTCGTGGCCGGCTTCGCCGTGGCCGCGCTCATCTGCTTCGCGTTCATCCGCAGTTCGGAATGATCGCTTCACGCGCCGAACAGCGCGTCGATCTCGGCTTGCGACATGTGGCCGGCATCGCCGTTGAGCCGGGGGCCGTGCAGCGCAGGCGCATCGGCCGTGACCGATACCGGCGGCTCTCCGGTCTGCAGCGTCTTCATCACCTTGGCGACCCGCTGGCCGATGAGGTCCTGAAAATTGCAGGCCTCGAAGATACGCAGGACACTGTCGGCGATGTCTTGCGCCAGTTCCTGCTCCATCCGCCCCTTCAAGGCCGCGGAAAGATTATCGGCGAGTTGATCGATCTCTTCGGCCGCAGCGAGAATCCGCTGCGTCGCCTGCGCGGTGCCGGAAACGACCGCATCGAGCTCGTCGGCGATGCGCTCCAAATTATCCGTTTCCAACTGCCGATCTTTGCCTACGGCGCCGCCGCCGGATGGGACGAGGCCATTGGGCGCTGGAGCCGGCGGCTCGCTTGCCATCAGGGCCTGCAGCGCAGCGAGCGCCTGCATGATTTCGCCGTGGTATGGCGATGCGGCATCGCTGGCGTGCGGCATGAACCGCGCGGCGGCGGTTTTCTCGATACGAAAAATCTTGCGCTGTGCCGCCATTTCAATCCAACTTCAAATTTCGATCCACCGCCAAGTCTCGCGACGCAACCGATCCGATCCGTCTTGGGGATCGCGCGCGTATTAACCCATACCGGTTCGCCACTTAATACAGCGTTCACGTGTTGAAAGAGGTGACGTAAACCATCCGTTAACCAAGACGGGGCGCTGTTGACGAAAAATAAACTTTAACTTGATGAACAATCTACCAATAAAGCGTCGCCGGAATTTATTTACCAAACAGTCGAGGTTTGCAGGCGTACTCGTCGCTTGAGCGCGCGCGTCGCGCTCAGCGTGCAATTTCAGTGACGAGTACAAAAATGCGGCGTATCTGCGTGTCGGCGTTTGTTCTGAGCTTGGTCTCAATTGCGGCTTTAAGCTCGGCCTTGGCCGATCCGTTTCAGGTCACTGTCTATCCCTATGGCGGCCAGCCGGTCGCGCAGCCGCCGCCGCCGCAGCAGCAGTATTACTACTACGTGCAGCAGCCGCGCTATGTGGCCGCGCCGGCGTATTACGGCCAGCCGCAAGACTACGCACCGAATTATGCCCCGGGCTACGCGCCGCGTTACACCGTCGCTCCGCCGGACTATGCCCCCGCCGCGCCGCGTTACGCCGTCGCTCCGCAGGGCTATGCCCCCGCCGCGCCGCAGACTTATGCCGCGGTGGCGCCGCAAGTGCCGGCAGCCGTCGCTCCGCAGCCTGCGCCGCAACCTGTGGCTGCCGCCGGGCCGGCGGACGCCGGTGGTGGAGGGTTTCTGCACGCGATCTTTGGCGGCCCGACCATCAACGTTCCGGCGGCGCAAATCTATCCGTACGAGGCCCCGCAGCCGCAACCGCAGGCCAGGGCGCCGGTCCAGCAGGCGTCCTACAACCCGTCCAATCCGATCGACGAGACCAATTATCCGATCGATGCGCAATTTATGCGCCAGGTCGTCGCCTATAACGGCGACGAGAAGCCCGGCACGATCATCGTCGACACGCCGGACAAATTTCTCTTTCTGATCGAGGAAGGCGGCAGGGCGCTGCGCTACGGCATTGGCGTCGGCCGGCCCGGCTTCACCTGGTCGGGCGTGAAGACGATCACCGCGAAGAAAGAGTGGCCGGATTGGACGCCGCCGCCGGAGATGATTGCGCGGCAGCCCGGGATTCCGCATTTCATGCCCGGCGGACTCGGCAATCCGCTCGGTTCGCGAGCGCTATATCTCGGCTCTACGCTTTATCGCATCCACGG
Organism: Xanthobacteraceae bacterium; assembly: GCA_049288525.1. Taxonomy (GTDB): domain Bacteria; phylum Pseudomonadota; class Alphaproteobacteria; order Rhizobiales; family Xanthobacteraceae; genus BOG-931. Next base: position 19,824 of record JBAQHW010000212.1, read on the forward strand.
CTCCAATGAGCCGTGGACCATCGGCCACAACGTCTCCTCCGGCTGTATCCGCATGCGCAATGCCGATGTCGAAGACCTCTATAACCGTGTGCAAATCGGCACCAAGGTCGTCATCATGTAGGCGGCGCGGCAGGCCGCGTGTGAGCGGCCAATTGGGCCACTTGGGCCATGCGCGGCGCTGCGCGCGAATGACTTCAGGCCAGCGTCAATCCGCGCTCCGCCAGCAGCCGCGGAAAATCTTCGCCGAGGAAGTAATCGTATTCCCGCTGGCGCAGATCGGTGACCGGATCGAGACGGCGTAGTTCGCTGTCGACTTTACCCGGGTGGCACATGACCACCCCGCCTTCGGGCAGGCCGTCGAGAAAGGTCGGGAACAGCGTGGCGAAGTCGGCACCGGGCGCGAAGGAATAGGTTCCGGCAAATGCCGGATTGGTGGGCACGCCATAGCGTGCGGCGAGACCTCGCAATCGCGCGCTCAGAGCATCGAGAACGAAACCCTTGGGATCCGCAAGGCTCTTGCGCGCCGCGCCGGCGCGGCCGCATTGCCGCAGCCACGCTTGCGGTGCGGCATCCTTGAGCGCGCGCAACAGCGCGCCGCGAATTTGCGGAAACACATGGATGTGCTGGTGGCCGTCGACAAAATCCGGCGGACGGCGGAACGCATTGCGAAACGCCGCGAACTGGCGCGATATTTCGAGCTCCAAATCTTCAGGGCCGAGCCAACGCGCCAGCGCGCGCCCCGCCATCGCCGCAAGCGGCAGGAACGCGCCATCGCGCGTCGGCGCGAACCCTGCGCTCAAGGGGTGAAACGGTGCGGTCAATGTCACATGCAGGCCGATGGCTGCGTGGTTCGCCGTCGCGCGATCCAAAGCTTCGGCTTCGCCGGGTGAAAAGCTTGGCGCCAGCACCATGACGGACGTGGCGTTGATACGTCGGCGTGCGATGAGATCGCGGATTGCGGCGCTGACCGCGGGCGACATGCCGTAATCGTCGGCGCAGATACGGATAGGGCGGGGCGGCCCGGCTGGCGTGGCGTCGTTCATTCGGCCGCGGTGCGGGTGTCGCCCTCAGCGTCGTTGCGGAGGTCTTGGTCGGCGAGCCTCACCTCATGCTCGGCGACGAAATAGACCGGCCGCGCTTTGATCTCTTCCAGGATTTTGCCGATATATTCGCCGACTACGCCGATCATGATGAGCTGGACGCCGCCAAGCACCATGACGCCGACGAACAATGATGGATAACCCGGCACGCTGACGCCGTAGATCAGCGTCTCATAGACGATCTGCAAGCCATACATGAAGGCGATCGCCGCCAGGACCGTGCCCATCACCGTTGCGAGTCGCAGCGGCGCCACCGAGAACGAAGTGACGCCGTCGATCGACAGCCCGATCAGACGGCGCATATTCCAGGTGGTGCGGCCGTCGACGCGCGGCGCCGGCTCGTAGTCGATGCGCAATTGGCGGAAGCCGATCCAGCTCGACAGGCCCTTGAAAAAGCGGTTGCGCTCCGGCAACTGGCGCAATGCATTCGCGGCGCGCGGCGACAACAGCCGGAAGTCCCCGGCATCCTCCGGAATCTTCGGCCGCGCCCCCCAGTTCAAAAACAGATAAAATGATTTGACGGCAACGCGGCGCAGGATCGATTCGTTGGCGCGGTGGGCCTTGGCGGTATAGACGACGTCGCAATCGTCATCGAGCCAGTGGCCGACCAGCCGCTCGATCAGATCCGGCGGATGCTGGCCGTCGCCATCGATGAACATCACGGCGCCGCGGCGGGCGTGGTCGAGGCCCGCAAGCAGCGCCGCTTCCTTACCGAAATTGCGCGACAGCGAAATCACCTGAACGTCGAGACCGCTCGCCGGCAGGTCGCGCGCGATGGCCAGCGTACCGTCGCGGCTGCCGTCGTCGACATAGATGACTTCGCACGACAGCGACCGCATCGCGCTCAGCCGCCGGACGACGTCAACGAGTCGGCCATGCATGCGTGGCAGGGCCGCCGCCTCGTTGTAGACCGGCACGACGATCGTCAGCCCCTGGGCGCGTGGCTCGGCCAGCCGGCCATGCGGCATCGGCGTCACTCTGCAGTCGGCGGTCGCCGCCATTTCGGTCCCTTTCCGGCCCGATCTATAGCGCAATCCCGGCCATGTGTCCTCCTGGCGGCGGTCGCAAAAAGGCCGCGCGTTTCATTCGTTAACGGACACTGCTGCCGGCGAGCGCCGGACGTGATATGCGGAGCGGCAAATGCGATTGCCTTCGCCCGACGATTCGGCCCGCAGCGCGGGACGCGCCGCCGCCATCCGCGTCAGATTGGCGAGCCTGTGGCACGGGCGGGCCATCAGCCTGAAGGCGGCTTCGTTTGCGCTGGTCGGCGTCGTCAATACGGCGGTCGATTACAGCGTGTTCCTCTTGGCGCGAGCGGCCTACCAGCACTTGCCAACCGCGCTTTGGCTGTTCGGCGCCGCGGCCGCGGATTGCCGCTGCGGCTCACCACGGACGATGCTTTTGGTGGCCGCCAATATCACGTCGTGGACCGTCGCGGTGAGCGGCTCCTACATCATGAATTCGTCGATCACTTTTGCCGCGGAGTCCGGCCGCCAATTGCGGTGGAGCCGTTATCTGATCTTCATTCTCGTCGGAGTGGTCGGACTGTTCGCCAATACGGCCGCCCTGCTATTGGCCGCCGAAACTCTCGCCTTGCCCATCTACATAGCGAAGGCGTTGGCGATTTTGGTGAGCTTCGTCGTCAATTTTTCCCTGTCGCATTTTGTCGTGTTTCGCGTTCGCCGGCGATAGCGGGGAGGCCGTTTGAGATCGACGCCGTCAACGATTCAAGGCGTCGGTGCCACCGGTAGAATTTAGCTGCGCGCGTTCAACGGGGGTGCGGCACTGCGCG
>JBAQHW010000213.1:0-1549 GCA_049288525.1 Xanthobacteraceae bacterium
GAAGGAAGCGATCGCCCAGTATGGCTCGTCCGATTCGGGAGCGACCCTGGGTGACATTCTCGGCACCGCGCTCAAGCGCAAGGGCGAGGAGGCCGAGGAGAGCGAAAAGGAAGACGCCGACGAATGAGGATAGCGGGGCGGGCAGCGAAAGGAACACATTATGTCGCTTGATGCCGACCTCATCGTCGACCGCCGCAGGTTGCGGCGCAAGCTGACGTTCTGGCGCGTGCTTGCGATCCTGGTGATCGTCATCGGTATCGCTGGAACGGCCGCGCTGGCGAGTAGGCGCGTCGGCATATTCGGCGTCCGTCCCTACATCGCCCGCGTCACGATCTCGGGCCTGATCCGCGGCGATCAGAATCGCGTGCGGGCGCTCGATCAGCTCGGCAATGCGAGATTGGTGCGCGCGGTCATCGTCCACGTCGACAGCCCCGGCGGCACCACCGCCGGTTCCGAGCAGTTATTCGATGCGCTGTCACGGCTGCGCCAAAAGAAGCCCATGGTCGTCGTGGTCGACAGCCTGGCGGCCTCGGGCGGCTACATCACGGCGCTGGCGGCGGACCATATCGTGGCGCAGCAGACCTCTTTGGTCGGTTCGATCGGCGTGCTGTTCGAGTATCCCAACGTCTCCGACCTGTTGGGCAAGATCGGCGTCAAGATGGAATCGGTGAAATCGACGCCGCTCAAGGCGGCCCCGGACGGTTACGAGCCGACCAGCCCCGAGGCCACAGCGGCGTTGAACGCGATCATTCAGGATTCCTATGCCTGGTTTAAGGCCCTGGTCCAAAGCCGCCGCCATCTTACCGACGCCGAACTCGCTGCCGTTGACGACGGCCGCGTCTTCACCGGTCATCAGGGCCTTGGACTGAAGCTGATCGACGAACTTGGCGACGAACGCACCGCGCTGGCCTGGCTTGGCAAGGAAAAGCACGTCGACACCAAGCTGCCGGTGCGTAATTACGCGCTGGCGAGCCAGTTCAGCGATCTGGCGTTTCTGCACGCCGCCGCCGCGGCGATGCTCGACGCGGCCGGCCTCAACGCGCTGGCGCAGCGTCTTGGCGCCTTGAACGCGGCCGATGCTGTGGAACCTTTCAATCTTGACGGTCTATTGGTGCTTTGGCACCCTGCCAGCGTAAATTAGCACGGTTGACCGGCGGGCCAATCCAATCTGAGATCGCCAACCAGAGATCGGGCGGTGGACCAAAATGATCAAATCAGAACTCGTTCAACATATTTCCACACAGAATCCCCATCTCTATCAGCGTGACGTCGAGAATATCGTCAACGCCATTCTGGGGGAGATCGTCGCGGCCATGGCGCGCGGCGACCGCGTCGAATTGCGCGGTTTCGGTGCATTTTCGGTGAAGCAGCGGCCGGCGCGCACCGGGCGCAATCCGCGCACCGGCGCTCATGTCGCTGTCGATCAGAAATGCGTGCCGTTCTTCAAGACCGGCAAGGAGATGCGCGAGCGGCTCAATCAACCGAGCGTGGGTTGACCGGCCCGTCGCGACCGGGCGCCGGTCTGCCGCGCAAGATTGTCGCGGCCCTT
>JBAQHW010000214.1:0-4156 GCA_049288525.1 Xanthobacteraceae bacterium
GCGTTGCGGCGAATGCGCGCCGCGCGATCTGCCCTCCGCTCGATCGCAATCGCCCGCATCGCCGGATCGGCCAGCAGCCATTCGATGGCGACCGAACCGGAGCCAGCGCCGATGTCCCACAACAGCTCGCCGCGCCGCGGCGAAAGCGAGGATAATGTCACGGCGCGCACTTCACGCTTGGTGATCTGGCCGTCGTGCTCGAACAAATTATCGGCAAGACCGGGCGTCCGCGCCAAGACGCGCGCGTCCGGTGCCTCCGTGACTTCAATCGCAACGACATTGAGCGCGTCCGTCGTACCGAAGCCATAGCGCGCGGCCGTCGTGACGCGGATGCGCTCGCGCGGACCGCCGAGCGCTTCGAGCACGGTCAATTGCGACGCGCCAAAACCCGCTTCGACGAGGAGCGCTGCCAGTTCTGCCGGGGCGGCCCCGTCGGAGGTCAGCGCGAGAATATCCGAGGCGGGCTGCAAATGCGGGCGGATCAGGTCGAGCATACGGCCGTGCAGCGACAGCAATACGGTGCGCTGAAGCGACCAGCCGAGCCGAGCCGCAGCGAGCGAGAAGGCCGACGGCGCCGGCACCACGATCATTTCACGTGCCTCGATGTGCCGCGCCAGCACGGCGCCGACGCCATAGTGGAACGGGTCGCCCGAGGCGATCACGCAGATTTGCCGACCGCGATGGCCGATCACCTCCGCGGCGGCGCTATCGAACGGGGTCGGCCACGGCCGCGCCGCGCCGCGAATAAGCGGCGCCGCGAGACCGAGATGACGGCGGCCGCCAAACACGATGTCGGCCCGCTCGATCAGTCCGCGCGCCACGGGGCTCAAACCCTCGATGCCGTCTTCGCCGATGCCGACGATGGACAGCCAGCGCCGCAATGCGGCAGTGTCGCGCGGCACCGGGTCAGGAATTTGCATGCCACGCCTTCTCATTCTCGGCGGCACCACCGAAGCGCGTCTCTTGGGGGAGCGCCTCGCCAAGCGAGGCAACGTCGCGGTAACTCTGTCGCTGGCGGGCCGCACGGCATCGCCGGTGCCGCATGCCGTACCGGTGCGCATCGGCGGTTTCGGCGGCGCCGCGGGCTTGGCCGATCATCTGATCGCGGAGTGCGTCACAGCGCTGATCGACGCCACTCATCCTTATGCCAGCGTCATTTCCCAAAATGCCGCCGAAGCCGCGCGCCAGACCGGCGTGGCCTTCATGACGCTGCGCCGGCCGCCCTGGACAGCCGTCGCCGGCGATCGCTGGACCGGCGTCGCCGACACGGCCGATGCAGTCCGCGCGCTCGGCGAAACGCCGCGCCGCGTTTTTGTCGCGCTCGGCCGCAACGAACTCGCCCCGTTTATCAACGCCCCGCAGCACTTTTATCTCATCCGCAGCGTCGATCCGGTCGAGCCACCGCTGCCATTGCCGCACACCAGCTACGTGACCGCGCGCGGCCCATTCAGCAAAGCAAATGACCGCGCGCTGATGGAAACGCACGGCATCGACGTCGTCATCGCCAAGAACAGCGGCGGCAACGCTGCCTATGGCAAGATCGCGGCGGCACGCGCGCTCGGCATTGCGGTCATTCTGCTGCGCCGGCCGGAGGTGTCCACGGCGCCGGCGGTCGAGACCATAGACGACGTGATCGACTGGCTCGATCATGCGCTGACCTCCGCCGCGGCGCGCGACGTATAAACCAGCGGTGGGCGGCCGGGCCGTTCGATGACGCGCGTTTGCCGCGTGCCGACGATCACCAAGGTCGCCATATCGACCGGCGCCGCATCGGCCTCGGCGAGCGTGGTGACGTTGACCTGCTCGTCGGGACGGCCGACAGCACGGCCGAATACAACAGGCGTCTCCGGTGGCAAATTCCGGCGCAGCCGCTCGACGGCGTTGCCGAATTGCCATGGCCTTGCCCGCGACACCGGATTGTAGAGCGCGATGACAAAACCCGCGCTCACGGCGGCATCGAGCCGGCGCTCGATCAAGGTCCAGGGTTTGAGATTGTCCGAGAGCGACAGTGTGCAAAAATCGTGACCGAGCGGCGCGCCGACCTTGGCCGCAACCGCGAGCATGGCGGTAATGCCGGGAACGAAGACAACATCGAGCGCGCGCCAACTCTGCGGTCCTTCTTCGATTTGCTCGCAGATCGCCGCCGCCATGGCGAACACGCCTGGGTCCCCGCCGGAAACCACGGCGACCTTTGTGCCTCGCGCCGCCTCGCCGAGCGCGGCCGCGGCGCGGGCGCCTTCTTCACGGTTGTCGGACGGATGGCGGCTCTGGCCCGAGCGCGGCGGCACGCGATCGAGATAGGGTCCATAGCCATAAATCGCGTCCGCACCCGCGAGCACGTCTTGCGCTTCCGGCGTCAGATAGCGGAGATCGCCCGGCCCCAGGCCGACGACGGCAATTCGCCCGCCGCTCACGGCCTGTCCTCCCAACCCGGCACCAGAACAACGGCAAAATACGGCGCCTCATCGTCAGGCTTGGCGGACAGTGGAATCATCTTCTCTTCCGCCATCGTGCCGCGCTCCACATAGATGGCGCACGGCAGCCGGCCGCTCGATGCCAGCGCTCGCCGCAGTTTCGGCAGATGCCGTCCGACCTTCATCACCACCGCCGCGTCGGCTTCGGACAAACGCCGCGCCAGCTCATGCTCTGGCAGCGTCGCCGGCAGTACGGTGAAAACGTCATCGCCTTGCGCGATCGGCATGCCGGCGGCGGACCAGCAGCCCGACATGCCGGTAACGCCTGCGACAATTTCGGTGGCATAGCGCGACGCTAGCCGCGCATGCAGATGCATATACGAGCCGTAAAACAGCGGATCGCCTTCGCTGATCACGGCAACCCCACGCCCGCAGTCGAGATGTGTCGCGATCTTGACCGCCGCGTCGTCGTAAAAGTCGCGCAATGCATCGCGGTAACCGTCGCAATCTTTGGGCAGTTCGGTCGTGACCGGATAGTATAGCGGCAGTTCCGTTACGCCTTCGCGCAGATGCGGCGCGGCGATACGGCGTGAATGACCGATGCAGCCGGCCTTGGCGAAATGCGCGATTACGTCGGCTGCGCCGAGTACCCGCATCGCTTTCAGCGTCACCAGCTCCGGATCGCCCGGCCCGACCCCGACCCCCATTAGCCTCCCCGCGCTCATAATCCGCTCCTGGCCAGCGCGTTGACGGCAGCGGCGGTCATGGCGCTGCCGCCGATGCGGCCGCCCACGATCAGATAGGGCACGCCGCGCGGATTTCCGGCGAGCGCTTCCTTGGATTCCGCGGCACCGACAAAACCGACCGGAATGCCGAGGATGGCGGCGGGCTTTGGCGCACCGGCGTCGAGCAGTTCGAGCAGACGAAACAAGGCCGTCGGCGCATTGCCGATGGCGACGATCGCGCCGCCGAGGCGATCGCGCCACAGATCGAGCGCGGCCGCCGAGCGCGTCGTTGCCTGCTTGGCGGCGAGGTCCGCCGTGCGCGGATCGTTGAGCGTGCAAACGACTTGGTTGTTCGCCGGCAGCCGGGCGCGGGTGACGCCATGGGCCACCATCTCGGCGTCGCACAGAACCGGCGCGCCGTCGTTAAGCGCCCCGCGCGCGGCGGCAACGAGGTTGCCGCCGAACATAATATGCTGCGCGATATCGACTTGGCCGCAGGCGTGAATCATGCGCACGGCGATCTCGGCCTCGTCCGCCGAAAACCGCGCCAGATCGGCTTCGGCACGGATGATGGCGAACGACCGCTCATAGATCGCCGCGCCGTCGCGCAGATAGGCGGCGCGTTCAGACATGGCTGTTCTCATGACTTCGTTCGCGGGCGAAACGCTCGATCGCTGCGGTCAGCTCATGCTCCGGAACGACGGCGAACGGCGCGTCGCGCGCCGAGCCGTCGGCAACAAGCGCGCAGCCGTCGGCCGTCCCGACAACCGTCAGGCTTGCCGGCGCCGCGTGCGCGCAGCCCTTGGCGCAGCCGGAAACATGGACGGAAATTTCGGCAAGCTCGGCAATCCGTGGCGCCAAGGCGCGAGCAGCGATGTAGGCCGAGGCGCAGATCGGCGCCCCGGCGCAGGCGACGATACGCCGGCGCGGATCACCGGCGCGGGTGATGAAGCCGAGTTTCTCGGCGGCAGCAGCAAAACGCGCGGCGCGCTCGCGCGCAATGCCGACGGCCAAGAG
>JBAQHW010000215.1:0-2410 GCA_049288525.1 Xanthobacteraceae bacterium
TTCTCGCCCTCAAAATGGGGCGGCCGATCTTCCTCGAGGGCGAGGCCGGCGTCGGCAAGACCGAGATTGCCAAGGTCCTGGCCACGACCCTTGGCCGCCATCTGATCCGGCTGCAGTGCTATGAGGGTCTCGACGTCGCCACCGCGGTCTATGAGTGGAATTACGCGGCGCAGATGATCGCCATCCGGGTCGCCGAGGCCGAAGGCGAGCACGACCGCGCCCGGCTGGAACACGACGTGTTCTCCGAACGCTTCCTGATCAAGCGGCCGCTGTTGCAGGCGCTCGAGCCCGACACCGCCGGGCCGCCGGTGCTGTTGATCGACGAAATCGACCGCACCGACGAAGCATTCGAGGCCTTTCTGTTGGAAGTCTTAGGCGACTTCCAGATCACCATTCCGGAAATGGGCACGGTGAAAGCAGCCCATCCGCCGGTCGTGGTCATCACCTCGAACCGCACCCGCGAGGTCCATGACGCACTCAAGCGCCGCTGCCTTTATCACTGGGTGGGGTATCCGTCGGCCGAGCGCGAGCTTGCCATCGTGCGCACCCGGTTGCCGGGCGTCGGCAAGAAGCTCTCCGAGCAGGTCGTCGCCTTCGTGCAGCGCTTGCGCAAACAAGATCTGTTCAAATCGCCGGGCGTTGCCGAAACCCTCGACTGGGCGTCGGCGCTGTCCGAGCTCGACGTGGTGGCGCTCGATCCAGCCACCGTCTCGGATACGCTCGGGGTCTTGCTCAAGTATCAAGACGACATCGCCAAGCTCGACGGCTCCAAGGTCAAAGAACTGCTCGACGAGGTGAAGTCGGAGCTGCGCGCGGCCGAGTAGGGCGCTCCGGTCTTACGGCGTTTTGGCTTGCGCCGCCTCATGCCGCCGCGCCGCGACCGCCAACGCGCCCGACGCGAGTACGGAGACGGCAATCCCGGTGCCCCACGGCAGCGTCGTGGATATCGCATAGAGCCAGGTACCGAGCGCCGGGCCGGCGGCGTCTTTCAGATCGAACACCACCGAGAATGCTGCTTGGTAGGTCGCCTGCGCGTTGCGCGGCGCCAGTTCCGACACGATGGCCTGAACCAGCGGGCCTGACAGCATGCGCGCAAACGACATGCAGGTGATCGCAGCGAGCAGAAGCGGTAGCGCGGGCGATGGCAGCAGGAAGATGAACGCCATCGCTTCGATGGCGCCGCTCGCTAGCACGGTGGCAAAGCCGGAGATGCGCTGCGAGGCCTGCGTCACCGGCAATTGGAAGATGACACCGATCGCGCCGGCAAAGGCGAACAACAGCCCGACGCCGGTCGGCGTGACGGCGCTAGTTGCCGTGGCGTAGAGCGGCGTCACCGCCTCGATCCAGCTTACGGCGATTTCGAGCGCGGAAATCGACAGTAACAGGCCGGCGAGCCGACGATCGCGCAGCGCCGCGCCGAGTGCGGTGAAGCTTTCGTCGTCGTCGTCTTCCTCGCTATCGCCGCTGCCCTGCCACGTCTCCGGCAACAGCACCGCGACCGCCACTGCGCCGGTCAGGATGGTGGCGGCGGCGCCGAGGAACACGAGATGCAGCGACCATAGCGCCAGTACGCCGCCGAGCGCCGGACCGATGATCCGCCCGGCGCTCGACATCATCCGCGTCATGGCGAAGTGGCCGCGGCGCTCGTCCGCCGGCACTACATCGGTGATCACCGTCGCCGCGGTCGGATGCAGAACGCTCTCGAACAGGCCGATGACCAGCAGCGCGGCGGCGGTGGCGATGGCCCCCGGAGCGAAGTACAACAGGAGAAAGCCGACGCCGATTCCAGTGGTCGAAGCCAGCAGCACCGGCCGCCGCCCGACCCGGTCGGCGATACCGCCGACAAAGGGCGTCGCCAGGAGTTCGCCGCCCGCATAGCATCCGAGCAGCAAACCGATATATTGCACGGGAATACCGGCGTCGTAGTGCGCCCAGAGTGGAAAAAACGGCATCAGCGTGCCATCGGCGACGCTGGCAAGGAAGAACAGCAACGAGCCGACCCTTGCGGCGGGAGGCGCGGCACGGAACGTGGTGAACGGGGAGATGAAAAGCTTGAAAATGCGCGTCACGTCAAAGCTCCAAGCGCCTAATCGCTGGCAGCCGCGACGTGCGGGCTGCGATCGTTCTGGCGCGTTGACTGACGTGAACGCTTACGGCGCGGTCGAAGCCGCGTCGGCCGAAGCCTTTAGGCCAAGCTGCGGCTTCGCGCAAGCCTGCGGCGGCGCGCCGTCATGACAGACCCGCAACCCCCAGGCCGGCTTGCCGAGAACGTCCTCTATTTCGCCCGCGCGCTGCGCGCCGCCGGCATTCCGGTGGGGCCCGGCGCGGTGCTCGATGCGCTCGAAGCGCTCAAGACCGCCGGCGTCGGCACCCGCGAGGATTTTTACTGGACGCTGCACGCGGTGTTCGT